>CAZBOF010000073.1:6614-20871 GCA_964493285.1 uncultured Rhizobacter sp. | reverse complement strand
GCGGTGCATGCCGGGCATGCGCGTTTGGCGGGCGGCGGCGAAGTGGAGATCACCTCGGCCTCCGGCGAACGCAGCCGGCTGTCGGCGCGCCACATCATGTTGGCGACCGGTGCGCGGGGGCGTGTCTTCCCAGGTCTGGAAAAGGCCGATCCGGCGCGCATCTGGGGCTACCGCGAAGCGCTCACGCCGCAGGCGGCGCCGAAAAGCCTGCTGGTGATCGGCGCCGGCGCCATCGGCATGGAGTTCGCCAGCTTCTACGCCGCACTCGGCACGCAGGTGCAGGTGTGCGAGATGCGCGAGCGCGTGCTGCCTGCGGAAGACGCCGACATCTCCGCCTTCGTGCAGGCCGCCTTCGAGCGTGACGGCGTGCGGGTGCGCACCCAGTGCGCCGTCCAGTCGGTGAAGGTGCACGCCGACGGCGTGCAGGTCACCCTGGCCCAAGGCGGCGCCACCGAGCAATTGAACGTGGAACGCGTGCTGGTGTCCATCGGCGTCACCGGCAATGTCGAGGACATCGGGCTCGACCGCGTGCCGGGTGTGGCGGTGGCGCGCGGCTTCATCCAGGCCGATGCGTTCGGCGCCACCGGGCAGCCGGGCGTGCTGGCGGTCGGCGACGTGGCGGGCGCGCCCTGGCTGGCGCACAAGGCGTCGCACCAGGCCGTGGCCTGTGTCGAAAGACTGGCAGGGGTGGCCGGTGCGCACGCGCCCCACCCCGATGAAATCCCGGCCTGCACCTTCTGCCACCCGCAGGTGGCGAGCGTGGGCTTGAGCGAGGAGGCGGCCCGGGCGCGTGGCCACCGCGTCAAGGTGGGCCGCTTTCCGTTCGCGGGCAACGGCAAGGCGATCGCATCGGCGGCCGGCGACGGGTGGGCGAAGGTCGTGTTCGACGAAGCCACCGGCGCCTTGCTCGGCGCGCACCTGGTGGGCGAGGGCGTGACCGAGCTGATCGGCACGTTTTCACTTGCGCGACAGCTTGAAAGCACCGAAGCGGAGATGATGCAGGTGGTCTTTCCCCACCCGACTTTGTCCGAGGTGATCCCCGAATCGGTGCTGGCCGCCTTTGGCCGCGCCATCCATGCTTGAGAGTTGAACCCCGATGGACTTTGAACTGACACCACGGATGAAAGAACTGCGTGAACGCACGCGCCGCTTCATCCGCGAAGACGTGATTCCCATGGAAGCCGATCCGCGCCAGACGGCGCATGGCCCCGGCGACGACCTGCGCGCCGATCTCGTGGCCATGGCACGCGCGCAGAAGCTGCTGACGCCCCATGCCTCGGAGTCGCTCGGCGGCCTCGGCCTCACGCACGTCGAGAAAGCGGTCGTCTTCGAGGAGGCCGGCTACTCGCGCCTCGGGCCGATCGCGATGAACATCCACGCGCCGGATGAAGGCAACATCCACCTGCTGGAGCAGGTGGCCACGCCGGCCCAGGTGGCGCGCTGGCTGCGCCCGCTGGTCGAAGGCCGCACGCGCTCGTGCTTTGCGATGACGGAGCCTGCGCCCGGTGCAGGCTCCGACCCGTCGATGCTGCAGACCACCGCGGTGCGCGATGGCGATCATTACGTCATCAGTGGGCGCAAGTGGTTCATCACCGGCGCCGAAGGCGCGGCGTTCACCATCGTCATGGCCCGCATGGAAGACGGCAGTGCCACGATGTTCCTGTCGGACATGGATGCGCCCGGCATCCGCCATGTGCGCCAGATGGAGGCGCTCGACGCCTGCTTCACCGGCGGCCACGCCGTGCTCGAGTTCGACGGCCTGCGCGTGCCCGCCACCGATGTGCTGGGTGAAGTCGGCAAAGGCTTCAAGTACGCCCAGGTGCGGCTGGCGCCCGCACGGCTCACGCACTGCATGCGCTGGCTCGGGCAGGCGCGGCGCGCACACGATGCCGCGCTCGCGTACGTGCGCGAGCGCCAGGCTTTCGGCAAAGGACTGGCCGAACATCAGGGCATCAGCTTTGCGCTGGCCGACAACGACATGGACCTGCACACGGCGCGCCTGCACATCTGGCACACCGCCTGGCTGCTCGACCGCGGCGAACGCGGCAACTATGAATCCAGCCGTGCCAAGGTGATTGCCTCCGAGGCCTTGTGGCGCGTGGTGGACCGCTGCGTGCAGATGCTCGGCGGGCGCGGCGTGACCGGCGAATCGGAAGTGATGCGCATCTTCACCGACATGCGGGCTTTCCGCATCTACGACGGCCCGAGCGAAGTGCACCGCCACAGCATGGGCGGCAAGATCGCCGCCGGACGGGGGCCGTCGGAATGAGCCTGCCGGATCATTCCACGAACGCGACCGACCTCTTCCGCCTGGATGGCAAGCGGGTGCTGGTCACGGGGGCATCGTCCGGCCTGGGCCGTCATTTCGCCTTGCTGGTCGCGAGCGTCGGGGCGCAGGTGGCCGTGGCCGCCCGCCGCGCGGAGAAGCTGGCCGATCTGGTGCGCGAGATCGAGGATGCCGGCGGACAGGCCAGCGCGCATGCGCTGGACGTCACCTCGCCCGAGAGCGTGCGGGCCTGCTTCGACAGCCTTGCGGCCGGGCCGGGCGTGCCCGACGTCGTCATCAACAACGCCGGGGTCACCGTCACCAAGCCGCTGTTGCAGCAGACGCCCGAGGACTACGACCACGTGCTCGACACCAACCTCAAGGGCATGTGGCTGGTGGCGACCGAAGCCGCACGGCGCATGGTGGCGCGCGGCGCGGGCGGCTGCGTGGTGAATGTGGCGTCCATCCTCGGCGAGCGCGTGGCGGCGGGGGTGGCGCCGTATGCCATTTCCAAGGCCGGTGTGCTGCAAGCCACCAAGGCCATGGCGCTGGAACTGGCGCGCCACGAGATCCGGGTGAACGCGTTGATGCCGGGCTACATCGTCACCGACCTGAACCAGGATTTTCTCGAAGGCGAGTTGGGCGACAAGCTGCGCTCGCGCATCCCGAGCCGCCAGTTCGGCCAGCTCAGCGGGCTTGACGGCCCGCTGCTGCTGCTGGCCTCCGATGCGGGGCGTGCGATGAGCGGCGCCTGCGTCGCGGTCGACCTCGGGCACCTCGTGAGTTCGTTGTGAGCGCGTTGGCCGACCCTGCGGCCTGCGAACGGGTGGCCGCTTTCGTGCGCCATGCGGCGGGTGCCGATGCGGTGCGCGTCGTCAACGCCACCGCGTTGACGGGTGGCGCGATCCAGGAGAACTGGCGCGTCGAGTTCGACGTGCAGGGCGGGGCGCACGCCGGTGCGCTGTCCACGGTGCTGCGCTGCGATGCACCCACGGCGGTGGCGGTGAGCCATGGCCGCTTGCAGGAATTCGCGCTGTTGCAGGCCGTCCATGCGGCGGGTGTGCGGGTGCCGCAGCCGCTGTGGTCCTGCGGCGACCTGAGCGTGATCGGGCGCCCGTTCTTCCTGATGCGCTTGATCGGCGGCACCGCCGCGGCGCACCTTCTCACGAAGGACTTGCGCCACGGCGGTGACCGCGTCCAGCTGGCACGGCAACTGGGCCAGGAACTCGCGAAGCTGCACACCATTCGCCCGCCGCGCCCCGAGCTGGGCCTGCCCGAGTACGACGAAGCCCCGGCGCTTCGCCTCATCGGCAAGGCGCGCGGCCATCTCGACACCCTGGACGCGCCGCACCCTGCGCTCGAATGGGCCTTGCGCTGGCTGGAACGCCATGCGCCGCCGCGAGGCGATCTCGTGCTGTGCCACCGCGACTTCCGCACCGGCAACTACATGGCCGATGAATCCGGCCTCACCGGTTTGCTGGACTGGGAGTTCGCCGGCTGGAGCGACCCGATGGAAGACATCGGCTGGTTCTGCGCCAAATGCTGGCGGTTTGCGCGCCCGGACCTGGAAGCCGGCGGGATCGGCGAGCGGCGCGACTTCTACGCCGGCTACGAAAGCGTGTCCGGCAAGCCGGTCGACGCATCGCAGGTGCGCTACTGGGAAGTGATGGCCCATGTGAACTGGGCGGTGATCGCCTTGCAGCAGGCGGGGCGCCACCTGAGCGGCGAGGAGTCATCGCTGCTGCTGGCGCTCACAGGGCACATCGTGCCCGAACTGGAATGGGAACTGCTGGCCATGACGGAGAACGGTTGATGCGTGAACGCCCGAACGGTGCCGACCTGCTTCACGCGGCACAAGAACTCATGGAACGCGAGCTGTTGCCGCTTTTGCCGGCGAGCGGCAAGCACGCGGCCCGCATGGTGCTGCGCGCGATGGGCATCGCGCAGCGCGAGCTTGCGCACGGTGCGCGGCCGGAGCAGTCTGAACTGCAACGGCTTGCGGCGCTGCTGGAGGCCGAGGCTTGCGGCGACCCGGCCCAGGCACGCCTGGCGTTGAACCGCATGCTGATCCAGCGCATCCGCGACGGCCGGTTCGACCCCGGTGCCGAAGGGCGTGAAGCCGCGCTGGCCCATCTGAAAGACGTGGCGCGCATGCGCCTGCTGGAGAGCAACCCGCGCGTGCTCGGCGAAGCTTCGCCGCACGCGCGGCAGGCGCAAGCCGCTACCTGACGGCGCCGGCCTTGCGCGATGCGGCGCGGGGCCTGCGGGCCGGGGCCGCCTTGATCAGCGCCTTGATCGTGGGGCCGATGCCGTCGAAGAACATGTCGATCTCGGCCTTCACGAGCGAGTCCACCTGGCCGTCGCCGGGCAGCGGCATGCCGTAGATGTGCTGGCGAATGCCGAACCCGAAGATGCGCGTGCTGATTCCCTGGATGAGTTCGGTCTCCTCGATCGTGGGCGGCGACACCTGCGGCGAAGGCAGCTTCATCTCGTGGCGCAGCTCGGCGCAGAACGGCAGCACCAGGCGCTCGCGCACCACGGAGAACCAGCGTTCGTTGATGTCGGCGCCGCGCAGGCCGAAGAACATGAACAGGCGCACCCATTCGCGGTCGAGGATGACCTGTGCGAACGCGGCGTAGAAGCGGACCATGCGCTCGCGCACCGGCAGGCTGCGGTCGGCAATCAGCGCTTCCCACTCGGGATTCCAGCGGCCCAGGTACACCGCCTGGTACACACGCTCGATGAGCGCTTCCTTGGTGGAGAAGTACTTGTAGAGCAGCGGGTGCGTGACGTGCGCTCGGCGCGCCAGCTCGCGGGTGTCGCCGGCAAACCCGAACTCGGCAAAGAAGCGCACGGCCTCGGCCAGGATCAGCGCTTCGCGCTCCGCGCCCGAGACACGCGGCCGGACATGGGCTTTGCGAGGCTTGTGCTCGGGCACAGGCACGGCTTTGAGACGCGGACCCGCGACTTTCGTTTTGGTCGTCATGGCTGATGGGCGGAACGGCCATGCGCATGGCCGGGTCAAAACTCTCTCCCTTCATTGCCGCGTCGTTGCACCCGAACATGGCAGGCATGTTGACGAAGCGCGCGTGGCAGATGAGTGCCTGGAGGTTACCACATGCTCAACGTGCGGCGGCCGCGCGCCGCATGGAATGCACGGCATGGGGGAACGGCTTGTGGCGGCGCTGCACGGGGCAATTCCGCGTGGCCCGCTGGCTTGGCGGGGCCGCGGCATGCGCTGCGCGCGGCCGGTGGCATCGCAGACGCCCCTCCTGCCGCGGGCATGGCGGGGCTTCGCGCCATGCACCGGCGCCCGAGGGGGCCATGCCGCCTCGGGCGGCGTTGACGCGGCGCGGAAAAATTCCCGGGCTTAGGGCTTTCCCTTTGTTGACCAAATGGTCATTGACCAGTGACCAGGTGGTTACTAATATCGTGGTGTCAGCACATGGGTGCGGCGCCCGGGCGGCCGGTCTCGTGCGAAAAGCGCGCACAGCCGCCGGAGCGTCCGCGGAGCAGTCATTTCGTTCGAGGCAATCATGGTCAAAAGAATTGATGTGGAATTCCAGTCCGAGGGCGTCACCTGCCGCGCTTGGCTCTATACAACCGACGAGTCGAAGCCGCGCCCGACCGTGGTGCTCGCCGGGGGGTGGTGCTATGTGCGAGAAATCGTCATGCCCACCTATGCCGAAACCTTCGCCAAGGCCGGCATCAATGCGATGGTTTTCGACTACCGCAACCTCGGTGTCAGCGATGGCGACAACCGCCAGCATCTCGACCCGTGGGCGCAGGTGCGCGACTACGAGAACGCGATCAGCTTCCTGGAGCGCCACCCCCTGGTGGACCCGGAGCGCATCGGCGTCTGGGGCATCTCCTACTCCGGCGGGCACGCGCTGATCCTGGCGGCCAACGACCCGCGGGTGAAGACCATCGTGTCGCAGATCCCGGTGATCGACGGCTACGAGAACATGCGCCGCGCCCACGGCACCATGGGATACCGCGCGTTGTGGGACCTGATCCTTCGCGACCGCAAACTGCGCTACGAAAAGCCGGGCGAGCGCTTGTACCTCCCGCATGCCACGGAGAACTGGGCCACCGAACCGTCGGCCTGGCCTTTCCCCGAAACCGTGCGCACCTTCTTGCAGATCAAGGCCTCTCAGGCGCCGCTGTACGAGAACAAGAGCACCGTGGAATCGGTCGACCTGCTGCTGAACTACGACGTGAATCCGTTCGTCAAGCGCATCTACGACACGCCCACGCTGATGATCGTCGCGCAGGGCGACGACCTCACGCTCTGGGACCTGGAAATCGGCGCCTTCAATGCCATTCCGTCGCCGCGCAAGAAGCTGGAGATCCTTCCCCACACCTCGCACATGACCATGTACTCCGACAACTCGAAGATCGAGAAGGCGGCCGGCATTGCACGCGACTGGTTCGTCGAAACGCTCTGAGCCTCACGGCGCATTCCGCGTGAACAGGCCGTAGGCGGCATGGGTGCTTCGGCAGCCATGCCGCTTCGTTCTTTGCGCTTCCCGAACGCGGCGGCAAGGCGTGCACGGACTTCGGGATACTACCGATGAATCATGGCTCACTGACTGTTGACTCAGTGACATTGGGGAAACAGAATGGCCTGGTGTTCAGGGCGAAGCGTTCGCATGCCGTTGGGGCCTTTGGGCTCGCGCCGCGCCGCGTCTTGAAGCAAGCCCGGCGCGGGCCCACCCCGCCGCGGCTTCTTGTCCAGAAAAGAAGGGGAGGCGGTTGCGTGAGAGAAAGCTCGTTGAAGAATCCGAAGCGCCAAATTGAAACCGATTCCGCGGTCTCGTTGCCCGCCCCGCGCAAGCGCGCCAAGGCCGAACCGGTGGCTGATGTCACGCCGCGGCGCCGCCGGCTGACCCGAGCCGAGCTGGCAGGCGAGGCGCGCGAGAAAATCTTTCAGGCAGCGGCTGCCGTGGTGGGCGAGCATGGCTATGGCGAAGCCTCCATCAGCAAGATCACCGAGCGTGCCGGCATCGCGCAAGGCACCTTCTATCTCTACTTCGACTCCCGGCAGGCGCTGTTCGATGAACTGCTGCCGCACATCGGGCAAGACATCGTCTCCTACATCGGCAAGGCCCTGCACAACGCGGCCGATGTCTATGAAGTCGAAGAGCGCGGCTTTCGGGCGTTCTTCGAGTTTCTGCGCCAAAGCCCGGGCTTCTTCCGTCTCCTGAACGAGGCGGAAACCTGGGCGCCGAAGGCCCATGAAAAGCACTTGAAGCTGTTGACAGAGCACTACGTGTCTTCGCTGCAACGCAGCGTCGACCGCGGCGAGATCCGTGCGCTCGAAGGCCGCGAACTCGAAGTGCTGGCCTATGTGTTCATGGGTGCGCGCAGCTATCTGTACATGCGGTTTCTCAAGGGATCTAAGAACGGCGCGAAGTTGCCGGAGTGGGTCGTGAAGGCCTACATGAAGCTGGTGCGCGAGGGTCTGCGTTGATCCGCGCGCTTGTTGTCTCACCTTGCGATGTGCCGCTGCGCCATCGCGCCATTGAAGTAACTCCTGGAGGATGACATGACGAATATGAACAAGCATCTGGGCGGCTTGCCGCGCCGCACCGTTCTGAAGGCAGCGGCCGCAGGTGCAGCCCTGGGCCCGATGGTGGCATTCGGCCAGGCGCCGCAGCCCATCAAGCTCGGCTCGGTGCTCTCGCTCACCGGCCCCGGTGCCGGCCTCGGCCAGCCCGAGCGCGCCGGCATCTTGCTGGCAGAGCGTGTGATCAACGAGAAGGGCGGCGTGCGCGGCCGTCCGATCAAGGTTCTGCTGGATGACGATGGCTCCAACCCGAACCTCGCCAAGAGCAAGGCCGAAAACCTGATCTTCGGCGAGAAAGTGGCCGCATTCATCGGCCCCTCGCTCACCGCGAGCACCGGCGCCATTGCGGCCATCACCAACCGCGAGAAGATGGCCCAGATCACCTTCACCGGCCTGGGCCCCGTGATCGAGCAGAGCTACAAGATGCTCTACCACGTGCTGCCGCCGCAGGCGCTGAATGCGCGCGCCATGCTCGAGTTCGCCACGAAGAGCGCCAAGGCCAAGCGGATCGGCGTATTGCACGACACCGGCTACGGCCAGGCCGTGCTGGCCGGGCTGCGCGAGTTCGTGGAGTCGTATGGCGTGGAGTTCATCGCCATCGAGCGCTTCGAGGTGGGCGCCACCGACGTCTCGGCTCAGGCAGCGAAGGTGCGCGCCGCGAACCCGGACCTGGTGTTCGTGATCGCGACCTCGCCAGTGCCGTTCCGCAACGCGCGCCAGATGCGCATCACGCAGACCATCGTGTCGGCCATCGGCTCGGCCTCCTACGACTACGTGCGCGGCATGGGTGAGTTTGCCGACGAGATCGTGTTCCCCGAGTTCATGGTGGGCGAGGATCCGCTGCCGCGCCAGGCCGAGTTCGTCGAGCTGTACCGCAAGGCCAACAACGCGCTGCCGAAGAACTTCGAGACGGCCGGCTGGGACGCCGTGCACATCGCGGCACGCGCGCTGGAGAAGGTGGGCCCGGACGCCGGCAACGAAGCCATCGCACTGGCGATGCGCGAGCCGTACCAAGGCGCGCTCGCGAAATACAACTTCGGCGCGCCCGACATGACGGGCATCGACCTGTCGAGCTTCATCTACTCGAAGCTCGTCAAGGGCAAGTTCACGCGCCTGCCGTTCACCGCCGGCGGTTGATCAGCCTGCAGATGCCGGGTTGAACCTTGCCGCAGCGGGCCGCGAAGATGCGGTCCGCTGCGGCAGTTGATGCATACGCAGGGGTATCGCTTGATTACTTGGACATTGTTCGTCCAGTCAGTACTGACTGGGCTCACCAACGGCTTCGTCTACGCGCTGATCGGCCTTGGCCTGTCGGTCGTGTTTCGGGGCAGCAAGATCATCAACGCCATGCAGGGCGAGTTTGCGCTCGTGGCCGGCATCGTGGCGTTCCTGACACTCAATGTGATGGGTATGCATCTTGCCGTGGCGTTCGTGCTCGGGGTGATCGCGGGCGGCGTGGTGGGGTGGCTGATGGAGTTCTTGCTCATCAGTCCGGCGCGCCGGCGCGGCGCCAACGACGACACCTACCTGCTGGTGACGCTGGGCGCGGCCTTTGCGATCTCGGCCGCCGTCCTGTACTTCTTCGGCCGCGACAGCCACGCCTTGCCGGGCATCGGCGGCGAAGGCTCGCTCGATGTGTTCGACGCCGCCATGCGTGTGCATGCGGTGTGGCTCATCGTCATCAGCGTGGCGGTGGTGATCGCCCTGCAATTGTTCTACCGGCGCACGCGCCTGGGTACCGCGATGATGGCCGCCTCCATCGATCCTGACGGTGCCGCCACCATCGGCATCGACGTGGGGCGCATGCGTTCGCTGACCTTCGTGATGGGTGGCGCCGTGGGGGGCCTGGCGGGCGTGCTGGTGGCGCCGCTGATCACCATCCAGTTCCAGATGGGCTTGCTGCTGACGCTCAAGGGCTTTGCCGCGGCCATCCTGGGCGGCATGCTGAATCCGTTCGGCGCCGTGGTCGGCGGCCTGGTGCTCGGCTTGGTGGAGTCGCTGGCGGTGGTCACGATCTCGTCGGGCTACAAGGACGTGATCTCGATGACGCTGCTGATTCTCATCATGATCGTGATGCCCAACGGCATTCTGGGCCGGGGAGGGCGTCGCGGTGGCTAAGTCGTTCAAATGGGCCGCGGCACTGGCGGTCATCGCAATCTGGGCGCTCATGCCCTGGTTCTCTTCCCGCAGCACGGTGGACCTGCTGGTGTTCACCGCGCTCTACGCGATCGCGGGCCTGGGCGTGAGCTTCCTGCTCGGGCAGTGCGGCATCGTCTCCCTCGCGCAAAGCGTGTTCTACGGCATTGGCGCCTACGCCACGGCTTATGGCTGTCTCACGCTGGGCTGGCCGCAGCCCGTGGCGATGATTGCCGGCATGGTGATCAGCGGCGGCATCGCGGCGTTGCTGGGTGTGCCCATCCTGCGCTTGTCGGGCTTCTTCCTGGCATTGGCGACGCTGGCACTGGCGATCATCGGCCACACCCTGTTCGTCGAATGGGAGTGGATCACCGGCGGCACGCTGGGCATCGGCGGTATTCCGCATATCAACTTCCTGGGCTGGGAGCTGACCACGCCGCAGCGCTTCTATTACTTCGTTTGGCCGGTGGCCGGTGTCATCTTCGCCTTGCATTACGCATTGCTGCGCTCGCGCCACGGCTATGCCATGCGCGCGATGCGCGATGCGCCCAACGCCGCCCTGGCGCTCGGTGTGCCCACAGCCACGCTGAAGGTGCAGGTGTTCGTGCTGAGCGCGGTGCTGGGCTCGTTCGCCGGCAGCCTGTTCGCGCACTATGTGTCGTTCGTCAGCGTGGACAGCTTCGGCGTGCCGCAGGCGATCAACTTCCTGCTGATCGCCGTGCTGGGTGGCGCCCAAACCATCGCCGGCACCATCCTGGGTTCGTTCTTCGTGACGGTGGTGCCCAGCTCGCTGAGCCGGTTCGGCGACATTCACGCCTTGCTCTTCGCGCTCTTGCTGGTGCTGACCGTGATCTTCCTGCCCGGCGGCTTCGGCGGGCTCTTGAAAGACCGCTGGCAGCGCTTCCTGGCGAAGCGCCGCGCCCGCAAGCCCGCAGGAGGTGCGCTGTGAGCGACGTTCGTACACCTTTGCTGGCCGCGAAGGACATTGCCCACAGCTTCCGCGGGTTGAGCGTTCTGCGCGGCATCAATTTCGAAGTGCCGCAGCGCGGCATCACCGGCCTGATCGGCCCGAACGGCGCCGGCAAGAGCACCTTGTTCAACATCGTCTCCGGCTTCCTGCGGCCGCAGGCGGGCGCGATCGTCTATGACGGTACCGACATCACGCCGTGGAGCGTGCCGCGGCGCAGCCGGGCCGGCTTGATCCGAACCTTCCAGACACCGCAGGCGTTCGCCAACATGACGGTGCGCGACAACCTCGTGGCCGCCAGCTACATGGCAACGCAAAGCTCGTTCGTCGAGGATCTGCTGCTGCTGCCGCGCGCCCGCCGCGACCTGCGCCGCATGCAAGAGCGCGCCGACGCGGCCTGCGAGCGGTTCAACCTCCAGTCGGTGTGGGGCCACCGCGCGGGGGACCTACCGGCCGGGCGCCAGCGTCTGGTCGAACTCGCGCGTGCGGCTGTGGCCGAGCCGCGGCTCTTGTGCCTGGACGAACCTTCTTCCGGCCTGAATGTCGAGGAGGTGGGCGATCTTGGGCGTGCACTGCACAGCCTGAAGGACGGCGGCACCACCATCCTGCTGGTCTCCCACGACATGGATCTCATGACCGTGGCCGACACCGTCCATGTGCTGTGCTTCGGGGAGATCATTACCTCGGGGCCGTTGAGCGACGTGAAGCAGAACCCGCGCGTGCGCGAAGCCTATCTCGGAGTATGAAATCCATGGCGCAGACGCTGCAAGTCGATTCCATCGATGTGGGCTACGGCCGCATCCCCATCCTGCATGGCGTGTCGCTGTCGATTGCACAGAACGAAGCGGTGGCCATCATCGGCGCCAACGGCGCCGGCAAGAGCACGTTGGTGCGTGCGGTGTGCGGCTTGCTGCCGCTGACGGCCGGCTCGATCCAGAAAGACGGTAGGCAGATCGGGGCGATGCCGCCCCACCAGCGCGTTCAAGAAGGCGTGGGCGTGGTGCTCGAGAACCGCAACCTGTTCGGCGAGCTGAGCGTGCGCACCAACCTCGAGGCGGCGCAGCATCAGGGCAACCGGCGCCATGTGGCGCGCCGCTTCGAGTTCGACGACGTGATCGCGCTGTTTCCGTTCATGCAAGAGCGGCTCGACTCCGCGGTGGAGCTGCTCAGCGGCGGCGAACAGCAGATGGTGGCGATCGCGCGCGCGCTGCTGCTGCAGCCCGACCTGCTCATCATGGACGAGCCCTCCACCGGCCTGGCCCCGAAGGTGCTGCGGCACATCGTGGAGGCGGTGGATACGCTTCGAAAACGCGGCATCGCCATCTTGCTGGTCGAGCAGAACGTGGCGCTCGCCGCAGAGATTGCCGACCGCGCGTACGTGATGTCGCTCGGGCGGGTGGTGCAGGAGATCCACCCCGACGAATGGGGCGGCATCATGCAGAACGAAGACCTGCTCAAGGCCTATCTGGGCGGCTGAGTTCCGTGCAACACGCGGCGCGCCACGCGCTGCACCTTGGCGCTGCGTTGCCGCTGCCTCAGGGCAAGCCTGAGGCTGGCCGCGGAACTTCCTGCTTTTCCATCGGCGCATGCCTGGCGATCATCCCGGCCACCACTCACCGGCAAGGAGCATCGCCATGCAGCATCTTCTCGTTCACGCGCGCCGCGCAGTCTGTGTCATCGGCTTCATCGGGACGTTATTTCCCGCGGCCCACGCTGCCGGGGCAGCGGCGTTGCCCGTGTCAGCGCAGCAGCATTACCAACTCGCCTTGGAAGCGCAAACGGCCCGCGATCACGGGCGGATGATGCGTCTGCTGCGCGAGGCGGCGCAAGCGGGCGACCGTTCGGCGCAGGAGATGCTGGGCTTGGCGCTGCTGGGCGGGCCGGCGCTCTACGGTCCCGCCGTGGCCGCCGATCGTTGCGAGGCCGCCAAGTGGGCGGCCATGGCCGCGGCGCAAGGGAGCGAGGCAGGGCGCCAGCAGCTGCGCATGCTGGGTCGTTCACGGGCCGGCGGGTTGCCGGCGTGCGCTGAGTGAGGCGTGGGGCTCAGCCGCCGTGATGCGCTGCGGGTTCTCGCCAGTGCGGGCGCGTGCACCTGGGGCGTCGGTGCTCGGGGCGAGTTCAAGGCGTCGCAGGGTGTGATCTTGATAGCCGCCTGTGCGCCGGGCGATGCGATCCATCGGTTGGCGATTTCGCTGGCATCGGCGATGTCGCAGGCGATGGCGCGGCCGGTGTCGATCGAAGTCTCGGCAGGATTGGCCGCCGCGCAGCGCGTCATGGCGGCGCCGCGGGACCGCCCGGTGCTGTTGCTGCACGGTGCCGAATTGCTGGCCGCCTGGCCCTCGCGGGCTCATGAGGCGCCAGGGATCGACGTCGTCGCCTTGGCTGCCCGCATGCCGCTGGCTCTGGTGGCACGAACGGATATGGAGACACCCGACGGCGCAAGCCTGCGGCAGTATCTGAGCGCGGCCGGACGTCGCGCGACGCTCGGGCACGCCGGGCGCGCAACGGCCAGCCATCTGTGCGCGATGCGCATGTCCGATCAATGGCCGGGTGTGTTCGCGACGGTCTCTTATCGCGCCAGCGCGGCCGCCCTCAGCGACATGGCCGAGGGGCACATCGACCTGGTATGCGAGCGCGTGATCCATCTGCCATGGCATGACGCGCCCGCAGCGTTGACAGTCGTGCGCGGATGGCCCGCGGGCACCGGGCCGGAAGGCGGGCTGCCCGACGCGCAAGTGCTTGCATGGCTGGCGGTGTCCGTGCCCGAGCGCCTTTCTTCCGCGTTGAAGGAAGATCTGGCCTCGGCGGTGCAGCGTGTGGTGCAGGCGCTGCCATGGGACGGTGATCCGCCGTCGCGCGAGTTGGCGCGACGCTGGGCGGCCCAGGTGATGCATTGGCGCAGCCGCGTCGATCCCGTGCGTTGACCGGTGCGCGAACCCCGGCGGCGCGCATACCCCCGGTCTTTGTATTCCCATCGCCGTGCCTGGCGATGGGGCGCGCCGACGCGTGATACCTTGCCTGCCTGTTCCGACAACGCCGCACGGCTTCGTGCCTTCGATGACTCAGTTTTCCATCCTCGAACTCGGCAGGGTGCGCGAAGGCTCGGACCGCCGCACCGCGCTGGATGCGGCGCGCGAACTGGCGCAGCATGCCGAAGCCTTGGGCTACGCCAGGTTCTGGGTGGCCGAGCACCACAACATGCCCACGGTGACCACCGCGGCCACGTCGCTCGTCATCGCCCATGTGGCGGCCGGCACCCGGGCCATCCGGGTCGGCGCCGGCGGCATCATGCTGCCCAACCACGCGCCGTACGTGATCG
>CAZBOF010000073.1:244-6604 GCA_964493285.1 uncultured Rhizobacter sp. | reverse complement strand
TCGCGGAGCAGTTCGGCACGCTCGAGACGCTGTTTCCCGGGCGCATCGACCTGGGCCTGGGCCGGGCGCCCGGCACCGACCAGCTCACCTTGCGGGCATTGCGCCGCGAGCCGTCCGGCGCGGAGCACTTTCCGCAGGACGTGCAGGAACTGCAGGCGTTTCTCGGCCCCGTGATGCCGGGGCAGCGCATCGAAGCCGTTCCCGGCTCCGGCACGCAGGTGCCGCTGTGGATTCTGGGTTCGAGCCTCTACGGCGCGCAGCTTGCGGCCGCGCTCGGGCTACCCTATGGATTTGCTTCGCACTTCGCGCCGCAAGCGCTCGACCAGGCGCTGGAGATCTACCGCGAACGCTTCAAGCCCTCGGCGCAACAGGCGACGCCGTATGCGCTGGTCGGCGTCAACATCATTGCGGCGCCGACCGATGAAGAAGCGCGGTACCTCGCGACCTCGCAGCAGATGTCGTTCGCCGATCTGTTTCGCGGCACGCGCAGCCTGACCCGCCCGCCCATCGCCGACATCGAGACCTACTGGTCCGGCCCCGAGAAAGCGCAGGCCGCGCAGATGCTTGCATGCAGCATCGTCGGCAGCCCGGACACCGTGCGCCGCGGCGTGCGTGAACTGATCGAGCGCACGCAGGCCGATGAGTTGATGGTGGTCTCCGACATCTTCGACTTCAAGCTGCGCAAGAGATCGTTCGAGATCATTGCCGATGTGGCGGGGCTGGCGAAGCGCGCGTAAACGCTTCAGCGGGCGCGGCCCGGCTCCGGCGCGCAGAGCACATGGCGCACCATCTGCTGGGCCGGGGCGGGCAGGTCGGCCAGCTTGCGCACGCAGACCACGAGGCGGCGGTCCGACCAGGCGTCGGTGAGGCGCACGCGCCGGATCTTGCAACTGCGCGCGCAGCGCAGCGCCACCGTCTTGGGAACGATGCCCACGCCCACGCCGAGCCCCACCATCCGGCACACGGCGTCCAACGTGCGCAGGCGGATGCGGTACTCCAGCCGCTGGCCCAGGCGCCTCGCATGCTGCGCAATGTGCGCTTGCAAGGCGCTGCCGTCGACCAGGCCGACGAACGACTGCTGCGCGAGATCGGCCAGCGACACCGCCGTGCGCTGCGCCAGCGGGTGGCCGGCGGGGACCACGAGAACCAGTGCATCGGGCCGGAAGGCAAAGGTTTCCAGGCCGTCGGTGTCGGCGGCGTCGGAGACGACGCCGATGTCGCAGACGTTGTGGCGCACGGCATCGACGATGTCGTCACTGGGCCGCTCTTCCAGATCCATCGAGATGCCGGGGTGCTCGCGCAAGAAGGTGCTCAGCACATCGGGCAGGTGCTCGCTCAGCGCCGAGGTGTTGCACAGCAGGCGCACGTGCCCGCGCAGGCCGTTGCCGAAGCTACCCAATTCGCCATGCAGCCGGTCCATCTGCTGCAGCACCAGCCGCGCATGGTGCATCAGCGTGCGTCCGGCGGGCGTGGGCTGAACACCGCGGTGTTCTCGCAAGAGCAGCGGCACGCCGATCGCATCTTCCATGCCGCGCACCCGCTCGCTGGCAGACGCCAGCGTCATGTGCGTGGCTTGCGCGCCACCGGTGATCGAGCCGGCATCGCATACGTTCAAGAACAGGCGCAGGTCGGTGAGGTCGAAACGCATGCCGCCAAGCTACCACAGTGGCCTCAGGCATGGCCGAAGCCTACCGCCATGCCGCCGGGCGCATGGGCTTCAGCCTGGCCCGGGGCAGCCTGCCGGCGCGTGATGTGCCTGGGTGCACTGGCTGCGCAGGCGGTGCAGTTCGTCGAGCAGACCCGGCAGGCCGCTCCACATGTCGGAGGTCGCCATGCGCCGTTGAATTTCGAGGCGCAGGAGTGCGTGGCACCTGATCAGGTTCTGTGTGTCCACGGACGTCGAGTCGATGAGGGAGGGCATGGGGTGCATCCTCGCGCAGGTATGTGACAGGACATGCGGCCCCGCCCTCAGCGATGCGAAAGATCGCGCCATCGCGAAAAGATGCACACCCCCCGAGGCATTTGCGCGGAAGTGCGTGACGGATTCGAGATAACGGGCGTTCTGCCATCCCGCCGCGATAGATCGCGTTGCGCCCGGCATCCATCATCGCGCCCGTTTTCTCTCGCATCTCTCGCATCTCTCGCCATGATTGCCAACTCGGCCTCTACCTACGCGCCTTTGACTTGGCGCAGCGTCCGCGATCTCGTCGAGCATCGCCTGCTCACCACGCATTTCCAGCCCATCGCCGATCTGTCGGACGGCCGCGTGTACGCCCACGAGGCGCTCATTCGCGGGCCGGAAAAATCGCCGCTGGCCAAGCCCGACGCGCTTTTCGAGGCGGCCCATCGCGATCGATTCGGCTTCGAGCTTGAAGTGGAGTGCGTGCGGCAGGCGCTGGAGTCGTGGTCCGCCATTGCCAGCACCGGGCGCCTGTTCGTCAACTTCAGCGCGAGTTCCCTGGTCAGGACGCTGACGGAGCGCGGCATCGAAGACGTGATCGATGCGGCCGCGGCCTATGGGGTGGCCCCCTCGTCGATCGTGATCGAGCTGACCGAGCACGAGCAGGTCTCGAGCATCGATGCTTTGGTGGGTGTGTGCACCACACTGCGAAGGCATGGCATCGGGATCGCATTGGATGATTTCGGAGACGGCCGTTCCAGCCTGCGCCTGTGGTCGGAACTGAAGCCCGACATCGTCAAGATCGACAAGTATTTCCTGAAGGATCTGGCCCGCCACGGCGACAAGCTGCAGACGCTGAGGGCGCTGTTGCAGATTGCCGAGACGTTCGGCTCCAAGCTTGTCGCCGAAGGCCTGGAGGGCTTGGAAGACCTGCGCCTGGCGCGCGACCTGGGCATCAGCTACGGGCAGGGTTGGGCATTGGGCCGCCCGCAGGGCATGCCGCTCGATGCATTGCCGCAGGCGGCCAGCGAGGTGCTGCACAGCCGCGACATCGCCGTCTTCCCGGAACTCAAGCGCGCGAGCAACGGAGGATTCACCGCGTCGCGGCTGCTCATCCCTGCCTCGCCGGTCGAACCGGGGACGACTCACGACACGGTCTACTCCATGCTGTGCGAACCCGATGCATTGCATGCGCTCGCGGTGGTGGATGGCGGCCGGCCCGTCGCGCTCATCAACCGCGGCCAGTTCATCGCGAGCTATGCGCGCCCGTACTTCAAGGAGCTGTATGGCAACAAGCCGTGCACGCTCTTTGCGAGCCTCGCGCCGATGACCATCGAGATCCACACCGGGATCGAGGACTTGACCCACGTGCTGACGTCCGGCGACCAGCGATACCTCACCGAGGGATTCGTCATCACCGAAGGCGGGCGCTACCGAGGCCTGGGCACCGGGCAGCAGCTCGTTCGCGCGGTGACCGAAGCCCGCATCGAGGCCGCGCGGCATGCGAACCCGTTGACCTTCCTCCCCGGCAACATTCCCATCACCGATCACATCGAGCGGCTGCTGTCCAGCGGCCGCGACTTCGTGGCGGCCTATGCGGATCTCAACCATTTCAAGCCTTACAACGATCAGTACGGATACTGGCGCGGCGACGAGATGATCCGCCTGGTGGCGGGCGTGCTGGTGGCCCACTGCGATGCGAGGCGCGATTTCGTCGGCCACGTCGGGGGCGACGATTTCGTGGTGCTCTTCCAAAGCGGGGACTGGATGGAGCGGTGCGACCGCATCATCGCGACCTTCAACGAGAAGGCCCTCGACCTCTTCGATGCCGAAGCGCTGTCGGCAGGCGGCATCCATGCCGAGGACCGCCACGGCGACATGCGCTTTCACCCCTGCACCACGCTGTGCATCGGCGTGGTGCCGGTGCAGCCGGGCGCCTTCGCGCACGCCGAAGATGTCGCCAGCAGCGCCGCCTCGGCCAAGCGGCAGGCCAAGCGAAGCGGGCTGAGCGTGGTGGTGAGGGATCCGTGGACGAAGGCGACGGTGTTCGGGTGAACCGCGCGGAGCCGCAGAAAATCCCGCTCAGCGGGCCGCGCGCAACCCGGGCGATGCCGCCGCGCAGGCGAGCCCGGTCACCACGTCGCCAACGACGATGACCGCGGGGCTGCCCAGGCGCTGCACTTCCACGGTGTGCGCGAGCTGGCCCAGCGTGGTGGCCGCCTGCCGCTGGCTCGGGAGGCTGGCGTTCTGCACCACGGCCACCGGCGTGCTGGCCGGCAGGCCGCTCAGCAGTTCTGCCTGAATCTGCCGCGCACCGGCCACACCCATGTAGATCACGAGCGTCAGGCGGGCGTCGCGAGCGGTGGCGGCCAGTGCGCGCCAGTCGATCTGCGCGCCGCCGCCCTGGGCGTGGCCGGTGACGAGGATCACCCCATGGGCATGGTCCCGGTGCGTCAGCGGCTTGCCGAGCGAGGTGACGGCGGCGAGGCCCGAGGTGATGCCGTTGACGACGTGAACGTCCACGCCAGCTTCGCGCAGGTGCTCTACTTCCTCGCCGCCCCGGCCGAAGATGAAGGGGTCGCCGCCTTTGAGGCGCACCACGTTCTCGCCTTCGCGTGCCGCGGCGATCATCAGCTTCTCGATGAACGCCTGGGGCGTGCTCTTGCAGCCGCCGCGCTTGCCGACCCGCACGATGCGCGCGTCGGGGCGCGTCCAGGCGAGCACCTCGTCGCTGACCAGGTCGTCCACCAGCAGCACGGTGGCCGCCTGGATGGCTTTCACCGCTTTGAGGGTCAGCAGCTCGGGGTCGCCGGGGCCGGCACCGACCAGCGTGCAGCGGCCTGCGGGGAGATGGGGGGTGTTCATGGGCGCAGGTCCTGCTCAAGACGTTCGGTGGGCCGGGCGGCGGTTGTGGCCGGATGGCTGCGCAGCATGCGTTGCAGCTCGGGGACGCAGGAGCCGCAGTTCGTGCCGCATTTCAGCTCGGACTGCAATGCGGCGAGCCGCTGCGCCTCGCTGCCTGAGGTGCGTTCGAGTTGCGCGTGAATGGCCGATTCGCTGACGCCGAAGCAGTTGCACACGATCTTCCCGCGCGGGGCAATGCCTTGCGGCGGCGTGGGCTGGAAAGACAGCAACTGGCGGCCGAAGGCCTGGGCGGGCAACTGTTCTTGCAGCAGCGCGCGGATCCAGCTTTCGGCGCGCGTGTCACCCGCCAGCAGCACGCCCGTCACGTAGGCATCGGCGCCTTGCCGCCGAAGGCGCACGGCGCGCCGCTGTCCGCGCCGCGTGTCGGCGTATCGCAGTGTCTCCGGCCCCACCAGACCGAGCAGCGTCTCGATGTGTGCCAGCAGCTTGTCGTCGGGGCGCTCATGCGCGGCCGCGCGCACCAGCACGCCCGTGCGCGGCGCGGCGCCGGCTTGCAGTGCGCCGCTGTCGCCGAACGGCACGCAGCTCGCGAAGGGCAGTGCATCCACCAGCGCGCGCAGTTCGGTGCGGGCCGACAGTGCGGCATCGCCCGGCAGCCACGCCATCGCGAGCATCGACCAGGGGAGTTCGGCCTTGAGCACCTTCACGGGGGTGTGCTTCAGCTCGGGTTGCTTGGCCACCGGGCAGAAGGCCGGCGTCGTCAGGGCGTTCACGCCGGCCAGCGGCTCGCCGGTGCTGGATCGGCCGCCCAGGAACTCCGGGCCCCAGTGCATGGCGATGAAGACCTGGCTCAGGCCCTGCGACGCACTCGGTGCCACCGGCACCACGATGCTGCCACGGCGCGAGGTGACGTGGACCAGGTCCCCTTCTTTCAACTGTCGGCGCGCCATGTCGTGCGGATGCATCTGCACCACGGGTTCGGGCGCGTGGCCGAACAGCCGCCCGAGCGTGCCGGTGCGGCTCATGCCATGCCACTGGTCGCGCAGCCGGCCCGTGTTGAGCGAGAACGGATAGCGCGCCTCGCGGGGCTCGGCCACCGGCTTGTAGGGCGTGTCGGCAAAGCGCGCACGGCCATCCGGCGTGGGGAAGACACCGTCTTCGTAGAGGCGGGCCTTGCCTTGCGAGGCGCCTTCGGGCAGCGGCCATTGCTGCGGGCCGAGGGCGTCGAGCAGCGGCCAGCTCAGGCCGGTGATGTCGAGGTCGCGCCCGCGCGTGGAGGCACGGTGCTCGTGCCACACGGATTCGGCATCGGTGTACGGGAACAGCGTGGCCGGCTGGCCGAGCCGCACCTCCAGGCATTGTGCGAAATCCATCCCGATCTGCCAGTCGTGGCGCGTCGCGCCGGGCGGCTTCACGGCGGGACGCACGCGCGAGATGCGCCGCTCGCTGTTGGTCACCGTGCCTTCTTTCTCACCCCAGGTGGTGGCCGGCAGCAGCAGGTCGGCAAATGCGCAGGTGGCCGTGCCGCCGAAGGCTTCCTGCACGACGACGAACTCCGCGCGCTGCAAGGTGCGCCGCACCGTGGCCTGATCGGG
>CAZBOF010000073.1:0-234 GCA_964493285.1 uncultured Rhizobacter sp. | reverse complement strand
CGCCATCGGCCGCGGCCTGGAACATCTCGATCGCGCTCTTGCCCGGCACGGCCGGGATCTCGGGCACGCCCCAGAGTGCGGCCACTTCGGCGCGGTGCGCGGGGTTGGCCATGTCGCGGTGCGCCGGCAGGAGGTTCGACAGCCCACCCACTTCGCGCCCCCCCATGGCGTTGGGCTGGCCAGTGAGCGAGAACGGCCCGGCGCCCGGTTTTCCGATCTGCGCCGTGGCCAGGT
>CAZBOF010000072.1:12294-20946 GCA_964493285.1 uncultured Rhizobacter sp. | reverse complement strand
TGCTCTCGGCGGTCGAAGGGCTGGAGGTCGCCGCACCGGGCATGCACCCGTACGTCGTGCCGCTCACCGTGATCCTGATCACCGCGGTGTTCATGGTGCAACGTTTCGGCACGGCGCGTGTCGGCCGCTTCTTCGGCCCGGTCACGCTGGTCTGGTTCATCGCCCTGGCCGTGCTCGGCGCGGTTCACATCGCGCGCAACCCCAGCGTGCTGTGGGCCATGAGCCCGCACCATGGGCTGCTGTTCGCGCTCCAGCAGCCGGTGATCGCCTTCATTGCGTGCGGCGCCATCGTGCTGTGCGTGACTGGTGCCGAGGCGCTGTATGCCGACATGGGCCACTTCGGCAAGCGGCCGATCCGCCTGGCCTGGTTTGCCCTCGTCATGCCCGCGCTCGTCGTCAATTACTTCGGCCAGGGCGCCATGTTGCTGCTGCAGCCCGAGAACGTGAGGAACCCCTTCTACGAAATGGCGCCCCCCTGGGCGCTGTACCCGTTGATCGCGCTGGCCACGCTGGCCACCGTCATCGCGTCGCAGTCGCTCATCACGGCGGCGTTCTCCGTCACCAAGCAAGCCATCCAGCTCGGCTACCTGCCGCGCCTGCGCATCCTGCACACCTCGGTCCGGGAGACCGGGCAGGTGTACGTGCCCTTCATCAACTGGAGCCTGTACGGCTGCATCGTGCTGGCCGTGGTGCTGTTCGGCACCAGCAGCGAACTGGCCGGCGCCTATGGCATCGCGGTCACGCTCGACATGCTCATCACCACCACGATGACGTTCTTCGTCATCCGGTTCGGCTGGAAGTACCCCTGGTGGCTGTGCCTTGCCGCCACGGGCGCGTTCTTCGCGGTCGACACCGTGTTCTTCGCGGCCAATGTCGTGAAGCTGGCCGACGGCGGCTGGTTCCCCGTGGCCATCGGCATCGTCGTGTTCACGCTGATGACGACCTGGAAGCAAGGCCGCGCGTTGATGCACGAGCGGCTGCGCAGCGACGCGATCGACCTCAAGAGTTTCCTGGAGGCCGTTTTCGTGAGCCCACCCACGCGGGTGCAGGGGACCGCGGTCTTTCTGTCCGCCGATCCGGGCATCACGCCCAATGCACTGCTGCACAACCTCAAGCACAACAAGGTGCTGCACGACACCAACCTCTTCGTGACCGTCAAGCACCACGAGGTGCCCTGGATCGGGTTCGACAAGCGATGCCGGATCGAGCCGCTGGGCCATGACTGCTGGCAGGTCACGCTCGATTTCGGCTTCAAGAACGAACCCGACGTGCCCGAAGCGCTGGCGCTGCTGCGCGGGCGCGGCGTGCAGCTCGATGAGATGGAGACGTCCTACTTCCTGTCGCGCGACATCGTGATCCCCACGCTCGGCAGCGGCATGATGATGTGGCGCGAGAAGCTGTTCGCGAGCATGCACCGCAACGCCAGCGGCATCGCCGATTTCCTCAGCCTTCCCACCAACCGGGTGGTGGAGCTGGGTTCGAAGATCGAGATCTGAGCTGGCGGCTCAGGCAGGCAGGGCGGCCGTGACGCGGTTGCGTCCGGCGTTCTTGGCCTGATACAGCGCCGCATCCGCCAGCGTGAGCAGGGCGTCGACCGAGGTTGCCGGCCCGGCGGCGCCGCAGGCCATGCCGATGCTCGCGGTGATCGGCAGCGGCATGCTGCCGCCGCTGCAGGTCAGCGGGGCATGGGCAATGGCCTGGCGCAGCCGCTCCGCCATCGCTTTCGCCGTGGCCGGCCCGACGCCGGGCAGGATCACCCCGAACTCCTCGCCGCCGAGGCGCCCGAAGAGATCGTTCTTGCGCAGCGTCTGGCGGACGATGTCCGCGAACGCCACCAGCACGGCATCGCCGGCAGCGTGGCCGTTCTCGTCGTTCACTTGCTTGAAGTGATCGATGTCGATCATCAGCACCACGATCGGCTCACCGGCGGGGGCGCGGTCGACCGCCTGGCGTCCCCGGCGGAAGAATGCGCTGCGCGACAGCGCCGACGTCAGCGTGTCGTGGTCCACGCTGTGGCGCAGGCGGTGGACCAGGTCGTTGCGCACCTGATTCACCGCCGCCACCGTGATCGGCCCCAAGGCCATGAGCGCCACGCCCAGGCGCAGCGACACGGTGGAATCGATGAAGGTGGTGCCGATCATGGCGTGCGAGAACATGCCCAGGCTGGCTGCGATCATGAGCAGAATGCTCGCGATGAAAGTCAGCAGCACGGTGGGAAACACGGGGTACACCAACGCGCACCACAGCAAGGCCGGCACGCAGAACGCAATCGCGCCGGGCCCGCCGATCACGATCGAGCCGCCCAGCGCGAACAGCACCGACACCGCGGGCGCGACCGCTTGGACGTACCAGGTGCGGCTGCGGTACTCGCGCCGCCTGTCGGCGCGTGCGGGCCCTATGCGCTGTGCGGTGAGCACCAGCGGCAAGATCAGGATGCCATTGACCAGCTCGGCAGTGAACCAGTAGCCCAGCATGCTCCAGAGGCCTGTCTCGAACAGGGTTGGCATGAACACTTGCCCGGCCAGCGCGACCCAGCTGGAAGCGGCCAGCGCCCCGGCGATGCACACGCCGAAGAGGTAGAGCACGGACAGGGGATGCTGCACGCGCCGGTGGGTGTCGTTCATGCGGCGATAGAGCAGCAGGCCCGTGGCCACGAAGACCAGGTTGCCCGAGGTCAGCCCGAGCGTCATCAGCAGGCTGCCGCCTTGGAGGAGGTCGGCTGCGATGTAGCCGATGATGGCCCCCGCCCAGCCATATGCCGTGCCCATGTGCGGGTAGCGAACCAGCACGCCGAGCAGCAGTGCATTGGCGGGCCACACGGCAGCGAGAAACCCCAGCGGCCGGGTGTAGATGCCGAACAGCGACGCACAGAAGACGAGCAGCGCCAGCCAGCAGGCATTGCGCAGCGTGCGCAGAAGTTCGTTGTGCTTGGGCGTCCCGGGGGGCGCGTGCGGCGCGGTGGCCATCCGGTCCTCCTTGTTGTCTTGTGCACCCTGAAGGTGATTATGGGATGCATCGGCAGCGGCGCCAGGTATTTGAATGGCATGCCGCGCGCCGGCTTGGGTTTTGTGCAAAAGTGGCAGCCCTAGCTGCCAGAAAGATGCCCATGCAGATGCTGTTCGTTGCCGATCCGCTCGAAGGATTCAAGATCCACAAGGACACGACCTTCGCGATGATGCGGGAGGCAGCCGCCCGCGGGCATCAGCTCCTGGCCTGCCGCGCGCAGGACCTGAGCTGGCAGCGCGGCTCCCGCGTGATGGCGCAAGCCCGCCGCATCACGCTCACCGGCGACCTCGTGCAGTGGTTCAACGCCGAGGCGCCCGCGCCGATCGCGCTGGCCGACATCGACGTGGTCCTCATGCGCAGCGACCCGCCGTTCGACAGCGAATACTTCTATGCCACCCATCTGCTGGAACGGGCCGAGGGCGACGGCGCGCGCGTGCTCAACAAGCCGGCGGCCCTGCGCGATCACCCCGAGAAGCTGGCCATTCTGGAGTTCCCGGAGTTCATCGGGCCGACACTCGTCACGCGCGACCCCGCACTCATCCGCGCCTTCCATGCCGAACATCGCGACATCATCCTGAAGCCGCTGGACGGCATGGGCGGCATGGGCATCTTCCGGGTCGGTCCGGATGGCCTGAACCTGGGCAGCATCGTCGAGACGCTCAACAAGGACGGCACGCAGACTGTGATGGTCCAGCGTTATCTCACGGAGATCGTGGCCGGCGACAAGCGCGTGCTGCTCATCAATGGCAAGCCGATTCCCCATGCGCTGGCCCGCGTCCCGCAAGGCACCGAGATCCGGGGCAACATGGCCGTGGGCGGCAAAGGCGTGGCGCAGCCGCTCGACCCGCGCGACCGCGAGATCGCCGAAGCCATCGGCGCCGTGCTCGCGCCGCGCGGGCTGCTGCTGGTGGGGCTGGACATCATCGGCGACCGCGTGACCGAGATCAACGTCACGAGCCCCACGGGCTTCCAGGAGATCGCGCAGCAAACAGGCTATGACGTGGCACGCACCTTCATCGACGCGGTGGAGTCGTCGGTCGCCGGCGGCGGCTAATCGCCGGGTGTTGCTGCGGCGGCGCCCGGCCCGGGCCGCGGGCGCGACAATACGCCTTTTGCGTTTCACCCGATGGCCCTCCTCTCCCTCTCCAATGCCCACCTCGCCTATGGCCATGTGGCGCTGCTCGACAACGCAGGCTTCTCGCTGGAGGCGGGCGAACGGCTCGGCCTGATCGGGCGCAACGGGGCGGGCAAATCGTCTCTGCTGAAAATCCTGGCGGGGCTGGAGAAGCCCGACGACGGGCTGCTGCAAATGACCCAGGGGCTGCGCATCCGCTACGTGCCGCAGGAGCCGGTGTTTGATCTGTCGGCGAGCACCTTCGATGTGGTGAGCGAGGGCGTCTCGGAGGCGCGTGCGCTGCGCGAGCAGTATGAAGCGCACGCCGAAGGCACCGACCTCGATGCGCTGCAAACGCGCATCGAAGCGCTCGATGCGTGGAACTGGGAGCAGCGCGTGGACACCACGCTCGATCGTCTGCACCTCGATGGCGGCCGCATCGTCGGCGAGCTGTCCGGCGGCACCAAGAAGCGCGTCGCGCTCGCGCAGGCCCTGGTGGCAGTGCCTGACGTGCTTTTGCTCGACGAGCCCACCAACCACCTCGACCTCGACGCCATCGCCTGGCTCGAAGAACTGCTGCGCGGGTTCAAGGGCAGCGTCATGCTGATCACCCACGATCGCGCCTTCCTCGATGGCGTGGCCACGCGCATCCTGGAGCTGGACCGGGGCGTCATCCGCAGCTACCCCGGCAACTTCACCGCGTACGAGCGCCTGAAGGAAGAGCAACTCGCCGCCGAGGCGCTTTCGAACGCGCGCGCCGACAAGCTGCTGGCGCAAGAGGAGGGGTGGATCCGCAAAGGCGTCGAGGCGCGCCGCACCCGCAGCGTGGCACGCATCCAGCGGCTGGACGTGCTGCGGGCGCAGCGCCAGCAGCGGCGCGATTCGCTGGGCCAGGTGCGCCTGGAAGTCGACGCGGGCGCACCCAGCGGCAAGATCGTGGCCGAGTTGCGCGAGGTCTCGCTGAGCTTTGGCGACAAGCCCATCGTGAAGAACTTCAGCGCCACGCTGCTGCGCGGCGACAAGGTGGGTCTGATCGGCCCCAACGGCGCGGGCAAGACGACGCTGCTCAAGCTCATCCTCGGCGAGTTGCAGCCGGAGGCGGGCACGGTGCGCCGGGGCACCCGGCTCGACGTGGCGTACTTCGACCAGATGCGCAGCGCCCTCGACCTCGACGCCACGCTGGCCGACACCATCAGCCCGGGCAGCGAGTGGGTGGAGTTCAACGGCTCGCGCAAGCACGTGATGAGCTATCTGAACGATTTCCTGTTTTCGCCGGAACGCGCCAACGCTCCGGTGCGCACGCTGTCGGGAGGCGAGCGCAACCGCTTGCTGCTCGCGCGCCTGTTCGCGCTTCCGGCCAACGTGCTGGTGCTCGACGAACCCACCAACGACCTCGACATCGACACGCTCGAGCTGCTGGAAGACCTGCTGCAGAAGTATCCCGGCACTGTCTTCCTGGTCAGCCATGACCGGCGTTTTCTCGACAATGTCGTGACCAGCACGATTGCCTGGGAAGGTGAGGCGGGCGTGTGGCGCGAGTACGAAGGCGGCTATGAAGACTGGAAGCTGCAGCGCGAGCGCGCGCGCGGCCTGAAAGCGGGCGCGTCGCGCGCGCCTGCCACGCCGCCGGCACTGGCACCGGCACCCGTGGTGCCCGTGGCCAGCCCGGCGCCCAAGCGGGCGAAGCTCAGCTACAAGGATCAGCGCGAGCTGGAGGCGCTGCCCTCGCGCATTGAGTCGCTCGAGACGGAGCAGAAGGGACTGGCCGAGCGCTTGGCCGCGTCGGAGATCTATGCGGGCGACCCGCAGGTGCTGGCTGCGGCCCAGGCGCGCTACGCCCAGATCGACGACGAACTGATGGCCGCGCTGGAGCGCTGGGAAGAACTCGGCAGCCGCTCAGCCTGAGCGCTGCATCAACGCAAGCCGCCGAACCACGATTCGCCGAACCCCGAAGGCCGCGTGCGGCTGACGATCAGCCCCGATTGCAGGTACAGCGCATTCAGCAGGCGCGCGGCGCGTTCTGCGTCCATGCCCGGCCAGTCGCTCATCTCGCGCAGCGACACCCGTTCGCCTTGCAGTCGCTGCAAGGCGGCCATCAGGGCGCCGGCGATGCGCAGGCCGCCGAGATCGAGCCCCGGCGCGACGCGGTAGGCCACCGGCCCGGCGATTTCTGGCAGCAGGGTGGCCCGCGCGCCGCGCAGCGCCAGTTCCCACAGCACCGGGCGCAGCGAGTGATAGTGATGGGCTTCACCGATGAGTGCGCGTGCATCGTCTCCCGGCGGGCGCAGCACCGCCGGCTCGACATGCAAGACCCGCAGCTCGGTGGGGCGCTGCAGCAGCAGGGCATCCAGGCCGATCGGGCAATGCACCACCCGCTCGACCGCAAACACCGTGAGCGGTACGACCGAGTCGCCCATCTGCAGATGAACCACCACCTGCTGCGAGTGGCGCACGCAGGCGGCCAGCACCTCCAACGCTTCGGAGCCGCCCTGGCCGCCGTGTTCGAAGCGGCCGAGATCGGCCAGCAGCGACGGGCTCAGCGCCGGCTTGCGCGGTACCGACGCGAGGGTCTCGCGCGCGCGCGGACCCCCCGGCTCGTGCAGGTAGCGCTGGAAATCGCTGACACGCAGCAACTCCGGCTCGCCGAAAGGAATGGTGGACTCGAAGAGGCTCATGGAAGTCTGAGAATGTAGGTCAGGGGCTCGGTGAGGCGCAACCATCGACACCGGCTTTCCATTCAGGTGAGGGTGTCCCGGGTGCGCACCAGCGCGTCCCAGAAGGCTGCGTCCTGGCTGCTGGCGAAGTTGATCCGCATCAGCGTGGTCGGGCGCGGGGTGGCATGGAAGAGCGTGCCGGGTGCCAGCAGCCAGCCTTGGTCGATCATGGCGTGTGACAGCCGCTCGGTGTCCACGCCCACATCCAGCCAGCCGAACAGCCCGCGCGGCGGCATCGCGAAACGGCATCCGGCCGCTTCTGCCAGCCGCACCGACCGGTCGCGTGCTGCGTCCAGCCGGGCCACCACGCGTTCGGCATGGCGGCGCAGCAGGCCTTGTTCCAGGCAGTGTGCGAGCGCCTGCTCCGTCAAGCTGGGAGAACTGAGCGTCGTGAGCAGCTTGCAGTCCACCAGGCGGTCGACCCACGCGCGCGGCGCGGCCAAGAACCCGACGCGCCAGTTGGGCACCAGGATTTTCGAGAAACCAGAGATGTAGATCGTGCGCTCCAGGCTGTCCAGTGCCGCGAGCCGGGGCACGTGCGCGGCGGCGAGGTGCGAGTAAGTGTCGTCTTCCACGATGTGCAGGTCGTGGGCATGGGCAAATGTCAGCAGGCGGTGCGCGGCGCTGAGAGACAGCGAGACGCCGGTGGGGTTGTGAAGCACCGACACGGTGACGTACAGGCGGGGGCGTTCCAGGGGGGGCTGCGCTTCGATGAGGCGCTGCATCACGCCGAGGTCGGGGCCGTCCTCGCCGCGCGGCACGGGCAGGACCCGCAAACCGAGTGCGTTCAGGCGTGCGTACTCGACCGACCAGCCAGGTTCGTCCACCAGCACCGAGTCGCCGGCGCGCAGCAGTGTGCGGGTGACGATGTCCAGTGCCTGCGTGGCGCCGATGGTGGTGACGATCTGCTCCGGCGCGGCGTTCACGCCGATGTCGCCCAGGCGCTGCGACAGCACGCGGCGCAGGCGCATGTCGCCGGCGGGTTCGCCGTAGCGCAAAGACATGGCCTCCAATTGCGGACCGCTGGTCACGCGGCGCAACGCGGTGCTCAGCACCGGCAGGTCCAGCCATTCCACCGGCAGCGTGCCCAGGCCCGGCATGGCCTGGCCCGGCGGCTGGAACATGCTGCGGACCAGCGCGGTGGCGCTGATCGGGGCCGCCAGGCGTGCGCGGGCTGGCGGCGTTCCCAGCGGCGGGCGCGCGGTTTCGCGGTGCGCATCGCGGACGAAGAAGCCGCGCTGCTTGCGCGCCTCGATCAGCCCTTGGGCCAGCAGCTGGTCATATGCTGCGACCACGGTGTGTGGACTCACATCGTGTCTTCGCGCACATTCCCGAACGGAAGGCAGCCGCGCACCCGGTGCGATCAGGCGCTGGCGGATCTGGTCGGCGAAGCGAGAGGCGAGTTGCTCGGTGAGGGTGGCGGCCGCTTGGCGGGACAGGGGGGTGGCGGCATTCATGTGCTGGCAGATGAACCAATACAGTCTGTGAAATGTTCCGGGCTATTGTATTGGTAATGTATTGGTTCAGCGCCCTAGACTGCCCCCATGAATCGAACTTCCAAGGGCTGGCTTCTCGGACTGCTGGGTGTGGCGATCTTTGCCCTGACCACCCCGATGACGCGATTGGCGGTGGGTCCCGCCACCGATCCGCAACTGTCGCCCGTGTTTGTGGCGGCGGGGCGTGCCGGGCTGGCCGGCCTGCTGGCGCTGGCGTACTTGCTGGCCACCCGCGCGCCGCGCCCGGGCCGGCAGGCCATCGCGCCGCTGTTGGTGTGCGCGGCCGGCACGGTGGTCGGATTCCCCTTGTTTCTGGGCCTGG
>CAZBOF010000072.1:494-12284 GCA_964493285.1 uncultured Rhizobacter sp. | reverse complement strand
TGGGACCGCACTCAGATGGAGCGCGGCCGCGCCGCTTTGCGCCGCGTGGATGCGATGCACGCCGCGGTCGTGGCCGGGGTATTGCCGCTGGCGACGGCACTTGTGGCTGCGTGGTTCTGGCGCCAGCGTCCGTCGTTCGGGTTCTGGGCCTGCGCGGTGGCGGGCTGTGGGTGGGTGGTGGCGTTCGCCGTCTACGACGGTGGCGGGCTCCAGTGGGCCGACGGATTGCTGTTGCTGGCCGTGTTGTCGGGTGCGGTGGGCTACGTGGCAGGTGCGCATCTCTCGGTTCGGTGGTCGTCGGCCGAACGCGCCATCTGCTGGGTGCTGGTGATCAGCCTGCCGCTCACGTTGCCCGTGACTGGGTGGGCCTGGCCGACGCAGCCCGTTGCGGCTACCGCGTGGTGGGCGTTTGCCTACCTGGGCGTGTTCTCGATGTGGATCGGCTTCTTCGCGTGGTACCGCGGCCTGGCCTGGGGCGGCACGGTGCGCGTGAGTCAGGTGCAACTGGTCCAGCCTTTCCTTTCCTTGCTGCTGGCCGTGCCGATCCTCGGAGAGACACTGGATGCGGCGACCGTGGCCTTCTCGCTCGCGGTGATCGTCACCGTGTTTGCCGGGCAGCGCATGCGCGCCGACGCCTCCGCACCGACCCCGCCATTCCGTCCCGTCCGTCCATGACGCCACCTTCCTTTCAATGGCCGCTTGCGCGGCGCACGGCGCAGATGACGCCCTCGGCCATCCGAGAGATCCTCAATGTGGCCGATGGCGCGAGGTTGTTGTCCATGGCGGGCGGCTTGCCATCGCCCGACAGCTTTCCCGTCGAGGCGGTGCGCGAGGCCACCGCGAAAGTGCTGCGCGACCAAGCGCACGCAGCCTTGCAATACGCCGGCAGCGAAGGCTTCGGCCCGCTGCGCGAATGGGTGGCCGCGGAAATGGCGTCACAGGGCATGCACGTGGACGTCTCGCAGGTTCTCATCACCACCGGCTCGCAACAGGCGCTGGACCTGGTGGGCAAGGTGCTGATCGACGCCGGCAGCCGGGTCGCGGTGGAGTCGCCCACCTACTTGGGAGCCTTGCAGGCCTTCAATGCTTTCGAGCCTCGCTATGTGACGCTGGCGTGCGACGACCAGGGCCCGATCCCGGACGGCATGGCGGTTGCCCGCGGCGCGCGGTTTCTGTACCTGCTGCCGACGTTCCAGAACCCGAGCGGGCGGTGCATCGGTGCGGCACGGCGCGACGCGCTGGTGCGATCGGCCCAGGCGCTGGCGCTGCCGCTGGTCGAAGACAACCCTTATGGCGAACTCTGGTGCAATGCCCCGCCGCCCTCGCCGCTGGCTGCGCGCTGGCCGCAAGGCACGGTCTACCTGGGATCGTTCTCCAAGGTGCTGGCGCCGGGATTGCGCCTCGGCTACGTGATCGCGCCACCCGCCCTGGGCGCCAAGCTCCTGCATGCCAAGCAGGCGGCCGACCTGCACACGCCGGGGTTCAACCAGCGCATCGTCTATGAAGTCATACGCAATGGCTTCCTCGCGCGCCATCTGCCCACGGTGCGCGCTCGCTATCGCGCCCAACGCGATGCGATGGCCGCGGCTTTACGATCGCACATGCTCGCGGGTTGCCATTGGCAGGTGCCCGAAGGCGGCATGTTCTTCTGGCTGCGGCTGCCGCCGCAAGTGGATGCGGGGGTGCTGCTGACCCGCGCGATGGCGGCCGGCCTGCTCTTTGTGCCAGGCGCTTCGTTCTACGCCGCCTGTCCTGAATCGAACACCTTGCGCCTGTCGTTTGTCACCCTGGGGCCCGCCGACATCGAGCGCGGCGTGAAGATGCTGGCCAACACCTTGAAAGAGAGCGTTCTCGCATGAAGTTGAAATTCACCCAGGTCGATGTCTTCACCGAGCAGCCGCTGAAGGGCAACCCGCTTGCCGTGGTCCATGGGGCCGATGGGCTGAGCGATGCCCAGATGCAAGACTTCGCCTGCTGGACCCACCTGTCCGAAACCACGTTCTTGCTGACCCCCACCGACCCGGCCGCCGACTACCGGGTTCGCATCTTCACGCCGGGGGGCGAACTCCCGTTCGCGGGCCACCCCACGCTGGGGAGTTGCCATGCCTGGCTGGCGGCGGCAGGCCACCCGCGCAGCCGCCACACGGTGGTGCAGCAATGCGGCATCGGGCTGGTGCGCATTCGCCTCGACGGCTCGCGTGCAGCGTTTGCGGCGCCGCCGTTGCGGCGCGAAGCGGTGGATGACGTCACGCTGGATGCGGTGCTCGCGGCCTTGGGCCTGTCACGGCAGGTGTTGAAAGGAGCGCAGTGGCTGGACAACGGTCCCCGGTGGTGCAGCCTGCTGCTCGACCATGCGGACACCGTCCTGCGCATCGAGCCGGATCACGCCGCATTGAAGACGTTGCCGAAGGTTGGCGTGGTCGGTCCTTGCTCACCCGGGGGCGAATCCCAGTTCGAGCTGCGGGCGTTTGCCGCCTCGGCGGGCATTCCCGAAGACCCGGTGACGGGCAGCTTGAACGCCGGCGTGGCGCAGTGGCTCATCGCCGAGGGTGCGGCGCCGCCAAGCTACGTCGCATCGCAGGGGGCGCGCCTCGGGCGCGCGGGCCGCATCCACATCGAGCAGGACCGGCAGACCCTGTGGGTGGGCGGGGCCTGCGTCAGCTGCATCGAAGGGGAGGCCACTTTCTAGGCGTGCGGCCCATCGTGCCGCACGCGTTTGCAGGCTCAGCGCGGCGTGCGCAGGCGCCAAGCCTGCGCCAGGCGCTGCCAGGCCGCGGCGCTTTCGGGGTCGTGCTCGCTGCACACCTGGCGGTAGCGGCGAAACACCACCCACGCGCAGGACAGCAGGAAGGCCGCCAGCGTGGCGGCGAGGACGATGGTCGCACGCGCCGGCTTGGATTTGTGATCCGGTGCGACCGCGGTATCGACCTGCTGAAGCATCGGGCCGTCCTTGGCTTCGTCGAGCTTGGCGATTTCGTACTGGCGCAACATGCTGGCGAGCATCGACTCCTGGAACTTCATCTCGCGCATGGCGCGCACGTAGTCGACGGCGGCTGCCGGGAGGTTGCCGACGGGGATGTCGACCGAGCCGTTGCCGCCCGGCGAAGCGCCGCTGGACGACTCCATGCGGGACAGTTCGCGGCGAAGGGCGGCGAGTTCGGTCGCGAGCCGCTGCACATCCGGGTTCTCGGCCGTGGCGTTGCTGCGCAGCACCCTCAGCTGAACCTCCCGCTCCACGATCCGGGCCTTCAACTCGGCCACGCTCTTGATGATGGCTTCGGCCTGCTGATCCAGCACGATCATTCCCGATTTCTCTTGGACCGTTCGAAGTGCCTGCTCGGCCTGGACGAGGTTCTCCTTGGTTTCTTGCAACTGCTTGTCGAAGAACTGCCGGCGTTGCTGTGCCTCGGAAACCGCCAGCCGGCCCAGCACGTGCGTGACTTCGGCGACATAGGCGTTGGCCAGCTCGGCGGCGAATGCCGGGTCTTCGTCGTCGACTTCGATGGTGATGACGCTGGATTTGCGATCCGAGGAGATGCGAACGAATGTCGGCAGTGCCCGGCGGAATGCCTCGAAGGTTTTGACCTCATAGCGCGCCATGAGATCGAATCGCTCATTCAGTGCTCTGGCGACGCTGTCGGTCTTGAGCAGGCTGACGTACAGCTCGTCGGGAGTTTTCGCGGCCAAGCCGCCGGCCAGCCCACCCAGCGAGCCCAGCGCCGCCAGGGCCGCGGCGGAATTGCTTTGCTGCTGCGCTCCCGGCGGCAGCAACGTGGTGCGCGCCGTGAAGATGTTGGGCCTGAGCAGCGCAAAGGCCACCGCGGCGATGGCCGCCAGCACCGTCACGGTCGCGACGAGCCGCTTGCCCTCGCCCAGCCATGTGAGGACGTCCAGCAGCCCGATGGTCGGGCCATCGTCGAAGTCCTCGGTCACCGGTGCGGATGATGTCTCGTTCACGTCTTCAGCCTTTGATCAATCACGCAGCGTCTTGATCGCTGCCGCACCCAGGCCGAACTGGTAGAAGATCTGGCCGATGTCTTTGAGGTTGCGCACCAGCGCCCGGCCCCAGGTTTCGAAGTCGAGCTGGGTCGGCACGACGATCGCGTCGCCGGGTTGCACGACCTGCGATTCCAATCCGCTCAAGCGCATGAACCCGCGCCGGTCCACCGCGTGCACCACGGTGCCATCGGCGCGCAGGATGAACATGTTCGCCAGCTCGGCTGCTTCATCGACGCCGGCTTGCTTCAGGTAGTCGCCCACCGTGCGTTCCGGCTTCCACAGCAAGGCATTGGTGTTCACGACGGCGCCCGCCACCGTGATGAAGCCCGGCCGCGCGGGGACGATGATGCGGTCGCCATGCTCCAGCGGGACTTGGGGCAGTTGGTCCAGCGTCGCGTGGCCCGGATCCAGCTCCAGGGCGATGCGGCCATTGGGCTGCACGCGGCTGAGCCGCGTCATCTGGGCTTGCGTGGCGGCGGCGCTGATGGAGGCGCTGCGGTCGCCGTTCGATTCGTCGCGCCGATTGGCGGCGTCCCGCGCGCTTTGCGTGGCGGCCAGCGATTCCAGCCGGGCAATGGCTTCCGCCAGGTTCTCACGCTGCCGCCGACGCGTTTCCTCGCGCGAGAACTCGAGGCCGAACACGTACGCATGGGGCGAGAAGCCGCCTGCACGTGTGATGAGTTCGGGCAGTGTTTCGCCCGCCAGCAGCTGGTAGACGCCGGGGGCGCCGACTTCGCCTTCCAGCGACACGAGGCGCGTCTGGCGCGCCATCGGCACGCGCATGTCTTTCTGGCTGTAGACCGTCACCACGTCACCGGCCGCGAGTTCCAGGTTCTGGGCGTCGTCGCCGTGCAGCACCACCTTGCCAAGGTTGAACGGAATCACCTGGGTGCTGAGGTCGGCGTTCAGGCGTTCGATCACCGCGTAGTCCCAGTTCAGTTCATCGAACATCGCCGCCGGCGTCTTGCGCGCCCGTTCGGCCGCCTCGCGGTCTTCCGTGTGGCGTTGGGTGCGTTTGCGCTCCTCGAAAGTGCGGTCGCTGACGTCGCGCTCGTCCAGCATCTGAACCAGCAGGTTCTTGCGCCGGTGGAACTCGGGCGTGATCAAGGCGTCGGGGCTGGGAATCAGGTCGCGGATGCGCATGCCTGGCGTGAACACGTGGCGCAGCGGCTGGGCGACGTGCCCCTTGAGGGTGACGGCATTGGCGAACTGCGGCGAAATGGCCAGCAGCGTGATCACATCGCCATCGCGCAGCGGCTTGTCCAGGCCGGTGGCATCCAGGCTGAATTCTTCGACATAGCGCGCCGCCGGGCTCCGGGTGGGATTGATGCGCTCGATGAGCACCCGGTTCGGATTGGCCAGCACCGGCGACCCGCCTGCATAGCGCAGCAGTTCGGAGACGGGTTCCTGGGCCGACTTCAGCTCGTAGATCGCGGCGTTGTCGATCTCGCCGTTGAGCGCCACGCGCGGCCCGACCGGTTGGAACACCACCACATCGCCGGCGACCAACTGCACATCCTTGGATTGCTCGCCGTTGACCAGGAACTCGTACAGATCGAGTTCGGAGACGACGGCACCGCCTCGGCGCAGCATCACCTTGCGCATCGACCCGTTGGGGCCGGGCCCGCCCGCCGCCACCACCGCCGTCAGCAAGGTGGACTGGCTCGGCACCGTGTAGACCCCGGGCAGGCGCGCCGGGCCGACCACGAACACCCGCACGCCGCGCAACTGCCCGAGCGACACGCTGAGATTGAAGTTGGTATAGAGGCGGCCGATCTGGGCGCGCAGGTGCTTTTCCAGCTCCGAGGCTTTGATGCCCGAGACCGTGAAGCTGCCGACACGCGGCAGGCTCAGCTGGCCGTTGCGATCGACGGTGGTGCGGTAGTCGACGTCCAGCGATCCCCATGCGCGAATCAGCACTTCATCGCCGGGGCCGACGGTGTAGTCGCCGGAAACCGGCAGGTTGTCTCGGGTGGAGGCGCGGTTGGCCGGATCGGCGAAGAAGCGGGCGCCGAACACCGGCAACTGCCGGCCCGTGGCGCCTTCGACGAATCGCTGGAACTCGCCTTGCCGCCGCATGGCCGCGTCCCGGGCGGCGTCCCGCGGCCCCATCTGCTCATCGTCTGCCGCCGACATGGGCGAGGACGAAGGCGACACCGCAGGCGCTGCCGAGGGCCTGCGATCGTCGGCGCGAGTGCCGCGCGGCGTGTTGTTGCGTTCCGCTCCCGGCGAGCGCGCGCGGTCGGCGTCGTTCTGGCTCTGCGGTGGCGGCGAGGCCTGGTACGTGGGCGCATTGAACGTGCTGCCGTTGCGCTCATCGGCCCCCAGGGCCGGCGACGCCATCAGTCCGGCAGCGAGGAACAAGGCGAGGAGAGGTGCCCACAGAGGCAACACGCGGCGGCGGATCAAGGTCATGCGTACAGGACTCGTATGGCGCCGCGTGGGCGCGGCTGTGACGCTGGGCCTGCATCCAGGCGCGGCAGCGAGGGGCTCGTCAAGCAACTGCCGATGGTAGCGGATGCGTTCCCGCCTCAACCCATCGAACGCGCCCCTTGGTCGTGCCGCCGGGGCTCAGTCCTGCCGGTATTTGTCGTGACAGGCCTTGCAGGCCGACGCCACCGCACCCACGGCGGGCCGGAGGTCGCCCGCGTTGCCGGTCTTGGCGGTGGCGGCCAGCTTGGCCATCTCGTCCTGCATCTTGGTTGCCGCAGCGGCAAAGCCCGGCGTGTCCGACCAGACCTCGGGCCTGGCCTTGGTGTCGCCCTTGTCGGAGCCGGGCACAAAGCCGGCAAAGGGCAGCCTCGACACCATGCTGGCGATCTCGGCGTTGTCTGCCGCCACCTTGGCGTCATACGGCACGCGCCCGTTGGCCATGGCCGCCACGCGGCCGAAGTGGGCGGCCATCACCGTCAAGCCGGCCTTTCGGTATTTGATGGCGTCTTCAGGCTTGGCGAACTGCGCGGCGGCGGGCAGTGCGGTGCCGAGGCAAACGCATGCCGTCAAGGCGAGGAACGGGTGCTTCATTCGGGATCTCCTGGCTGGAATGGCTGGGGTGGAATCGAAGGCGCGAATGCGTGGGGCGAGTGTAAGCACGGGTCAGGGGTCTCGCAGGCTGGTCATCGCCGCCGCAAGAAGGTATCTTTGCCCCAGCGCTTCGCCCTGATGACGACATGCCTGACGCCCCACACCCAGTTCGCATCTGGGATTTGCCCACCCGCCTGTTCCACTGGTTGCTGGCCATTTGCGTGGTCGGCGCGGTGGTGAGCGCGAAGGTCGGGGGCAATGCGATGGAATGGCACTTCCGTCTGGGCTACTGTGTTCTCGCCCTGCTCGCCTTTCGGCTGCTCTGGGGCTTCGCGGGCGGGCATTGGTCGCGTTTCGCGCGGTTCGTCTATTCGCCAGCCACGCTGTGGCGCTATCTGCGCGGGCGTCCGACGCCGGGCGTGCTGGCCGATGTGGGCCACTCGCCGCTGGGGGCGCTGTCGGTATGGGCGCTGTTCGCGGTTCTCGCGGTCCAGGCGGGCACCGGGCTGGTCGCGGACGACGAAATCATCAACACGGGGCCTTTGGTTCGCTTCGTGTCCGGCGCCGCCAGCAGCTTGGCCACGGGGTGGCACAAGTCGTATGGACAGTGGCTCGTTCTGGGCCTGGTCGGCTTGCACGTCGCAGCGGTAGGCTACTACGCCGTCGTCCGGCGCAAGACGCTCATCCGCCCGATGATTTCCGGCGACAAGCACGTTTTGGGCGATGTCCCTCCCTCTGCCGACACGGTGCGCACCCGCGTTCTGGCCATGGTGCTGATGGCGGCTTGCGCGGCGGCGGTGGCGTGGGTCGCGACCCTGCGTGGCTTCTGACGCCGCTCGGCCGCGCCGCATGGATGCCCCGCAGATCCGCCTGATCACGCCCGAGACCCCCGAGTGGCTTGCCGACACGCGGGCGATCTTCCGCGAATACGCTGCCAGCCTGTCGATCAACCTGGCCTTCCAGGGGTTCGATGAAGAGTTGTCGAGCCTGCCGGGCGAGTATGCGGCGCCCTCGGGGCAATTGCTGCTGGCCCTGGTGGACGACGAGCTGGCCGGATGCGGCGCGTTCCGCGCATTGCCCGACGTCGATTTCGCCAACGCCTGCGAGATGAAGCGCCTCTTCGTGCGCCCTGCCTTCCGGCGTTTCGGGCTGGGCCGCCAGCTGGCGCAGCGCCTGCTGGACGACGCTCGCCGGGCCGGCTATTCGACGATGCTGCTCGACACGCTCGACGACATGGAGTCTGCGCGCGAACTCTATGCCTCGCTGGGATTCCATGAGATCCCGCCTTATTACTACAACCCCATTCCTGGCGCACACTACCTCAAAGCCAATCTCGACTGAGCCACGCTGCCTGCAGCGCCGCCACTTCCAGGAGCCCCTTGACGATGAATGCCTTTCAGCACTTGCTCAAGTCCTCCGGCGGGCACTCGCCCATCGGTACCTGGATCACCTCCGCCAGCCCGCTGGTCGCCGAAGCGATCGGTTGCGCCGGATTCGACTGGGCGGTGATCGACATGGAGCACTCCCCGACCGACGTGATGTGCGTCGTCCAGTTGTTGCAGGCCATCTCGAGCACCAAGATGCTGCCGGTGGTGCGCCTGCCATGGAACGATGCCGTGGTCGTCAAGCGTGTGCTCGACACGGGGGCCGGCGCGCTGCTCTTTCCCATGGTGCAGAGTGCCGCCGAAGCCGAGCGTGCTGTCGCGACGACGCGGTTTCCGCCCGAAGGCGTGCGCGGCATGACCGCCATCAGCCGCGCCTCCCGATTTGGCACGGCGGCGCTGCAAGGGCCGGGCGGCGCCTACCGCAGCCCCGCGGTGATCGTGCAACTGGAGACGCCGCTGGCCCTGGCGCAGATCGACGCGATCGCCAAGATGCCAGGGGTCGATGCGCTGTTCGTCGGCCCGACGGACCTTGCCGTGGCGATGGGGCATCCGGGGCAGCCGCAGCATCCGGCGGTGCTCGATCTGATGGGGCGCGCCGTTCAGAGCTGCAAGGCGCTCGGCATGCCGGTGGGCACGATCGGCGGCACTGCGGAGGCGGTGGCGCAGCATCGGGCCAGCGGGTTTGACTTCGTCGCCCTCGCATCCGATCTGGGCTTGATGATGCGGGCGGCCTCCGCCGCCTTGGCGGCGTTGCGCACCCGCGATACGGAGCACGTCCACTCCTTGTCCAGCGGCACCCGCGCGGCCGCGGGTGCGTGAACCGGCCGACTCCCATGTCCCAGACCCACCTCGGCCATGAACTCCATGCCGGCGCCATGCGCCTGGCGGTGCGCCCCGATCTCGGCGGCGCGATTGCCGGGTGGTGGCACGGCGCCACCCCGCTGATGCGCTCCACGCCGTCGGGCGCGCTGGCCGTCGCGCGGCAGTCGGCGTGCTACCCGCTCGTGCCGTACTCGAACCGGCTGGGGTATCAGCGCTTCCGGTGGAAGGGAAAGGACTACCGCACGGCCCCCAATTTCGACGGCAGCCCGCACTCCGTCCACGGCGTGGCATGGCAGCGGGCCTGGGAGGTTGCGTCGTCCGGCGCGAGCGAACTCGTGCTGCGCTACCGGCATGCGCCGGATGCGCATTGGCCGTTTCCGTTCGAGGTCTCGCAATTCTTTGCGCTGACGCCTCAGCGCTTGTCGGTTCAGCTGCTTTTCACCAACCATGCCGATATCGCGCAGCCTGCCGGACTCGGCTGGCACCCGTACTTTCCGCGCCGCCAGCGCAGCCGCCTGCACGCCGAACTCTCGGGCCGCTGGGAAAGCGATGCCGCCCAGCTGCCCACGCGCAAGGTGTCGCAGCATGGCATCGACGGCGATGTGGCGCATCTCGACTTCGACCATTGCTTCGAAGGCTGGTCGGGGCCCGTGCGGATCCGCGACGAAAAATTCTCGCTGCAGCTCACCTCCTCGCTGTCCTACCTCGTGGTCTACACCCCGCACGACAAAGACTACTTCTGCGTGGAGCCGGTCAGCCACGTCAGCAATGCGATCCACATGGCCGAACCCCTGATGCATGGGCTGCGCGCCGTGGCGCCGGGCGAATCGATCGATGCGTGGATGGCACTGGAGGCTGCGCCCGTTTGAGCCATGAGCGTTTTCCACATCACCGCACTCGACGTTGCGCCCTCGCTGCTGGGAGAGTCTCCCTTCTGGCACCCCGCCGAACAGGCGCTCTACTGGTCCGACATCCCGGGCAGGACCTTGCATCGCCTTGAGCCGGCGGCATCGCGCCACCAATCCTGGTCGTTCGACACGGAGATCGGCAGTTGCGCCCCGATGGCCGATGGGGGCCTGTTGCTGGCCATGCGGGACGGCCTCTGGCATTTCGACACATCGAGCGGGCGGCGCGTGCTTTTCGTTGCGGCGCCCTATGACCCGGGTACGGAGCGGTTCAATGACGGCAAGTGCGATCCCCATGGCCGCTTCTGGGTGGGCACCGTGTACGAGCCGCGCAAGCCGCCGCTCGCCGCCCTCTACCGCTATGGGGCGGGCCGCCTTGAGCGCATGGCCGGCGGCTTGACGGTCAGCAACGGGCTGGCCTGGAGTCCCGATGCCCGGACGCTCTATTTCAGCGACACCACCGAGCACGCCATCTACTCGGCCCCGTTCGATCCCGTCTCGGGCGAGATGGGTGCGCGCCGCGTGTTCGCCCGCTTTCCGGCCAAACAAGCCGATCAGGATCTGCGCACCTATCTCGGCCGGCCCGACGGCGCGGCGGTCGATGTCGAAGGCGCTTATTGGGTCGCCATGTTCGAAGGGCAGCGGCTGCTGCGCCTGTCGGCCCGAGGCGAGACCCTGCAGGATGTCCCACTGCCCGTGCGCTGCCCCACGATGCCGTGCTTCGGCGGGGCCGACCTGAAAACCCTCTACGTCACCACGTCGCGGCTGAATCGGCCGCAGGCCGAACTGGCGGCACAGCCGCTGGCCGGTTGCGTGCTGGCCTTGCGCGTGGACGTACCGGGCTTGCCAGCAAATACCTGCCGCCCCCACTGACGGCGGCTCGCCAGGCCGGGTGGCGGCATCGATGCATCGGTGTCATCAGACCTGCGGGAAACCACGTATATAATCCCGAGGCTTTGCTGCAACCACCGGTGAACTTTGCCATGACCCAAGCGAATGCTGTCGGCCGTGACAGAGAGTCAGACGAGGGGCACGAGGCGGCTTATCCGCCCCTCACCTCCGATGAAGCAAAGGCGCTGAGAACCCGGCTGGCCATGGTATCCCCGTGGCGTGTCGTGGGAGTGCAGGCCTGGGTGGGATTGCTGTGTGCCATCGGCGCAGGCGTCGTGACACAAGACGCCGCGATGGCATGGTCGGCGCTCTACGGCGCGCTGGCTGTGGTGCTCCCAGGTGCCTTGATGGCGCGTGGGATGACCCGGGGGACACGAAACCCAGCGGCCGCGGCCGTGGGCTTCATGTTCTGGGAAATGCTGAAGATTGCGGTGGCCATCACGATGTTGGTGATTGCCGCCAGAGTGGTGCCTCACCTGAGCTGGCCAGCCTTGCTGATCACGATGGTGGTGTGCATGAAGGTGAACTGGCTGGCGCTTCTGTGGCGCCGCCATTGACGGACAAGGTTTTCAGGAACAACCATGGCAAGTGCAGGCCAAGAAGCGCTCACCGCAGGCGATTACATCGTTCACCACCTGCACCACCTTCAGAACAAAACGCAAACCGAAGTCGTTGACTTTTCCGTCATCAACTTCGACTCCGTCTTCTTTTCCGTCCTGCTGGGTGCGCTGGGATGGCAGGCGGGCTTCCTCGCCGGCGCCGCG
>CAZBOF010000072.1:0-484 GCA_964493285.1 uncultured Rhizobacter sp. | reverse complement strand
GGTGCGCTGGGCTGCTGGCTGCTGTGGCTGGCGGCGCGCAAGGCCACCGCAGGCACGCCGGGGCGCTTCCAGGCCGCCGTGGAGATCCTGGTCGAGATGGTCGACAACCAGGCCAAGGGCATCATTCACAACGCCACGAGCCGCAAGCTGATCGCGCCGCTCGCGCTGACGGTGTTCATCTGGATCTTCCTGCTCAACGCCATGGATTTGCTGCCCGTGGATCTGCTGCCCGCGATCTGGCACGTGGCCGGCCCGGCGATGGGCTCGCCCGACTACCTGCGCGTCGTGCCCACGGCCGATCTGTCGATCACCATGGGACTGTCGATCGGCGTGCTGCTGCTGTGCATCTTCTACAACATCAAGATCAAGGGGCTGGGCGGCTGGGTGCACGAACTCTTCGCCGCGCCGTTCGGCGACAAGTGGTTCCTCTACCCCTTCAACTTCGCGATGCAGATCATCGAGTTCATCGCCAAGACCGTCTCGC
>CAZBOF010000071.1:0-21018 GCA_964493285.1 uncultured Rhizobacter sp. | reverse complement strand
CTTCCAGACCTGGGACCTGGCCGGCGCCTTCCCCGCCATCCTCACCGACGAGATCGTCGGCGAATCGGCGCGGCGGGTGCACAGCGATGGCCAGAGCATGCTGCATCGCCTGATCAAGGGCCGCTTGCTCACGGCCAGCGGCGTGATCGGCCTGTACCCCGCCAACACCGTCAACGACGACGACATCGAGATCTACGCCGACGAGTCGCGCACCGAGGTGCTGATGACCTGGCACGGCTTGCGCATGCAGTCGGTGCGGCCGGTGGTCAATGGCGTGATGCGGCCCAACCGCTGCCTGGCCGACTTCATCGCGCCCAAATCATCGGGCGTGCCCGATCACATCGGCCTGTTCGCCGTGACCGCGGGCATCGGCACCGAGAAGAAGGAAAAGCAGTTCCTGGACGACCTCGACGACTACAGCGCCATCATGCTCAAGGCGCTGGCCGACCGGCTGGCCGAAGCGTTTGCCGAACGCATGCACCAGCGCGTGCGCACCGATTTCTGGGGCTACGTGCCGGATGAGAACCTCAGCAACGAAGCGCTGATCGCCGAGAAGTACCTCGGCATCCGCCCGGCGCCCGGGTATCCCGCCTGCCCCGACCACACCGTCAAGCGCGAGATGTTCCGCGTCTTGCAGTGCGACGAGGTCGGCATGGCGCTGACCGAAAGCCTTGCGATGACGCCGGCCGCCAGCGTCAGCGGCTTCTACCTCGCGCAACCCGACGCGGCCTATTTCAATGTGGGCAAGGTGGGCGACGACCAGGTCCAGGACTGGGCGCGGCGCGCGGGGCTCGATGCGTCGCAGGTGCAGCGCTCGCTGTCGGCGCTGCTCTGAGCCGCGCCTGCTCGCCGCGGCACCGTCAATCAGGCTGACATACTCTTTCCTGAAGATCGATATACCCACGGAGCCCCGGTATCGGGGGAATGCAGGTGGTGGCGAAGAGTTAACCCATGCGGGCATCCGGCATCGGCGCTACAATTGCGCCTCTGTCATGTCGGGGGTGAATTCATATGCGAGAAGAGCTTCGGGAATTCAAGCGCTCTCGTATTGTGGATGCCGCCTCGCGGTTATTCTATGAACGGGGTTACGAGGCCACCAGCATCGATTCGCTGGCGTCGGAGCTGAACGTCACCAAGCCCTTCATCTACAGCTATTTCGAGAACAAGCTCGCCATCCTGGAGGCGGTTTACCAGCGCTCGACCGAGCGCTTGGTGCTCAATGTCAAGAGCCAGCTCGACAGCCAGGCCGAGCCTGCTGACAGATTGCGCCAGTTCATCAATGTATTCGTTCATGAAAATATCATCCACCAGGCATCGAGTGGGGTTTTCATGCGCGAAGAAAAGCGCCTTCCGGAAGCGCATCTCGCACATATCCGGAAAATAGAACATACCTTCGACCAGGCATTAACTGCGCTGATTCAAAGCGGTATCGATACCGGTGATTTCCAGATCACCGATGCCAAACTCGCATCACTGTCCATCAGCGGCATGGTGCGCTGGGTTCATCGCTGGTACCAACCCAAAGGCCGCTTGAGTCCAGACGATATTGCGAATCAATTGGCCGAGTTTGGTTTGAATCTCGTCAAATCGAAGTCTTGAAGAGGCTGGGCTCCGGTGAGGGGCCTGTTCACAGGCCGGGCGCGGCCGCCTGCCAAAGTTGGCGGCGCAAGGCGAGGCTCACGCGGTAGCGGCCACCCCGGTAGAAGTGGTCGAGCTGTTCCAGCATGGCCGTCACGGGCGCCGCGCCCCAGTGGGCCAGCCACTCGAACGGCCCCCACGGGAAGTTGAGCCCCAGCTTGAGCGCGGTGTCGGCGGCATCCGCAGCGCATACGCCTTGGGCGACTGCGTCGGATGCTTCGTTGATGAGTGTGGCGATGATGCGCGCCAGCACGAGCCCGGGATGGTCGGGCACCTGGACGGGTTCGAACCCCGCCCACCGAAGGCATTGGCGCGCCACGTCGGCCACATGGGGCGGTGCGGTGCCGGCGACGGAGAACGCGAGCGGTGCGCGCGGCAGCGCCGCTCGCGGCGGCGGCAGGTCGAACACGGCGATGTGGCTGCCGAGCGCCGACGCGGGGCGGCCCTCGGTCAGCCGCAGCCGCACGCCGGCACAGCGCAGTTCCACCCCGCCGTCCGCGGGGATGGCGGCCACGGCGACGCCGCTTTCCCGCAGGCCCATCACGAGGCGGTCATGCACGGCGCCCTCGCCGCCGAGCTGCACGCCGGCCGCGCCCCCTGCCGCAGGCGCCTCCTGGCGGGCCTCGGCCAGTGCGGGCATGGGCGAGCCGGTGCCGGCGGCGTAGTCGAAGAAACCGCGGCCCGATTTGCGGCCCAGCCGGCCGGCGTCCACCATGTCGCGCTGCAGGGTCGAAGGCAGGTAGCGCTGGTCGTGGAACATCGCTTCGTACACGGAGCGGGTCACGGCGAGGCTGGTGTCATGGCCGACCAGGTCCATCAATTCACAGGGTCCCATGCGAAAGCCCGCGCCGCGCACCAGCTGGTCGAGCAGGGCCGGTTCGAGCGCGCGTTCCCCGAGCAGCGCCAGCGATTCACCGTAGAACGGCCGCGCGATGCGGTTCACGATGAAGCCCGGGGTGGATTTCGCGTGCACCGGTGTCTTGCCCCAGCGGACGGCCAGATCGAAGACACGCTGCGCCACGCCGGGCGCGGTGGCCAGCCCGCTGATCACTTCCACCAGCTTCATCGCGCCCACGGGGTTGAAGAAGTGCATGCCGAGGAACCGATCGGGATGCCGCAATTCCTTGGCGATGGCGGTTACCGACAGCGAAGAGGTGTTGGTGGCCAGCACGCAGCCGGGCGCGACGATTTCTTCGAGCGCCTGGAACAGGCCGCGTTTGGCCGCCAGGTCTTCCACGATCGCCTCCACCACCAGGCTGGCCTCGCGGCCCGCGCCCAGTTCGTCGGCCACGGCGATGCGCCGAAGGGCGAGATCGGCGGCCTCGGGTGTGCGCTTGCCCTTGGCCACCAGCGTGTCCAGCGTCTGGCGCAGCCCGGCCAAGGCCTGTTTGGCGGCGCCGGCGCGGGCGTCATACAGATGCACCGGGTGGCCGGCCTCCGCCGCGATCTGCGCGATGCCTGTGCCCATGATGCCGGCCCCCACGACCAGCATCGGGGCGTTCGGGTTGTCTGCGTCCATGCGGCATCCTACTGTTGAATCACTTTATCTTACTCAGTAGTAAACCTAATATTCTTTGGAGTAAGGTTCTCGCACCATTCGCCGGTTCGCATTGAGGTCACAGAGGTCACTATGGAAACAGGTGCGCGGAACGCACCCCCCCTGGAAGAACAGCGGCAGCTCGTGGAGGAGGCCGAGTTCATCCCGTTGGCGCTGGCGGTCATCCAGCACGGCGGCGACAGGGCGCTGTTGAGCGCGATGCAGGCCGCCCGCCGCGCACCGCGCAGCGATGGCCTGCCGCAGGCGCTGGTGGAAGAGGTGCGTGCACAGGCATTGCGCATCCTGGGCGAGCGCGAGGCTCCCGTTGCCGCGGCGGCCGATCCAGCCCTGCTGGCTGCGCTGATCGACCTGCTGGGCGACCAGGTGGATGGCGAGGCGTACCTGCCCATGCTCAGCGAGCAGGCGGGTCTGGTGGCGCCGGCCGTGGTGCCATCCGCCCCAGTCGGCGCCGATGCCATGGAGGTGGCCATCATCGGCGCTGGCATGTCGGGCATCTGTGCGGCGATTGCGCTGCGGCGCGCCGGCATCGCCTTTCGCATCTACGAGCGCAGCGCCAATGTCGGCGGCACCTGGTTCGACAACACCTACCCGGGCTGCGGTGTCGACACGCCCAGCCTGTTCTATTCGTACTCGTTCGAGCCGGGCTTCCCCTGGCAGCACAACTTCGCCAAGCGGGACCAGATCCAGGCCTACTTCGAAGGCTGCGTCGACAAGTACGACCTGCGCGCATCCATCGAGCTGGGCACCGAGGTCCTGGCGGCGCGCTACGACGAGGCAGCGCAGCGCTGGACGCTGCGCCTGCGCTGCGGCGAGCGCGAGCGCGTGGTGCAGGCGCATGCGCTGATCACCGGCGTGGGACAGTTGAACATCCCGGCGATGCCGCGCATCGAAGGGCTGGACGCATTCGAAGGCACCGTGGCGCACACCGCACGCTGGCCGCAAGGCCTGGACGTGAGCGGCAAGCGGATCGGCATGATCGGCACCGGCGCCAGCGGCATGCAGGTCGGCCCGGCGGTGGCTTCCCAGGTGGACAAGCTCACCATCTTCCAGCGTTCGCCGCACTGGGTACTGGGCAATGCGCAATACCACGGCGCCATCAGCGACGGCCAGCGCTGGCTGATGGACAAGCTGCCGCATTACGCGAGCTGGGTGCGTGCGCAGCTGATCTGGGGCTATGGCGATTCGGTGTACCCGGCGCTGCAGGTCGATCCCGAATGGCAGAGCGATGGCGGCTCGATCAACAGTGTCAGCGAGCGCTTCCGCCAGAACATGCTGCGCCACCTGAACAGCGAGTTGGCCGACCGGCCCGACCTCATCGCCAAGACCACGCCCGACTACCCGCCTTACGGCAAGCGCGTGCTGCTCGACAACCACTGGTACCGCATGCTCAAGCGCGGCAATGTCGAGCTGGTGACCGACGACATCCGCCGCATCGAGCCGAACGGCGTGCGCACCGCCCAGGGCGAACTGCACGAGGTGGACGTGCTGGTGCTGGCGACCGGCTTCCAGGCCACCCGCATGCTCAGCTCGGTGGACATCCACGGCCGCGGCGGCGTGCGTCTGCAAGACGTGTGGGAAGGCGACAACCCGCGCGCCTACCTGGGCATCACGGTGCCTCGCTTCCCGAACCTGTTCATCCTGTACGGCCCGAACACGAACCTGGGCTACGGCGGCAGCGCGATCTTCAATGCGGAATGCCAGGCGCACTACGCCGTGGCCGCGCTGACGGAGATGCGCCGCCACGGCTGGGCGACGATGGACTGCCGCCCCGAAGTGCATGACGCGTACAACGAGACCGTGGACCGCATGCACGAGCGCATGGTGTGGGGCCGCCAGGACGTGAACAACTGGTACCGCAGCCAGAAAGGCCGCGTGGCCACCAACAGCCCCTGGCGCCTGGTGGACTACTGGACGATGACGCGAACGCCCAAGCTGGCCGACTACACGCTGGAGCGCCCGCGTGCGGCCGTCGCCACGTTGGCCTCGCGCGATGCCGATCAGACGGTGCCCACGAAATGAACGCCGTGCACGTCCCCCTTCACGCCTCGCCGCGCGGCGGCCTCTACTTCGACGACTTCACCGTCGGCCGGGTGATCGAACACCGCCTGCGCCGCACCGTCACCCAGGCCGACAACCTGCTGTTCTCGAACATGACGATGAATGCGCAGCCGCTGCACGTGGATGCCGACTTCTGCCTGAACGAGACCGAGTGGAAGCGCCCGCTGATCAACTCGTTCTTCAGCCTCGGCCTGGTGGTCGGCATCTCGGTGAACGACACGACGCTGGGCACCACCGTGGGCAACCTCGGCATGACCTCGGTGCGGTTTCCTGCGCCGCTTTTTGATGGCGACACGGTGCACGCCAGCACCGAGATCGTCAGTGCGCGCGAATCCAAGTCGCGCCAGGACGTGGGCATTGTGGAGATGCGCCACCGAGGCTTCAAGCAAGACGGCACGCTCGTGGTCGATTGCCTGCGGCAAGCCATGATGCTCAAGCGCCCAGGCCATGGTGGCCGGCCCGAATCACACAACTGAGAAGGAGATCGCCGTGAAACTCTGGTACCAGAGCATGACCAATCTGTCGCAGTGGAGCAGCTATGACCGCGTGCTGCGCGGCATTCTGAACCGCGTCAAGGAGCCCGGCACCGAGATCGAGGTGCACGGCATGACCAAGGTCGGCGGCATCGGCGACCAGTTCCGCTACCTCGAGTTCTGCGAAACCATCGAGCTGTTCGAGAACCTGCACCAGGCGATCGATCGCGGCTTCGATGCGTTCCTGATCGGCAACATCGGCGAGCCCGGCCTGCGCGCCGCGCGCGAGATCGCCGACATCCCGGTGCTGGGCCTGTGTGAAAGCTCGGTTCACATGGCTTGCATCATGGGCGGCTCGTTCTCGTTCGCGACCATCAACGACAAGTACACGCCGCGCATCGTCGAGAACGTGAACTCATACGGTTTGCAAAGCCGCTTCGCCGGCGCGCACAAGATGAGCATCACCCGCCTGCTCGACCTGGAAGACGGGTTCGACAACGCGCAGGCGCGCGAGCGCATCTCCGGCGATTTCGAGCGCGCCGCCGAAGCGGGTGCGGCGGCGGGGTCCGAAGTCATCATCGCCGCCGGCGGCGTGGTGTCGGCCTTGCTGTCGCATTGGGGCCTCCAGAAAACCCAGGTGGGCGTGCCGGTGCTCGATGGCATCACCAACCTCGTGAAGATGGGCGAGATGGCCGTGCGCTATCGCCAGCTCACGGGCGGCTTCACGAGCAAGAAGCGCATTTACGCGCCGCCGCCGATCGAGCAGATCGCCGAACTGCGCCGCTCGTATGGCGACTACATCTACCCCTCGGTCCAGAACCCCAAGCCGCGCTGAGACGCCGGGCCGCCTTCTGCATCCTTCACATCCAAGAAACGGAGACATCATGCGCATATGGTTCCAGCTGCTCTCTTCAGAGAAGAAGATGAGCGCGTTCATCTCGACGGTCCAGCAACTCGTGGACCGGGCGGTGGAGCCCGGCACGAAAGTGGAGGTGCGCGGCACCTCCGAAGGCGTGCTCGGCGACCAGTACCGGCTGTTCTTCCAGTACGACCTGAAGGAAGTCATTCAGAACGGCCTGCGCATCCGCAAGCAAGGCGGCTACGACGCGTTCGCGATCGCCAACTCGCTCGACCCGGCGCTGGTCGATCTGCGCGAGATGCTCGACATCCCCGTGCTGTCGTTCATGGAGAACAGCTGCTTCACCGCCTGCACCATGGGCGAGAAGTTCGCCGTCATCACGCCGAACCGCAAGATGGTGCCGCGCTACCGCGAGATCGTGCTCTCGTACGGGCTGCGCGACCGGCTGGCCGCCGTGCTGCCGATCGAGTTCGACGATGTGCGCGCCCAGGAAACCGCGTTCACCGACCCGGCGATGGCCGCCAAGGTCGAGAAGGACATGATCGCCGCCACCCGCCGCGCCGCCGAGCAGGGCGCCGAAGTGGTCTTCGCTGCCGGCCCGCCCGGGGCGCTGATGGCGCAACGCGGCATCTTCGAAGTCGATGGCGTGCCCATCCTGGACACCTACACGATGCTCGCGAAGGCGGCGGAGATGCGCGTGCGCATGCACAAGCTCACCGGCGTGAGCGTGAGCCGCCATTGCCTCTACGAAGGCCCGAGCCCGGAGCTGGTGCAAAAGGTGGCGGTGGCCTACGGCATCAAAGACCTGCTGGACGACTAGCACCGTGGCCCTGTCCAACGCGTTTCTCTGCGAGGGCGTGCGCACGCCGATCGGGCGCTACGGCGGCGCGCTGTCACCGGTGCGCACCGATGACCTCGCGGCCATTCCGCTGCGCGAGCTGGCGGCGCGCCACCCGCAGGCTGCGACGGCGGTGGAGGAAGTCATCCTCGGCTGCGTCAACCAGGCCGGGGAGGACAACCGCAACGTGGCACGCATGGCCGCCTTGCTGGCCGGCTTGGGCGAGCAGGTTCCCGGCGTCACCGTGAACCGCCTGTGCGGCTCCGGCCTCGAAGCGGTGGGTGCCGCGGCGCGCGCCATCGCCAGCGGTGACAAATCGCTGGTGCTGGCCGGCGGCGTGGAGTCGATGAGTCGTGCACCTTATGTGGTGCCGAAGGCCGACAAGGCGTTCTCGCGCCAGGCCGAGATCTGCGACACCACCATCGGCTGGCGCATGGTGAACCCGAAGATGCACGCCGCGTTCGGCACCGACGCGATGCCCGAAACCGCCGAGAACGTGGCGCAGGAGCATGGCATTGCCCGCGCCGACCAGGACGCCTTCAGCCTGCGCAGCCAGGCCCGCGCAGCCCGCGCGCAGCAGGCGGGCCGGTGGGCGCTGGAGACGATGCCGGTGGGCTGGACGGACGCCCGCGGGCGCGTCACGCAGGTCGTGCACGACGAGCATCCGCGCGCGCAGACCACGCTCGACGACCTCGCTCGCCTGCGCCCGGTGGTGCATGCGGGCGGCAGCGTCACGGCCGGCAATTCGTCCGGCGTGAACGATGGTGCGGCGGCGCTGTTCGTGGCGTCGGCCGCGGCGGCCGAACGTTTCGGCCTGAAGCCGCTGGCGCGGGTGCTGGGCATGTCGTCCAGCGGCGTGGCGCCGCGCACCATGGGCATCGGCCCGGTGCCTGCGGTCAACAGCTTGTGCGAGCGGCTGGGGCTGCCGATCAGCAGCTTCGGCGTGATCGAGCTGAACGAGGCGTTTGCGGCACAGGCGCTGGCTTGCCTGCGCGCCTGGGGGCTGCCCGACGACGCCGAGCACGTGAACCCCAACGGGGGCGCGATTGCGCTTGGGCATCCGCTCGGCATGTCGGGGGTGCGCCTGGCGATCACCGCAGCGATCGAGATGCAGCGGCGTGCGGTGCGCTACGGGCTGGTGACGATGTGCGTGGGGGTGGGTCAGGGCGTGGCCCTGGCGCTGGAACGGGTCGAGTGAAACCGCTGACGCGGTGCAGCGCAAGCCGGCGAAACGATCGGTGAGCACCGCCAACGAGACAAGGAGACAAGCGTGAGCACCACACTGAAAGAGCGAACGCCCGCCACGGCCCGGGACGTGCTGCTGAACATCCAGGCCGCGTCCAAGACCTACCGGCTGGCCGACGGCAGCGAATCGCAGGCGTTGCTGCCGGTGACGGCCCAGTTGCGGCGCGGCGAATTCACCAGCCTGCTGGGCCCCAGCGGCTGCGGCAAGACCACGCTGCTGAAGATGGCCGCAGGGTTTCTGAACCTGTCGTCCGGCGCCATTCATCTGGGCGCCACGCAGGCGCCGGTGCGCCCGGGCAGCTTCGGCTTCGTGTTCCAGTCGCCCGCGCTGATGCAATGGCGCACGGTGCTGGAGAACGTGATGCTGCCGGCGGAGATCCTCGGCCTGCCACGCGAAGCCGCGCGCGTGCGCGCGCTCCAGCTGCTGGAGATGGTGCATCTTGGCCACGCGGTGAACAAGCGCCCGCGCGAACTGTCGGGTGGCATGCAGCAGCGCGCGTCGATCGCACGCGCCCTGCTGCACGACCCCGAGCTGCTGTTCATGGACGAACCCTTCGGCGCGCTCGACGCGATGACGCGCGAAGACCTCAACCTCGAATTGCAGCGCATCCATCTCGGGCAGAAGAAGACCATCGTCTTCGTCACGCACGACATCGAAGAGGCGGTGCTGCTGTCGGACCGCATCCTGGTCATGTCCAGCGGGCCGGGGCGGCTGGTGCAGGACATCGAAGTCACGCTGCCGCGGCCGCGCTCGCTCCAGAGCAAGCGCGACCCCGAATTCTTCCGGATCGTGGAGCTGGTGCGCTCGCTGCTGCACCGGCACGAGGCCGCCTGAGCCTCGCCGTCACGCATTCCCACATCACGAGGCAGTCCATGCAAAACTCCATTCGTTCCCCGCAGGTTCCGGGTGCCGCGCCGGCGGCGGCGGGCCTGAAGGCCACGAACAAGGCGCCGCCGCGGCGCAAGGCCTGGTTGACCAAGGAAGCGGCCTGTTCGATCGGCCTGGCCATCTTGCTCATCGGATTCGCCGAATACGCCACGTACGCCAAATGGGTGTCGCCGATGGTGATGCCGCGTCCCAGCAGCGTGGCCGCCGTCCTGTGGGGCGGCATCGTGGACGGCTACTTCCTGACCGCCGTGTTCTCGTCGTTCACCTCGTTGCTGGTCGGTTTCCTGCTGGCATTCGTCGTGGCCATCACCTTGGCCGGAATCATCTCCAGCAGCCGCTTCCTCGAAGGCGTGTTCACGCCCTACATCGTGGCGATCCAGAGCCTGCCCAAGGTGGCGATCGCGCCGCTGGTGGTGCTGTGGCTGGGCTTCGGCGAACTCTCGAAGGTGACCATCGTGGCGGTGGTGTGCTTCTTCCCGATCATGGTCAATACCGTGCAAGGGCTGCGCGTGCGTGCGCTCGATCACGATGAGCTGATGCGCTCGCTCGGCGCGAGCCGGTGGCAGCAGTTCCGCTACATGCGCCTGCCGCACGCGATCCCCTACATCTTCGCCGGCATCCACATCGGCGTGATCTTCGCGCTGATCGGCGTGGTGGTGGCCGAGTTCGTCGGCACCAACTCGGGCATCGGCTTTGCCATGCTGCAGGCCAAGTCGCAGTTCGACGTGCCCGCCGTCTACGCCTGCCTGGCGCTGCTGATGCTCATGGGGCTGACTCTGCACTTCGTCACCTCGTTCATCGAGCGCCGCGTGGCCGCCCTCATGGGCGAGGCCCCCATCGTTCAACACTGAAGAAGAAAGCCCACCATGGACCTGCAACTCAAAGGAAAGACCGCACTTGTCACCGGTTCCAGCGCCGGCATCGGCCTCACCGTCGCACGCCATCTGCTGCGCGAGGGTGCTCGCGTGGCGATCTGCGGGCGGCGGACGGATCGGCTCGAAACCGCCGCGGCGGCGTTGCGCGAAGAGACCGGTGGCGACGTGCACGCGCTGCAAGCCGACGTGACGTCGCTGACGGACATCGAGCGTCTGGTGGATCAGACGGTGACAGCCCTGGGCGGCATCGACATCCTGGTGAACAACGCGGGCACCGGCACCTACAAGCCTTTCCTCGAAGTGACCGACCAGGAAATGACGAATGCGATGCAGATGAACTTCTTCTCGATGTTCCGCGTCACGCAGCGCGTCATTCCGGTGATGCTCAAGCAGGGTGGCGGCTCCATCGTCAACGTCACGGGCACCTCGGGCTCGTCGTCGCTGGATGCGCCCTTCTTCTCCACCTGCAGCGGCCCGGCGAAGGCGGCCGAGAACCGCTTCACCAAGGCGCTGGCCAGCGAGTTCGGCCCGCGCAACATCCGCGTCAACTGTGTGGCGCCCGGGCGCGTGAGCGCACCCGAACGATTCGAGCGCTGGTGCAGTGACATCGCCCAGCGCAGCGGCCAGCAAGGCCTCTCGCCCGAGGAACTCAAGAGTGCCTGGGGCAGCCGCATTGCCATCGCCGGCCAGCGTTGGGCCGAGATGGACGAGATTGCGAAGCTCGTCGTCTTCGCTGCTTCTCCCGCCTGCGGGTTCATGACCGGCGCCCACCTGGTGGCCGACGGCGGTGAGACCCGCGATTGACCTCGCACGCATCACAAAGGAGACATCACGATGACCGCACCGAACACCCCCCGGATCACCCGCCGCCAAGGCCTGAAACTCGGCGCCGCCAGCCTCGCGCTTGCCGCGGTCTGGACACCCGGGCGCGTGCTCGCGCAGGGCAACCGCCCGCTGACACGCATCACCATCGGCAATGCGACGGTGTCCACGCCGCCCTATGCCACCTACACCACCTCGCTGCCGCAGGCGATCTTCTTCCGCGAAGAAGGGCTCGAGGCCCGCATGATCGGGATGGGCGGTGCCACCGTGGCCACACAGGCGTTGAGCACCGGCCAGGTGGACATCGCCCTGCCCGCCAGCTCGGCGCCCTTGGCGCTGGTGGACAAGATGCCCGACGCCGACATCGTGGGCTTCTACACCTTCATCAATGGCTTCCAGAGCATGCCTGTCACGCTGGCGGACAGCCCGCTGAAGACCTTGAAAGACCTCGAGGGCAAGACGCTGGGCGTTCAGACGATGGGCAACTCGCAGGTGCAGACCACGCGCGCGCTGGTCAAGCTGGCCGGCGGCGATCCGGCTTCGCTGAAGTTCGTGCCGGTGGGCGAAGGCGTGGAGGCCGCGCATGCCTTGCAGACCAAGCGCATCGACGCGCTCGTGCTGTTCGATGGCCTGTATGGCCAGGTGGAAGCCGCGGGTGTGCCGCTGCGCATGCTGAGCAGTGAAGCCACGCGCCGCGAAGCGGTGGGCTTCAGCGGCGTGGTGCTCACGCGCCCGGCCTTCCTGCGCTCGAACCGTGACGTGCTGGTGCGCTGGGGCCGCGCGGTGGCCAAGTCCACCGCCTTTGCCAAGGAGAACCCCGAAGCCGCCGTGCGCATCCACTGGAAGTTCTACCCCGAAACGCGCGCGCGTGGCCTGACCGAAGCGCAGGCGATGCAGATCAGCCTGGCCTCGATGAAGGCACGCCTGGAGAACGTGTACGAGGTGGAGGGCCTGTTCGGCAACTCCACCGCGGCGCAGATCGAGGGCTACGTGAACCTGAACAAGGCGGGCGGCCAGCTCTCCGATGGGTTCAAGATCGGGGGACTCTGGGACCCGAGCCTGCTCAAGGAGATCAACGACTTCGACAAGGAAGCGATCCGCAAGCGCGCACGCGAATGGAAGCCCGAATGAACGATAGGCAGGCGTCCGTGGAGGCCGCTGCGTCAGGGGCGGCGGGCGCCTCGGTGCCCGCGCCGCCCTGGCTGGCGCGGGCGCTGGCCGCCACCCGCGAGATGACTTATCCGCAGTACCTGCTGCACCGCCGCGGTGAAGTGCCGGACCGGGTGGCGCTGGTGTTTCGCGACCGCAGCTGGACGTACCGGCAGTTCGCCGATGCCGTCGACGCGACCGCGCAGCACCTGGCTGCGGACCATGGCGTCGCGGCAGGCCGGCATGTCGTGATGAAGGTCGACAACAGCGATGCCTACGTCATCGCCTATTTCGCCGTGATGACGCTGGGTGCGGTGGCGGTGCCCATCAACCCCAAGCTCACGCCGGCCGAAGTCGCATTCGTGCTGGAGGACACCGAGCCGCAGCTCTTCATCTGCGACGGTGAACCCGTGCCGGCGCCCACGCCGCAGGCGCAGGTGGACGCGCTCATTCGCACACAGCCGCGCGCACCGGCGGTCTTTGCCACGGTCGACACCGATGTCCCCGCGGTCATTTTCTACACCTCCGGCACGACCGGCAGGCCGAAGGGTGTGATCCACACGCACCGCACGCTGGTGGCCACGGCGCACCAGGCGGCCCATGCATGGGGCTATGCGAAAGACGGCCTGACCAACCTGGCGGTGACGCCGCTGTTCCACGTGGCCGCGCATGCCTGGGCGTATCCCACCTGGGCGCATGTGGGCACGCTGGTGATCGACACCTACGGCACCGACCGCATGTTCGAGCTGATCCAGCGCCACCGTGTGCAGGGTTTCGGCTGCGTGCCTTCGATGCTCATGATGATGATGCGCTCGGAGCAGCGCGCCCGCGTCACGCTCGACACGGTTCACAACGTGCGCTTCGGCGCCTCGCCCATGCCGCCCGACAAGCTGCGCGACGTGCAGGCGATGTTTCCCAACGCGCTGCTGTACCACGGCATGGGGCAGACCGAATCGGGCGGCACCATCAGCGTGCTCGATGGAAAACTCGCGCTGGAGAAAGTCGGCAGCACCGGCCTGCCGCTGCCGGGCTGCGAGGTGCGCATCGTCGACGAGAACAGTGTCGACCTGCCGGCCGGCGTGCCGGGCGAGGTGCTGGCGCGCGGCCCCCACGTGATGGCGGGCTACTTCCGCCGCGAGCAGGCCACGGCCGAGACGCTGCGCGACGGCTGGCTCTACACCGGCGACGTGGGCTACCGCGATGCCGACGGCTACATCTACCTCGTCGACCGCAAGAAAGACATGATCATTCGCGGCGGCGAGAACATCTACTCGGTCGAGGTCGAGAACGTGCTGTTGCAGCACGATGCGGTGCCGGCCTGCGCCGTCATCGGCCTGCGCGACGAACTGCTGGGGGAAAAGGTCTGCGTGGTGATCGGCACGCCCCCGCCCGCGGACCCGGACGCGGTGGCCGCGGCGCTCAAGGCGTTCTGCCGCGGGCATCTGGCGGCCTTCAAGGTGCCCGAGGTGTTCCTGTTCTGGCCGGAGTTGCCGCAGACCGCCACCGGCAAGATCCAGAAAGCCGCGCTGCGCCAGCAGGCCGAACAGCAACTGGCGCGTTGACGCGGAGCCTCGCATGCTGCCCCATCTGAGCCGCCTCGCCCCCGACATCGGCGTCGACCTGCGCCGCCCCGAGTGCGTGCTGGCCCGGCGCGACGGCAGTTTCGTGGTCTCCGACCCGCGCGGGCTGTACACGGTGGTGCGGCCCGACGGCACGCAGCAGCGCGTGGGGGCCGGCATGCTGCCGAACGGCCTGGCGATCGACGCGCAGGGCGCCGTCATCGTGGCCGACATCGGTGCGCACCAGGTGCTGCGCGTGGCGCCGGAGGGCGGCGAGGTGCAGGTGCTGCATTCCGCGCTCGACGGGCAAGCGCTGGGGGCGGTCAACTTCGTGCTCGCATCGCACCCCGGCGAGCTGTGGATCACGGTGTCGACCCAGGCGGGCGAGCTGTCCGATGCGATCGACCAACCCCGCCCGGATGGGCAACTGCTGCATGCGCGCGACGGGCAGCTGCGCCAGGTGGCTGGCGGGCTGTATTTCCCGAACGAGGTGCGCATCGATGCCTCGGGGCGCTGGCTCTATCTGGCCGAGACCACGCGTGGGCGTGTGCTGCGCGCGCCGCTCGACTCGGACGGGCAGCTCGGCCCGTTCAGCGTCTACGGGCCCGACCCGATCTACGCCGGCGCCTATGTGGATGGCATCGCGCTGGACGCGGCGGGCAATGTCTGGCTGACGGAGCTTGCGCGCAACGCGATCTGCGTGATCGCCCCCGATCAATCGCTGAGCGTGCTGATCGACGACCCCGAAGGCGCCACGCTCAAGAAGCCCACCAGCATTGCCTTTGCCGGCGACGACCTGCAAACGGTGGTGGTCGGCTCACTGAAGATGAAAAGCCTGCCGGTCTTTCGCAGCAGCGTTCCCGGCCTGCCCCTGGCGCATTGGCGCTGATCTCTTTCGACGCTCACGTTCTGCATCCCATCCCAATAAAAGGAGACATCCCATGAAACGCAGAGTATTTGTCCAATCCTCCCTGCTGCTGGCGCCCGGCCTTCCGGCTTTCGCGCAGGACAAATGGCCATCGAAGCCGCTGACCTATGTGGTGCCGCTGGCTGCCGGCGGCGCCACCGACATCCTGGGCCGGATGATTTCGCAGAAGCTGTCCGAGAACCTCGGCGTTCCGGTGGTCGTGGAGAACAAGACCGGTGCCGGCGGCGGCATCGGCTCCGAGTTCGTGGCCCGCGCACCGGCCGATGGCTACACCCTGCTGGGTGGTGCGATCAGCACGCATGCCATCAACGTCAGCCTCTACCCCAACCTCGGCTACGACCCCATCAAGTCGTTCGTGCCGATTGCCATGATCGGCTTCAACCCGCTGTTGCTGGTGGTGCCGCCGAACAGCCCTTTCCGCAGCGTGAACGACATCGTCCAGGCGGCCAAGAAGGACCCGGGCTCCGTGCGGTACGCCTCCGCGGGCAATGGCACGTCGATGCATCTTGCCGCCGAACTGTTCGCGTTCAAGACCGGCACCAAGCTGTCGCACATTCCGTACCGCGGCAGCGCGCCCGCGCTGCATGACGTGATGGGCGGACAGGTGGACATGCTGTTCGACACGGCGGTGGCGTGTGCGACTTATGTGCAGGCGGGGCGTCTGCGCGCCTTGGCGACCGGCTCGAAGGCGCGCCTGGAAGCCTTTCCCGAGATTCCGACGGTGATCGAAGCGGGCGTCGCCGATTTCGATGTCGCGTCATGGCTGGCGGTGTTCGCACGCAGCGGCACCGATCCGGCCATCGCGCAGCGCTTGCAGAAAGAGGTGAACGGCATTCTGAGTTCACCCGAATCGCTGGCCCGGATGAAGCAGCTGGGCACGCTGGCCGCGCCTATGGCGCCCGACCAGATGACGCAGTTCCTGCAATCCGAGATCGCCAAGTGGAAGCAGGTGATCGTCGCCGCCGGCATCAAGCTCTGACAACACCGAGGACCGTCCATGACCGCCTCGCCAGAACTCCGAGACGCCACGCTCACGCACGCCGACGACGTGGTGACCTTCACCATGCAACGCGATGAGGTCCGCAACGAGCTGACCGGCACGCACCTGGCCGATGACCTGTCGGCCACTGTCGAGTGGGTCAACCGCAGCCCCGATGTCAGCGCGCTGATCATCACCGGTGGCGGTAAGGCGTTCTCGGCGGGCGGCAATGTGAAGCACATGCTGGCCCGCGAGGGCAGCTTCAGCGGCGACGTGTACGAGGTGCACGACCACTATCGCCGCGGCATCCAGCGCATCCCGCTGGTGATGAGCCGCCTGGAGGTGCCGGCCATTGCCGCCATCAACGGCGCGGCCATCGGCGCGGGCTTCGATCTCGCGTGCATGTGCGACATGCGCCTGGCCTCGCGCACCGCCACGATGGGCGAGACCTTCGTCAGCGTGGGCCTGATTCCGGGCGATGGCGGCGGCTGGTTCCTGCAACGCCTCGTGGGGTACCAGCGCGCGGCGGAGCTGACCTTCACCGGGCGGGTGATGTCGGCGGACGAGGCCTTGCGCCTGGGCATCGTCCTCGAGATCACCGAGCCCGAAGCCCTGATGGCCCAGACGCTCAAACTGGCGCAGCGCATCGCCGCCCAACCTCCGCAAGCGCTGCGGATGGCCAAGCGCCTGATGCAAAGCGCCCAGCGCTCGGAACTGCGCGACCACCTCGACCATTGCGCCGTGCTGCAAGGCATCTGCCACAACACCCAGGACCACCTCGAAGCCGTGGGTGCGATGCTGGACAAGCGAAGGCCGAGCTTCAAGGGGCGTTGACCGGCGGCGCCTTCGCGCGTATACCTGTGTGCAACGGCAGGAGAACTGCGGGCGGCCGCCCTGATGATCTCTTGCGCAGACATGATGGGCCTTCCATCGCTGCCAACGGGAGTCGCCATGACGATCTTTGAAGCACTGAGAGAGAGCCATGACATGCAGCGGGCGCTCTGCCGCCGGCTGGTCGCCTCGCGCGGCAAGCCCGCGGATCGGGAGGCCGTGTTCCTGCAGTTGAAAGTGGAACTGGAGGCGCATGCTGCCGCGGAAGAGCGCTTTCTGTACGTGCCCTTGCTGATGACCGACCCGGGCTTGAGCCCGTCGCGGCATGCACTGAGCGAGCACCACCAGATCGAAGAGTTGTGCGAAGACCTGAGCGTGCCCGACAAGATGACGGCGCAATGGCTCGAAACTGCGAAGAAACTGAACAAGAAAGTGCGCCACCACCTGAAAGAGGAGGAACGCAAGTTCTTCCAGGCGGCAGGCAAGGTGCTCAGCGAGCCCAGCAAGTCGACGCTGGCCAAGCGCTACTTGCGCGACCTGATCCGCATGCGCCGCCTCTACGCCCGGGACTACGCCACGGTGTCGGTGTCCGGCGACGGGCAGCTGAAGCGCAACCCGCGCGCGTCGCCGGCCGCCTGACGAACGGGCGCGTCACTGCGCCATCAGCACGCGGCGGTATTGCACGGCTTCCGCGACGTGGGCGCTGTCGATGGCGTCTGCCCCCGCAAGATCGGCGGCGGTACGCGCCATGCGCAGCACGCGGTGGTAGCTGCGTGCCGACCACCCCAGCCGCGTGGCGGCGGCCTGCAGGAACTGCGCCGCGTCCGGCGCCAGCGGGCAGTGGGCATCGATCTGCGCACCCGAGAGCTGCGCATTGGTGCAGCCTTGCCGGGCCGCTGCGCGCTCGCGGGCACGGGTGACCCGGTCCGCGATCTGGGCGCTGGGCTCGCCCGCCGGCGCGTCGGCGAGCGTGTGCGGCGCCATGGCGGGCACTTCGACCTGCAGGTCGATGCGGTCGAGCAGCGGGCCGCTGATGCGGCCCTGGTAGCGCTGCACCACGTCCGGCGAGCAGCGGCAGGCGCGCAACGGGCTGCCGAGGTGGCCGCAAGGGCACGGGTTCATCGCCGCGATGAGCTGGAAGCGCGCCGGAAACTCGCTTTGCCGCGCCGCGCGCGAGATCGTGATGCGGCCGGTTTCCATCGGTTCGCGCAGGCCCTCGAGCGCCGCACGCGGGAACTCGGGCAGTTCGTCGAGGAACAGCACGCCATGGTGCGCCAGTGAGATCTCGCCGGGGCGCGGCGAGGCGCCGCCGCCCGCCAGCGCCACCGCCGAGGCGCCGTGGTGCGGCTGGCGCACCAGGCGCTGCCGCCACCGGTCGGCGCTGAAGCTGCCGTTGAGGCTGTGCACGGCGGCGGATTCGAGCGCCTCATCCTGCGTCATGGGCGGCAGCAGCCCCGCGAAGCGGTGCGCCAGCATCGACTTGCCGGTGCCGGGCGGCCCCACCATCAGCACGCTGTGGCCGCCCGCCGCGGCGATCTCCAGCGCCCGCTTGGCGGCGGCCTGGCCTTTGACTTCGCGCAGGTCGGCCACGTCGATGCGCCGTGGCGCCGGCTGGGCGCGCGCGCGCGGGAGCGCTTGCGATGCAGACGTTTCGCCGGGTTGCAACGCCTGGACAACGTCGAGCAGGTGGGCGGCGGCGTGGATCGTCAGGCCTTCGACCAGCGCGGCCTCTTCGGCGCTGGCCCGCGGGAGCACAAGCGCGGGGACATCGCCACCCCGGGCGGCGGCGCGATGCAGTGCCAGCCCCATGGCGAGTGCGCCGCGCACCGGACGCAGGTCGCCGGCCAGCGACAGCTCGCCTGCGAATTCATAGCCCGACAGCTTCTGCGCATCCACCTGCCCGCTGGCGGCCAGGATGCCCAGCGCGATCGGCAGGTCGAAGCGGCCGCTTTCCTTGGGCAGGTCGGCCGGCGCCAGGTTGACGGTGATCCGCTTGTTGTGCGGAAAGGCGAGACCGCTGTTTTGCAGCGCGGCGCGAACGCGCTCGCGCGCTTCCTTCACTTCGGTGTCGGCCAGCCCGACCAGCGTGAAGCTGGGCAGGCCGTTGGCGAGGTGGACCTCGACCAGGACTTGCGGCGCGCCGAGCCCATCGAGCGCGCGGCTGCGGATGACCGCCAATGACATGAGCTGCTCCCTTGGCGCCTTGCATTGAGGCACCTGTGGGCGCCATTGTGACGTGCTGGCGGCCAGGGACCCTTGACGGTGCGTGCTTGCGCGCACCAGACGGGTGCCTTCCCGCTCGAGCGGCCGTCAGCGGCACCGAATCAGTGCCTGCCGCGCCGAAACAGAACGTATCCCCGGCCCAAAGCGTGTGGAAGGTGCTGGCACAGAAGCTGCAAATTGGTCGTGTCCTTGTCCTAACGACCCACCTCTTGGAGATGTTCCCTATGAAGACTCTGCACCTTTGCGCCGCCACCCTGGCCGCCATGTTCGCGGGCCACGCAGCTGCACAAGAAGCACCGGCGGTCTCGACGAACTTCAGCCTGACTTCGAGCTACAAGTACCGTGGCCAAGACCAGACCGACAACAAGCCCGCGCTCCAGGGCGGCTTCGACTACAGCAACGGCGGCTTCTACATCGGGAACTGGAACTCCAGCATCGGGTTCACGAACTCGGGCATCGAGATGGACTTCTACGGCGGCTACGGCGGCAACATCACCGAAGGCCTCAGCTACGACGTGGGCGTGCTGCAGTACTACTACCCGCAGCGCAACAAGGTGGTCGACCCCAACACCACCGAGCTGTACGGCGCGCTGACCTTCGGCGTGGCCACGCTCAAGTATTCGCACACCATCTCGGACGACTACTTCGGCCTCGGCGGCGGCGTGATCAACGGCCGCAACACCGGCTACGTGGATCTGGCGGTCGATGTGCCGGTGGCCGAAGGCATCACCCTGAACGGGCACCTCGGCTTCACCCGCTACTCGAGCGACCTGCGCAACGTCGGCGGCCTGCCGAACTACTACGACTACAAGCTTGGCGCCACCTACGACTTCGGTTCCGGCTTCAGCCTGTCGGGCGCCTACGTCGGCGCGAACAAGAAAGATTTCTACGGCGACATCAACAAGGGCCGGCTGATCCTCTCGATCACCAAGTCCCTGTGACTGCCCATCGTTTCAACAATCCTCTGCATTCCTGATCGGAGATGACCATGAAGATGGTGACTGCCATCGTCAAGCCCTTCAAGCTTGACGAAGTTCGAGAAGCCCTCAGCGCCATTGGCGTGCAAGGCATCACGGTGACCGAAGTGAAGGGCTTCGGGCGCCAGAAGGGCCACACCGAGCTGTACCGCGGCGCGGAGTACGTCGTGGACTTTCTCCCCAAGGTCAAGATCGAGGCGGCGGTTGACGACGACCTCACCGACCGCGTGATCGAAGCCATCGAAAACTCGGCGCGCACCGGCAAGATCGGCGACGGAAAGATCTTCGTCTCCGCGCTCGAGCAAGTGATCCGCATCCGCACGGGCGAGACCGGCAAAGACGCTCTTTGACGCGAAAGAAAAACACACCATGAAGAAATTTTTAGCTTCTCTCGTCCTGGGCCTGGCGACCCTGGGCCTTTCCAGCGCGGCCATCGCGCAAGACGCCGCTTCGGCGCCTGCCGAAGCACCGGCCGTCACCGCGCCTGCCGCGGTGGAGGCCCCTGCTGCGGCCGCGCCCGCCACGGAAGCCGCGGAAGATGCCCCCAAGGTCGATTCCGGCGACACCGCCTGGATGCTGACCTCCACGCTGCTGGTGATCCTCATGACGATTCCGGGCCTGGCGCTGTTCTACGGCGGCCTGGGCCGCTCGAAGAACATGCTGTCGGTGCTGATGCAGGTCTTCGTCGTGTTCTCTCTGATCAGCATCTTGTGGTCCGTCTACGGCTACAGCCTTGCCTTCGCAGGCGATGGCCAGTTCTTCGGCGGCTTCGACAAGGTGTTCCTGAAAGGCGTGACGCAGGAAACCTTCGGCGCGCTGTCGACCATTCCGGAGTACGTGTTCATCGCGTTCCAGGGCACGTTCGCCGCCATCACGGTTGCGCTGATCGTCGGTGCGTTCGCCGAACGCGTGAAGTTCGCCGCCGTGCTGCTGTTCAGCGTGATCTGGTTCACCTTCAGCTATGTGCCGATGGCGCACATCGTCTGGGGCGGTGGCCTGCTGGGCGCCGACGGCGCGCTCGACTTCGCCGGCGGCACCGTGGTCCACATCAACGCGGGTGTGGCAGGCCTGGTGGGTGCGTACATGGTGGGCAAGCGCATTGGCTACGGCCGCGAAG
>CAZBOF010000070.1:0-21659 GCA_964493285.1 uncultured Rhizobacter sp. | reverse complement strand
GGCCTGCCAGATGGTGCAGGCGTTCCAGACCATCATCACGCGCAACCGATCGCCCATCGATCCGGGCGTGATCTCGGTGACGATGATCCACGCCGGCGAAGCCACCAACGTGGTACCCGACAGCTGCGAGATCCGCGGCACCGTGCGCACCTTCACGCACGAGTTGCTCGACCTGATCGAGCAGCGCATGAAGGAGGTTGCCGAACACACCTGCGCGGCGTTCGGCGCGGCATGCGAGTTCGAGTTCACGCGCAACTACCCGCCCACCATCAACCACGCGAGCGAAACCGAATTCGCGCGCCGCGTGATCGGCGAGGTGGTCGGCGCGGAGAACGTGCGCGAGTTCCAGCCGACGATGGGCGCCGAAGACTTCAGCTACTTCCTGCAGGCCAAACCCGGCTGCTACTTCGTGATCGGCAACGGCGACGGCAGTCACCGCGACGGCGGCCACGGGCTGGGCCCTTGCATGCTGCACAACCCCAGCTACGACTTCAACGACGACCTGATCCCGATCGGCGCCACCGTGTGGGTTCGACTGGCGCACGCCTGGCTGGCTCAGGCGCCGGCCTGAGCGCGCCGCTCCGTCACGAAGCGGGAGGCCCGCACCCGTTGGCGGGATGCTCGACGGAAGATCAGTCGCCATCTTTGGGCGCACATGTCTTGAATTGATCGTTTCTCGTCGCTCGATGACTCGCCCAGATTGCTCGCATTTCATATCGTTCCGGCACACCCTCGACGGAGATCCCCATGCTCGAACTGCGCCCCGTTTGCGAGAACTGCCAGAAACCGCTGCCGCCGAATGCCACCGACGCCATGATCTGCAGCTTCGAGTGCACGTTTTGCAGCCACTGCGTCAATGCAGTGCTCAGCGACGTCTGCCCGAACTGCGGCGGCGGGTTCAGCGCACGGCCCATTCGCCCCGCGCGTGACTGGAAGGGCGGCAACTACCTGGGTCACTACGCGGCCACCACGAGCGTGAAGCACCGTCCGGTGGACGCCTCATCGCATGCCGAGCTTGTGGCCAAGGTGGGCCGGATCGCACCCGAGGAGCGCTGACATGGGTACCGCCTTGCTGACGATCGACGTCCAGGAATCGTTTCGCCACCGCCCGTACTGGAACGACCGCGAACTGCGGCCGTTCCTGGCAAGCATCAACGCCCTGATCGCCGGCTGCGAAGCGCGCGGCGTTCCGATCGTGCGCATCCTGCATGTGGACGGCGATGCCGGCTTCTCCCTGGCCAGCGGCCACGTGCGCCCGCTCGACGAGCTGGCGCCGCACACACCCGCGGCCACGTTCCACAAGAGCCGGCACAGCGCACTCGTGGGCACCGGGCTGCCGGTGTGGCTGCGCCAGAACGGCATTCAGCGGCTCATCGTGAGCGGCATCCGCACCGAACAATGCTGCGAGACCACGACGCGCCACGCAAGCGACGAGGGCCATGCGATCGATTTCGTGCCGGAGGCCACGTTGACGTTCGACATGCAGCACCTCGACGGCTCGCTCCTGGCGAGCCACGACATCGTGGCGCGCACGACCGCGGTGCTCACCGGCCGCTTCGCCACCATCTGCAGCGTGGAGCAAGCGCTTGAGCGCGCCCAGCCGCGTTGATCCGGCGCGCGGCGCCCTGATCGACGTGCTGTTCGTCGTGGCGCCGCACACGCTGCTGCTCGACATCGCCGGCCCGGCCGAATCGTTCCGGCTGGCCAATCAGCAGCTCGCGGCGCGCGGGCGCCCGCCGCAATTCAGATTGCGATTCGCGAGCGCCCGACAAGACGTGGCGTCGTCGGTCGGGCTGCAGCTCTGCGGCCTGGAAATCTTGCCGCCGCGTCTCACGCAGCCCACATGGCTGGTGTTGCTCGGCCAGCACAGCGCGGCCTTGGCCCGGCCCGATGCCGCCACGAACGAGATCCTCGGGTGGCTGGCGCACGACATGCAAGCGCAGCTGCTTGCACCCGACAGCCCGCATCGTCTGCTGACGGTGTGCGCCGGCACGCTGAGCGCGGCGCGCGCGGGGCTGATCGGCACGCGGCGCTGCACCACGCACCACGACCATCTGGACACGCTGCGTGCACTCGCCCCGCAAGCGCAGGTGGTGGACAACCGCGTGTTCGTGGTCGACGGCACGCTGGCCTCGAGCGCGGGCGTCACGGCGGGCATCGATCTCGCACTGCACCTGATCGCGCAAACCTGCGGCGATGCGATCGCAGCGGCCGCCGCCAAAACCATGGTGGTGTACTTGCGCCGCACGCCGAACGACCCCGAGCTGTCGCCGATGCTGGCGCACCGCCATCATCTGCACCCGGCGCTGCACCGGGTGCAGGACGCCATCTGCGAACACCCGCAGTCCGAATGGACGCTGGACACGCTGGCCTGCGCCGCACACGTGACGAGCCGCCACCTGCTGCGGCTGTTCGCCGACCACGCCGGGGTGTCGCCGATGACCTATGTGGAGAAGATCCGCCTGGAACGTGCCCGCCAGGCGCTGGCGGGTGGCGCGAACGTCATGCAGGCAGCCGAATCGGGCGGCTTCGCATCCGACTTGCAACTGCGCCGCGCATGGCGGCGCCACCTGAGTGGCACGCCGCGCGGCGCCCGCGCGCACGCCGGCAGCCCGGCCCCTGGGCCGGGCTGACACGCGTCAGGCGCGCAATGGCTCGCGCGGCGGCGAATCGGACCAGCTGGCGCGCAACAAGCTGGCATTGGCCGCCAGCTGATCGCGCACGCGCACGATGCTCTGCGGCTCGCTGAGCAAGCGCATGCGATCGGCCGGGCTGAGCGATTCGGCATCCTGCTCGATCAGCAGGCCATGCATCATCAGCCGGCGCGCCTTGCCGCGCAGACCCCAATTGGTGTTGCGCGGCCCCATGGCGGCTCGCACTACATCAAACAGCCACGGGTCGGTGAGCGTGTCGCGCCAGCGCGTGGCCGTGTGGCCTGCGCGGCGTGCGTGGGCCCAGGCGCGCCGCAGCACCTGCGGTGCGCTGTACTCTTCCGGCGTGAGCAGCAGACGCCGCGCGAGCAGACGCTGGCCCAGGCCGGAGCGGCTGGTCAGCACGGTCAGCGGAACCGCCATCAGCAGCGGCAAGGCCATCGGCATCAACCACCAGCCGGCTTGCGGCTGTTGCCAAAGCACCAGCGCGCCGAGCACCAGCACGCCCAGGCCCACGCCGCCGAAGCGACGCATCGCGTCGCGCCAGCCAATGTCGTTCGCCTCACGCGGGGGCGACTTCCAGTCGAGCTTGAGGCCGGTCAATGCGACCAGCACGAACAGGCTGTGCGCCATCATGCGCACCGGCGCCTGCAGCACCGACAACAGGCCTTCGATCGCGGCGCCGCGCACCAGCGCGAAGGTGCCCCCGTAGAGACGCTGCTGGCGCGACATCACGATCGACACCACCCCCATCACACGCGGCATCATCAGCATCAGCGCGGTGACAAGCCACAACATGGCGACTTCACCCGGCACGGTGCGATGCACGCCGAACAGCGCGTGGCCGCCGAACACCCACAGGCCCGCGCCCAGCAGCACGAAGCCCAGCCACAGCGGCGCCGACAGATAAGCCATCGCGCCGGTCAGCAGCATGGCGCGGTGCACGCCGTGCAGGCCCGGCTCGGCAATCAAGCGCGCGTTCTGCAGGTTGCCCTGGCACCAGCGGCGGTCGCGCTGCAGTTCTTCCAGCAAATTGGGCGGCTGCTGCTCGTAGCTGCCGTGCAGGTCGTGCACCAGCCACACGTGGTAGCCGGCGCGGCGCATCAGCGCGGCCTCGACGAAGTCATGCGACAGGATCTCGCCCGACAGGCCGCCCCGGCCCGGCAGCGGTGCCAGTGCGCAATGCTGCATGAACGGCTCGACGCGGATGATCGCGTTGTGGCCCCAGTAATGAGACTCGCCCAGTTGCCAATACTGCATGCCGGCGGTGAACAGGCGCCCGCCCACGCGGCCGGCGAACTGCTGCGAGCGCGCATGCAGCGTGTCGAGCCCGCAGGCCTGCGGCGCGGTCTGGAGGATGCCGGCTTTCGGATTGGCTTCCATCAACCGCACCAGCTTCACCAGGCAATCGCCGCTCATCACGCTGTCGGCATCGAGCACGACCATGTAGCGGTAGTTGCGACCGAAGCGGCGGCAGAAGTCAGCCACGTTGCCGGCCTTGCGCTTGGTGCGCCGTTGCCGCCAACGGTAATAGATGCGACCCGCCGCCCCGCACTCGTGGCGCAGTTCGGCCCAGGCGGCCAGTTCGGCCGCCCGCGTTTCCGGATCGCTGGTGTCCGACAGCACATAGACGTCGAACAAGCTCGAAGCACCGGTGGCGGCCAGCGACTCGCACGTCGCCCGCAGACCGGCAAAGACGGTGGACACCTGCTCATTGCAGATGGGCATGATGATCGCGGTGCGCGCTTCCACATGAATGGGCTCGTGCCCCACGGAAGACGCCGACATCGCATGCGGATCGCCACGCCACAGCACCCAGAACCCCATCATGGCGGTGTAGAAACCCGCCGAGACCCAAGCGAACAGCAAAGCGTACAGGCCGATCTGCGCATGGCGCAGCCACGCCGGGTCGACCGGCGGCAGCACATGGGCCATCAGCGCGGTGGCGGCCAGGGCCGACATCACCACCAGCGCGAGCAGGACACGGCGACGACGCACCGCGGCACGCTCCCAGGGCAGCAACTCGCCCGCGGCACGCGCGGGGGCGCCGCCACCCAGGCGCGCCAGCATCGCCAGGAGGCCGTCGCCCATGCCACGCAGGAATCCGCGCCACGGTTGCGGCACCATCGCGCCGCGATGAATGGGAGGGGTGCTCGGGCCAGGGTTGGCCGCAGCGCGGTGGCCGCTCAATCGGGTTGAATGATGGTGGTCCATGTTTCGGTCAGGGCGTGTGGGCCCCGTTGAAGAAATGCGCGAAGCTCGGTGGGCTGCGCAGGTTGGGAACGGGCCACGCGCACGGTCATGCGCCAAGCGCCGGTGGCAGGGTTTCGATAGGCGTTGCGTTCGACGACACGCGCGTTGGCGCCGGCCGTCACGACGGCATTCACCACCGCGTCTTGCGGCAGCGCGCGCAGCGCCGGCCCGTCGAAGTCGACGACGTACTGCACCTCGGTGGCATCGCGCGGCTGCTTGGCGTCGACGAACCCCTGGCCGCGCCGCGACTGCACCGTCCAGCCGGCCGGCGGACGCGCCTGGGCTTCGCCCTGCCAGCGCATGCGGTACGCCATGTCGAAGGGCTGGCCCGGTACCGGGGCACGCTCGGGCACCCAATAGGCCGCCACGTTGTCGTTGGTTTCGTCCGGCGTCGGCAACAACAGCAGCTCGACGCGGCCCGCGCCCCAGTCGCCCTGGGGTTCAATCCAGAGGCTCGGGCGGTGCTCGTACTGCGCCTCGGTGTCTTCGTAGTTGGCATACGTGCGATCGCGCTGCATGAGGCCGAAGCCCTTCAGCTCGCGCACGCCGAACGAGGTCACCAGCGGCTGCTTGGGGTTGATCAGCGGACGCCACAGCCATTCGACGCCACCCGCGCCATCGCCCGAGGCGACCATCAGGCCATCCGAGTCATGCACTTCGGGGCGGAAGTCGTCGGCGCGCGGCTGGATCTCGCCGTGCTGGAACATGCTGGTCAGCGGCGCGATGCCGAAGGTCGCCACGCCGGCACGCAGGAAGAGCCGGGCATGCACGTCGACCACGGTTTCGTCGCCGGGACGCAAGGTGAACCGGTAAGCGCCGGTGGCACGCGGTGAATCGAGCAAGGCGTGGATCACCAGCGAATCGGCCTGGGGCGCTGGGCGCTCGATCCAGAACTCGACAAAGCGCGGGAACTCTTCGCCCTGCCCGCCGACGGTGTCCAGCCCCAGGCCACGCGCGGAGAGCCCGTAGTGCTGGCCGCGGCCCAGCGCGCGGAAGTAGCTCGCGCCGAGGAACACCACCAGCTCGTCCTTGTAGGCCGGGTTGTTGAGCGCGTAATGCACGCGGAACCCGGCAAAGCCGAGGTCGCCCCAGCGGGCAGGTGACAGCTTGTTCTTGCCGTAGTCGAAATTGCCGCGGTCGAACGCCACGTGGCGCACCTTGTCGTCGACGATCTCATTGATGGACACCGGCTGCGTCTGGAACTTGCCGAGGTGGAAGAACATCAGCTCGAACGGCAACCCTTCCTTGCGCCACAAGGCCTTCTCGGGGTTGAAGCGGATGTCGCGGTACTGGTCGTAGTTCAGGTTGCGCAGTTCAGCCGGCAGGGTTTCCTTGGCGGGCACATGCGGCTGGGCCGCCAGCTGGCGTGCGCGTTCGGCCACGTCATCGAAGCCGAACGCCGCGGCGTTGCCGGCCAGGCCGAACCCGCCAACGCACAACACGACGAGTGCCGCCGTGCGCAGGCGAACGGCGAACGCCCAGCCGGAAAACGGCCGGGCCACGGATCTTGAAAGGGGGAGTCGGATCGTTGGCATCGCACGTCTTATCGCAACGTGCATGCCACTCCTGAAAATTCCTTGTGAATCAACGGCTTGGTCAATATTTCAGGGTCGCGATCGCCTGAAATCACATCCATCCGGGCCGAATGTGTCGCCGCCTGGCGACAACGATTCGAGGCACCGCAGGAACCCACGAGGAAGACCGGGCATCCAGGGCTGTCACCAACCAGCGACAAGCGCGTGTAAAGGCGACAGCGTGGACGTCTTGTGCCGTGCGCGTGTCGGACAACACGCCGTCAATCGGCGTCGGACGCCCCGGCTCGGAACTGGCCGGGCGTCAGCCCATTGCGCTGCAACAGGCGGTAAAACTCGGTGCGGTTGCGATCGGCCAGCCGCGCAGCGTCGGCCACATTGCCGTCGGTGAGCTTGAGCAGGCCGACGAGGTAGTCGCGCTCGAAGCGCTCGCGCGCCTGGGCATAGCTGAGCACCTCGACGGTGGCCACGCGCAGCGCCCGCTGCACCAGCGTGAGCGGGATCAACGGCGTGGCCGTCAACGCACACACTTGCTCCACCACGTTGTGCAGCTGGCGTACGTTGCCGGGCCAGCTCGCGGTGGCAAGCGCCTTCATCGCATCGGGCGCAAAGCCGTTGAAGCGCTTGCCGTACTTTTCGCTCAGGCGCGCCAGGAAATGGTTGGCCAGCAGCGGGATGTCTTCGCGGCGCTCGCTCAGCGGCGGCAGGTGCAGAGACACCACGTTGAGGCGGTAGTACAGGTCTTCGCGGAACTGGCCTTCGGCCATGGCGGCGTCGAGATCGCGGTGGGTCGCCGACAGGATGCGCACGTCCACCGGCACCGACTGGCTCGCGCCCACCGGCCGCACCGAGCGTTCCTGCAACACACGCAGCAGCTTCACCTGCAGCGCCGGAGGCATATCGCCGATTTCGTCGAGGAACAGCGTGCCGCCGTCGGCCGTGACGAACAGGCCGCGGTGATTGGCCACCGCGCCGGTGAACGACCCCTTCACATGGCCGAACAGCTCGGACTCGAGCAGCGACTCCGGAATGGCGCTGCAATTGACCGCGACGAACGGCTTGCCGGCACGAGGACTGGCGCGGTGGATCGCCTGCGCCAGCAGCTCCTTGCCGCTGCCGCTTTCGCCGCGGATCAGCACGCTGGCATCGGACACAGCCACCATCTTGGCCTCGATCAGCAGATCGGCCATGCAGCTGGAATGGCTGACGATGGCCTCGCGCCACTTCTCATTCGGTTCTTGCGCATGCGGCGACGGCGGCGCCAGCGCCAATGCCTCATTCACCTTGTCGAGCAGGGCCTTGCCGTCGAACGGCTTGGTGAGGTAGCTGAACACGCCCCGCGCCGTGGCTTCCACCGCATCGGGAATGGTGCCGTGCGCCGTCAGCAGAATCACCGGCAGCGCGGGATGGCGGGCGCGGATCTCATCGAACAGGGCGAGACCGTCGCGCCCGGGCAGTTTGACGTCGCTGACCACGACCTGCGGGCGCGCCACCGCCAGCTGCGTCAGCGCCGCCTCGGCCGACTCCACGGTGGTGACCCGGTGCCCGGCAGCGCTCAGGCGCATGGAGATCAGCTTGAGCAGATCGGGATCGTCGTCCACCAGCAGCAGGTTGGCCATGGCGTGCTCAGGGCGCCCGGGCGGGCTGGGGGACGGAGGCGGCCGGCGCGGGCACGGGTGCCACGCCGGGGGGTCGGGTGGTCATGCTGCGTTCGATGGCCTTCAGCGCCTCGAGCTTTTCGTTCAGCTGCTGCAGATTGCGCTGCTGCTCGCGACGCTGCACGTTCCCGCGCTCGACCAGGTCTTCCAGGCGGCGCTGCTCATTCAGCCGCCCCAGCAGCAGACGCGCCATCGGCTGCCAGGGCAGCAGCTCGGGATCGATCGAACGCACGATCGGCTCCAGCAACGACACCCCGCGCACCACGTCACCGCCGTTGTGCTGCAAGGAAAGCACCAAGGCCAGCTCGAGCACGGCATCGGCCGGCGCGGCCGCGGCATTGGCCGAGACCAGCGCATTCAGGCGGTTGACTTCATTGGCCAGCTCTGCCGGCGCCATCAGGCGCACCTGGTCGTGGTAAGCGAGCAAGCGCCGCGCCGCGGCATCGGCCGGATCGGGCAGCAGGATCACCACCGGCGCGGGAGCCGGCGCGGGAACCACCACGGACGGCGCAGGCGGCGGCGCCACGGGCGGCGGAGGCGGCGTGGTGCAGGCGCTCAAGCCTGCCGCGCAAGCCAGCACCCCTCCCAGACGTATCAACAAGCTATCGCGCATGCGGCAGTTCAATGTGAAAGTGAGCACCCGGGCCGTCGTCCATCAATTCGATCTGGCCCCCGTGGGCGGTGATGTATTCGTACACGATCGACAGCCCGATGCCGCTGCCGCGCACGGCGTCGCTGGGCTGCCGCTCACCGCGGTAGAACGGCTCGAAGACACGGGCGCGGTCGGCGGCGGCGACGCCCGGGCCCTGGTCGACGATGTCGATGCGCGCGCGCCCCGGGACGCGCGTCACCGAAAAACGGATGGTAGCGCCCACCGGGCTGAAGCGAATCGCATTGGAGAGCAAGTTGCCCAAGGCGGTTCCCAGTTTCTCCGGGTCCACCTCCGCCAGCAGACGTCCGCCGTCCACATGCACCGCCAACCGGCGAGCCTGCCATTGCAACCGCTGCTGCGCCACGAGCGCCTGGATCAACGCCACCAGATCGGTGGTCCGCCGCACCAGCCGGCGCGCCTCGAACGCCGCGGCATTGAAACGCAGCAGGTCCTCGATCTGGCCTTGCAGCACCGCAGTGTTCTGGCGCAGGATGCGTGCCACCTGCCGCTGGTTGTCGCTCAGCGTGCCGGTGACGCCATCCTCCAGCAGCGCCACCCCTTCGCGCAGCGCAGCCAACGGCGTCTTCAGCTCGTGCGACACGTGACGCAGAAAACGCGATTTGTCCGAGTCCAGCTCGGCCAGCCGCAGGCGCAGCCACTCCAGTCGCCGTCCCAGCAACCGCACGTCCGAGGGGCCGCGGATGTCGATCGGCTCATCGAGCCGGTTCTCGCCCAGGCCCACCACCGCGCGCTCGAGGCGCTTGAGCGGGCGCGCCAGCCACACCCCGAACAACAGGGCCAGCACAATGGCCACGCCCATGGCGGCGAGGATCTGCCGGCCCAGCGCCGCGCGCCCCGTCTCCAGGTCTCGCATCAACACCTGGTTGCGTGTTTCCGTGACCAGCCGAATGCGTTCCGCGATCGACGTGTTGATGCTTTCCAGGCTGCGGAACGCCGCCGTCACCGGCGCCTCGCGGGTGCGCAACTCCGCGGGCGTGCCGCGCAACTGGGCCTCGATCTCTTCGGCGGTGTCGCGCCATTGCTGCGCCATCTGCGCGGGGATGCGGTCGTCGGCCAAGCGTGCCAGGGCCGCCCGGGCATCGCGCGCGGCTTCTTCGAAATTGCGGCGCAGCACCGCATCGTCCAGCACCAGGTACTGCCGGGCCGCCCGCTCCATCGCCACGGTACGCTCGGCCAGCAGCTGCGCATCGGCCGTGTGCGCAATGGCTTGCCGCGCACCTTCGCTGCTTTGGCGCAGCAAGGTCTCCAGCGAAAACAAGCCGCGCAGCGACGCCGCGCTGAGCAACAACGCGATCAGCAAGAACGCCACCAGCAACAGCTGGCGAAAGGAGTAGCGGTGCATGGACCGCAGATTGTGCCTTTCGCCTCCGGCCCCGCGCCGCGGCCGGGTCATCGACGCTCAATAGACCCGCTCGACCCGCGCGATCCGTGTCACGTACTTGCCGAACCAGTCGGACTTGCCTTTTTCCTTGGCCAGCATGTGAGTTGCCTGCGTGCGCCATGCCTGGATCGCCTCGAGCGAGGCCCAGTACGACACGGCCAGAGAGAACCCCTCCTGGCCTCCCGCTTCAATGCCGATGAACCCCGGCTGGCTCTGGGCCAGCTTCGCAAGCTTGGCCGCCAGCTCCGGATAGCCGCGGATGTCGTCATTCAACTCCGCTGGCGCGATCACCGCGTAATACGGCGGGGCCGGCGCGTCGACAACCTTGTTCATGACAAACCTCCTTGTCCTGACAGCCGGCGGCGATCGGCACGGGCTGCACCGGCGCGCTCGAAGAGTGCGTTGAGTTCACCTTGCGGGATCTGCCCGGCGCCATAGTCCGTGGTCCCCGCCTCGCGCAGCTCGCGGGCTGCGCTGCGGACGAACCCCAGTGCTGCGCGCGCGATGGAGCCTCCCACGCTGACACGCTTCACGCCGGCGTCGATCAACGCGCGGGCGCTGCAAGAAGCCTGCGTCAGCCCGATGACGAGGTTGACCGGGCCTGTGATCTCCCGCACCAGCAGCTTGGCGTGCGGCACGTCGGCAATCCCCGGGACAAACACGCAATCCGCCCCCGCTGCGAGGTACCGGTTGCCGCGTTCGATTGCGGCTGCCAGCCCTTGTGCGCCTTGCTGAAGCACCGCGTCCGTGCGCGCATTCAGCACGAAAGCCCGCCCATTTCCGGCAATCTCCGCGCGAGCCGATCGGATGCGGTCCATCGCGTCCCGCTCGGCAAGCAAGTCGCGCCGAAGCGGATCGAAGTCCTCGATGTTGCAGCCCGCAGCCCCGCAGCCGATCGCGCGCCGCACCGTTTGCGCCACCTGCTCCGGCGAATCGCCATACCCGGATTCGAGATCGGCGCTCACCGGAATGGCCACCGCCGACACGACGCGCTCGACCGCCGCCAGCATCTCGTCGCCGCTCAGGGCCATGCGCGAACCGGCGGCGTAGTCGGGCCGGCCGAGGGAAAACGCCACGCCGGCGCTCGTCGTTCCGATGGCGCAGAACCCTTCGCTCGCCAACAGGATGGCGGAGCCCGGATCCCATGCATTGGGCATCACGAAGCCAAGGTCGCCGTGATGCATGCGCAAGAACAGGTCGCCCGGTGATTCATCGGTTTCAGCCATTCGCAGCCCCCTCATCCAACAAGTCATCCCATCTTTGCGATCTCCAAGCGTTTCGTCAAACGCATACTTTTTCTGATTACCATCAGTTTTGCGCATGGAAAGAAGGAGCCAGGAAATGGATTCGGAGGCCTTGCAAACGTTCTTGACAGTGCATCGCCGGGGCGGCGTTTCGGCTGCGGCCATCGCGTTGTCGCGCACGCAGTCCGCCATCAGCAGACGGCTGCTGATGCTCGAAGCGCAGGTCGGCGCGCCCTTGTTCGATCGCATCGGCCGGTCGCTGGTCTTGAGCGAGGTCGGCATGTCGCTGCTTCCCTTTGCCGAGCGCGTGATCGCCACGCTGCAAGACGCCCGGGCCGCCGTCGACGCCGCGAAATCGGGCGAGCAGGGGCAACTGCGCATCGCGACCGTCGGGACCCTCGCCAGCGCGAGGCTGTCGGATGCCTTGCAACGCGTGAAACAGCGCCTGCCCCATCTCGACGTGCGCCTTCAAACCGCCACCAGCGCCGAGGTGAGCGCCCTGGTTCGTGCGGGCGAAGCCAGTGTGGGCCTGCGCTATTTCGAGGACCGCTCGCCCGAACTCGATTCCAAGGTGATCCACCAGGAACCCCTGGTGGTCGCCTGCGCGACGCGCCACGCATTGGCCGGCAAGCGAGTCAAGTCCTTGACGGCCCTCGGCGCGCAGCGGTGGTTCGCATTCCCCGCCACGCCGCGTCGCCGTGAATCATTCGCCGCCACCATCGCCGCCCAATTCCTGACCCGAGGCATCGACGACTTCGATTGCGTGACCATCGACAGCCTGACCGCCCAGACCCGCCTCGTGGAAGCAGGCCTGGGCCTTGCCCTGCTGCAGGCCGAAGCCCTCGAGGAAGGGCTTCGCGCCGGCCGGCTCAGCCAGATCCACGTCCAGGACATGAACGTCAGCGTTCCCGTCGTGCGGGTCCTGCGCAAAGGCAGCTACCTCAGCGGCGCAGCGCAAGCCCTGCTCGAAGAGATCGAGCGCCCGACGAGGCGGCAGCACACCACGGGTGCCCGCCAGGAGCACCCGCCCAGGCATCGCGCACGATGATGCCCGGCGGTCCTTCGAATGCAATACGGAGGGCTCAATGTCTCCGCGCACCTGCCGATAGCTGAAGAGCGAGGCAGACCTCACGGGCGACACGCCATCCCAGCCTGCCACGCACGCTGCGCTGTCCGAGACATCGGGCGCAGACCGAAGAACAGGTTGGCTTGGCGCTCTATCCGGGAGGCTGCAATGGGGTCGAGAACACTCGCTTACGCGCTCATCGCTTCGATCATTGTCCCCACTTCGGCGCTGGCAGAAGCGCGTGGGTATTTCTGGGGCCTGGATGCCTCCGTCGGCACCGCATCGGGATCGTCCAGCACGACCGATGGCGGAGCCCCCTTCGCAGGCGGGGGCGTCACCAGCCACGTGAAATTCGGGAGCACCACCGGGATCGGGGCGCAGGCCGGCTATCGGATCGACCCGGATCTCGCGGTCTTTGCCAGCTATCAGCATATCCACGGCCATGTCGCCTGGCGCGCGCATTTCCCCTTGGTGGGTGCCAGCTCGGAGTTCACCGGCAAAGCCACCACCCAGGCACTCATGGTCAACGTGTCCCACCGTTGGCCCTTGTCCGATGCCACGTCGATCAAAGCCCGGCTGGGCCTTGGCGTCGCGGCCAATTCGCTCTCCGGCATGGTCGAGACAGACAGCGCGTCGGGCAGCTTCCTGAGCAATCCGGCGAATCACACGAAAACCAGCCCCACGGCGCTGATCGGCGCCAGCGTGCAACACGAAGTCACGCAGAAAACCCTGTTGGGTTTCGACATCTCGGTGGCCCACAGCGGCTCCTTCCAGACGGGAAACACCCGAACCGGCAACCTCGGCGTGACGTCGATCACCCCTTACAAGATCGACAAGGTCTGGCGGGTGAATCTGGGAGCTTCGGTCAACATGGCGTTCTGAGTCGCCGCGGGAAACACGCCCAGGTCTCGGCCCTTCGGGTGCTCACTCGGGCGCGCGGCCAGGGCACTAATCAAAAACCGGCAGCGCGTCGTCCTTGAGCGAGCCGCGCGCCACCTCGTAGTCGGGCATCACCGAACGCACCACGTCCCAGAAACGCGGGCTGTGGTTCATCTCGCGCAAGTGCGCGAGTTCGTGGGCCACGACGTAATCGATGCTGGGCATGGCGAAATGGATCAGGCGCCAGTTCAGGCGGATGGCGCCGTCGGCGCTGGCGCTGCCCCAGCGCGTTTGCGCGGAAGACAGGCTGAGCCGCGTGTACGTGACGCCCAGCTGCTGCGCGAAATGGCGGCAGCGCTCGTCGAAGATCCGCTTGGCCTGGCGTTGCAGCCAGCTTTGCACCACGTCGCGGATCTGCTCCGGCGAGGCGGTGTGGGGCAGGCCGATGTGCAGCGTCAAGCGCGGCACGCCAGGCAAGGCTTCGGCATCGGTGTTGAGCACCGCACCCGCCCGGGTGTTGCCCGCCCGCGCATCCAGCACGATGATGACCGGTTGCCCGAGGAACGGGATGGAGGTGCCGTCGCGCCAGTCGACCTTGGCGGCGTGCAGGCGCTGCTGGCGCTCTTGCTGCTCGGTCAGCTTGCGCAGGATCCAGTTCGCCTTCTCGTGCAGTGCGGACTCGATCTCGCCGATGCCCACCCACTTGGGCGATGCGACGCTCAGGCCTTCCAGCCCGACGACGAAACCGATCGTGCGGCGGCGCGCGCGGCGCAAGGCATACGCCACGAGGTGGCCGTTCAGCCGGATCTCTCGCTGGGCCTGCGGATGGCGGAACACCGCCGGGCTGAGCACGGCTTCGATCGGAACGCTGGGCGCCGCCGCTTCGGCATTCGGCACCGGCGCGGCGGGAAGGGGATGCGGCGCAACCGATGCAGCCGCCGGCGGTGCATCGGGCGGCGGCGGCTCATCGAACAGCGAGAGCTGCGTGGCCTGATGAACCGGGGCGCCAGAAATCATGAGCGTGCATTCTAAGGAGTCCGCCACCGCCAGACTCGCATGTCCGAGGTCGAGTGAGTCGATTTCGACATCGCTTTGCCGCACGCATGATCTTCCCCCACGCCCCCGCTTCGGCGAGAGTACGCGCCGCATGACGAGGAGGGTGGATGAATTCGTATCAGGTATTGATCGCAGGGGCCGGCCCGGTAGGCTTGACACTGGCCATCGACTTGGGGCGTCGCGGAGTGCGGTGCCTGCTGGTGGAGCGCAACGCCGCGCCCGGCCGCTTGCCGAAGATGGAACGGTGCAATGCGCGCACGATGGAGATCTACCGCCGCCTGGGGCTGGCCGACCGCATCCGCGAGGCGGGCTATCCGAGCGATCACCCAATGGACGTCTTCATCGTCAACACGATGGCCGAAGCGCCGATCCTGCACCTGCCCTACCCGTCGGTCGCGCAATTGAAGGCGCTGGCGCGCGAAGTGAACGACGGCAGCCAGCCGCTGGAGCCGTACCAGCTGATTTCGCAGTACACGCTGGAGCCGCTGCTGAAATCGGTGGTGGAGGAGATACCTGGCATCGAGGTGCGCTTCGCCTGCGAATTCGTCCGCCAGGAGCAGGACGCCCAAGGCGTCACCTGCACGCTGCGCGGCGCCGATGGCCGCACGGAGCAGGTGCGGGTGGACTACCTCGTCGGCTGCGATGGCGGTGCGAGCGCCGTGCGCAAGCAACTCGGCATCGCGCTCCAGGGCGAAGGCAACATCATGCAATTGCGCCAGGCGCTGTTTCGCTGCCCGGGGCTGTACGAGCGCATCCCGATCGGCCGCGGGCGCCACTATCACATCGCCGATGCGCTGCACACCCAGGTGGTGGTGCAAGACGATTGCGAGCACTTCACCTTGCATTCGAAAGCCGAACGCGATGAAGACATGCCGGAGATCTTCCGCCGCGCGGTGGGCCTGCCCATCGAGTTCGAGACGCTGTACGTCGGCCAATGGACACAGCATCTTCTGCTGGCCGAGCGCTATGCCGAAGGCCGCGTGCTGCTGGCCGGCGACGCGGCCCACCTGGTCATTCCCACCGGCGGGCTCGGCATGAACACCGGCGTCGGCGACGCCACTGACCTGGCCTGGAAACTCGCCGGGACCCTTCAAGGCTGGGGCGGCAGCCAGCTGCTCGCGTCATACGCCTCGGAACGCCGGCAGATCGGCGCGCGCAACGTGCAGGCGTCGCGCGCCGCGTCGCAGGGCCGGCGACTCTGGCGCGCGGCGTGGCGGCCCGAGGTGGCCGACGACACGCCGCAAGGCCGGCGCGCCCGCGACGACCTCGCCCGCGTGGCCGACGTGGAACAGCGCAAGAGCAACGAACTGCTGGGCATCGAGATGGGCTACCGCTACATCGGCTCTGCACTGGTGGCCCAGGAGCCCGGCACCGGCCCCGACCCGGACAGCTTCACCTACGTGCCCACGACCTGGCCCGGCGCACGGCTGCCGCATGCCTGGCTGGACGATGGCAGCGCCTTGTTCGACCATCTCGGCAACGGCTACACGCTGCTGCGGCTGGGCAACGCCCCCCCCGACACCGCCGCGCTGGAACACGCGCTGCGCGCCCTCGGCGCGCCGCTGGACGTGCTGACGCTGCCCGATGCGCAGGTGCACCGCATCTATGGCCGCGCCCTGCTGCTCCTGCGCCCCGACCTGCACATCGCATGGCGCGGCGACGTGCCGCCTGCCGACGCCACCCGCCTCGCGGCCATGGCCACCGGGCACTGACCCGCCCGGCGCCCGAACGGGATTCCCGGCCTGCTTGCGCCGGGCGCGCGCAAGTTCGTCCAGAATCCCCGAGAGCCCGGGGTATCCGGCAGGCGGGCGTGGCTGCACCATGCAGGGCCCTCCAGCGCGCCGCGCTGGAGGCGATGTCGAAGAGGGGTCGGTTGGCGAGATGAAACTGAGTTCATTGCGGGATTTCCTGACCGCGGCCGAGATCGGCAGCTTGCGCGCCGCCGCGCGCAAGCTGGGCATCTCGCAACCCGCCATCACGCGCAGCATCCAGGAACTGGAACGCGAGCTGGGCGTGGCGCTGTTCCAGCGCGAAGCGCGCGGCATCCGGCTCACCCCCATGGGCGAGGTGTTCCGCCGCCGCGCGGCCTCGGCCCAGAACGACCTGCGCCAGGCCAAAGACGAGATCGCACAGATGCGCGGCGAATCGTATGGCCGCATTCGCGTCTGCGTGTCCAGTGCCTCGCACTTCTCGCTGCTGCCGCTGGTGCTCAAGCCGTTCCACGCGCGCTTCCCCGGCGTCACCCTCGACATCATGGACGCCGTGTTTCCCGACGTGGAGCGCCACCTGAAAGAAGGCACGGTGGACTGCTACATCGGCCCCTTCAACGGGCAGCCCGTGCCCGAACTCGTGTGCGAGAAGCTCTTCGACAACACCCGCAAGGTGTTCGGCCGCAAGAACCACCCGCTCGCGCAGGCAACGACGCTGCACGAATTGGCCGACGCCGGCTGGATCGTCACCCGCGCCACCCACCCCGAGAACCTGCAACTCGCCGAAGACTGGGAACTCGGGCCGCTGTTCGCCAAGCACGGCCTGCCGCCGCCGAAGCTGGTGGTGCGCGCGCATTCGGCGCTCACGTACCTGATCTCGCTGGCCTACTCCGATCTGCTGATGGTGATGCCGATCCAGTGGGCGCACTTTCCGCTCTGGCACGACGTGCTCGCGCCCATCGAGATCAAGGAAATCTTTCCCACGCCACCGGTGTGCGTGCTGCGCCGCTCGGCCGTTCCACTGACGCCGGCGGCAGAGCACTTCTGCGACCTGATCCGGCGCGCCAGCGGACACATCGATCACGTGAACCGCTTCTGACATCACTCGACTGATCCTGGCATCTGTCGGTTTCGCCCCTGCTGGATAGGATGACTTGGCAGGCGGCTGATGCGCTCCTTCGAAGCGCACCGCCTTCCCGCATGCCCCGCGAACGCGGCGCGTGCGCGGCACAACGAACCAGACGGACAGGAGACAAGACATGCGTTGGGTGACAACTCTTCGGCGGCCGCATGCCGCTGCGCGGCGGGCTTTCGCACTGGCGGTGGGCGCCTCGGTGCTCGCGCTCGCACCAGTGGCTTTCGCGCAGACGGGCGCGGAGTATCCGAACAAGCCCGTCAGGCTGATCGTGGCTGTGGCGCCCGGCGGCGGCACCGACCTGCTGGCCCGCGTCTTTGCGGAATCATTCACCAAGACGCTGGGCACGAACATCATCGTCGAGAACAAGCCCGGCGCCTATTCCGCGCTGGGTGCAGATTACGTCGCCAAGGCCCCCGCCGACGGCTACACGCTGCTGTTCGGCGGCACCGGTCCGCTGGTGGCCAACCAGGCCATCAACCCCAATCTGCCCTACAACGCCCTGCGCGACTTCACGCCGCTGAGCGTGGTCGGCCAGGTCCCGGTGGTCATCTCGACGCGCACCACGCTGAACGTGAAGACACTGGCCGAGTTCATCCAACTGGCCAAGCAAAAGCCGGGCTCGATCAGCTACTCGTCCAGTTCCACGTCATTCCAGATCGCCGCCGAAGTGTTCAGCCGCCAGGCCGGCGTCAAGCTGCTGCACGTGCCCTATCGCGGCTCGGGCCAAGCCGCGCAGGCGCTGCTCACCGGTGAGGTGGACGTGTCGTTCACCGATCTGCCCCCCGTGCTGTCGCTGGCTCGCGCGAACCGGGTGCGCCTGCTGGGCGTGACCTCCGAGCCCCGGCCCGACGACATGAAAGCCTCGTTGCCCCTGGTCTCGGAGGCCGGGCTGCCGAACTACCACTTCACCTTCTTCTTCGGCCTGGCCGGCCCCGCCAACATGCCCGCGCCCGTGGTCGACAAGATCTACAAGGCGATCCAGGCCACGATGGCGGAGGAGACCGTGCGGGAGAAATTCATCGCGCAGGGCATCTTGCCGACGGCCACCACGCCGGAGCAGACCCGCACCCGCATGCGCGACGAGATCCAGCACTACTCCGAACTGGCCAAGGCCGAGAACATCCAGGCCGGCCAGTAGTTCGGCACGCCGCCATGGCGGCGCCCGAACCCATCGGGGGTGGCGGCATCGTGGTGCCTCGCGCCCACCGCTGACCGCCTCACGAATTCACACGCCTTGGATGGCATTGCCCACATGAAGCTGATTGCGATAGAGGAACACTTCCTGACCGACGACGTGGCGGCCACTTTCGACGACGTCGATCGCGCGCTGGTTGCGCCATCGCGTGTGCAGGGCCTGAACGAGATCGGCGAGGTGCGGTTGCGTGCGATGGACGAAGCGGGCATCGATCTGCAAGTGCTGTCGCTGAACAAACCGGGCTTGCAAGGCATCACCGACGCCGGCCGGGCCGTGGCACTCGCCACGGCATCGAACGACAACCTCGCCAAAGCCGTGGCACAGCACCCCACCCGCTTCGCGGGGTTCGCCGCGCTGCCCACCACCGCGCCGGAACATGCGGCGCGTGAGTTGGAACGCGCGGTGGCCACGCACGGCTTCAAGGGCGCCATGATCCACGGCCACACCGCGGGGGCCTACCTCGACGACAAGCGCTTCTGGCCCATCTTCGAGGCGGCGCAAGCACTCGATGTGCCGATCTACCTCCACCCGTCGAATCCGCACCCGGCGGTCATGGAAGCGTACTTCAAGGGGTTCCCGGTGCTGGGCTACGCCCCCTGGGGCTATGCGGTCGAAACCGGCACGCACGTGTTGCGCCTGATCCTGAGCGGCGTGTTCGACGCCTATCCGCGGCTCAAGCTCATCATCGGCCACATGGGCGAACTGCTGCCGTTCGCGATGTGGCGTGCGGACATCCGGCTCACCCCGCAATATCCGCACCTGAAGCGCTCGGTGCGCGAGTACTTCACCCAGAACATCAGCGTGACCACCTCCGGCGTTTTCTCCACGCCGGAGTTCATGCTCACCGCCAACCTGGTGGGCTTTGACAACCTGATGTTCTCGGTGGACTACCCCTTCGAGTCGAACCTGAAGGCGAAGCAATGGTTCGACACCCTGCCGATCTCGGCAGAGGACCGCGCCAAGGTCGCACACCAGAACGCGCAACGCCTGCTGCGGCTCTGAGCGAGCCGCTACGCGCGGTACGCCGCGGGGTCGAGCCGCCGCCTCTCGCCCTCGATCCATGCCTCCACCTCGCGCATCAGTTCTTCGGGCTGGCGCCCCACCGATGGGATCGGCGGGCCGATCGACACATCGATCACGCCCGGACGGATGAGAAAGCTCTTGCGCGGCCAGCACACGGCCGAACTCACCGCGATGGGTACCACGGGGCGCCCCGTATCCACGGCCAGGCGCGTGCCGCCGACCTTGTAGATGCCCTGCTTGCCACGCGCGATGCGGGTGCCTTCGGGGAACATGATCACCCAGTTGCCGTTGTTCATGTGGCGGCGGCCCTGCTCGGCCACCTTGCTCCACGCCGCCGCGCGCTTGCTGCGATCGATGTGGATCATGTCCATGCGCGCCATCGCCCAGCCGAAGAACGGAATGAACAGCAGTTCGCGCTTGAACACGTAGGCCAGCGGCTTCGGCATGATCGTGGGAAACGCGAAGGTCTCCCAGGTGGACTGGTGCTTGGGCAGCAGGATGACCGCGCCGTCGGGCAGGTTCTCCATGCCATGCACCCGCGACTGAACGCCGCAGATGACGCGGCAACCCCATATCGCCACGCGCAGCCAGCCGGCACAGGCCCAGTACATCTTGTCGCCCCGCGTGAAGGCCGAATAGATGATCACTGCGATGGCCCAAGGCACCACCGTGACGGCCATCCACAGGAAGAACAGCGCGGAGCGCAAGCCGTAGAAGACGGTGCGCATCAGTCCAGCCTCCCGAAATCCGTATGTCCTTTGCCTTTGGCGCCACGCAGCGCACGCTCGCGCTGGATCAGGCTTTCGGCGAAGGCCGCCAAGTCATCGTGCACCTGCACGTGCGGGATCTGCGAGTGCAATGCCTCGATCTGCGCCGCCGACATCGCCGCCCCTTTTCCGGTTCGCACCAAGTGCGGCGAGCAGCCAGCGGCAACTGCCGCCTCCAGGTCACGCACCGAGTCGCCCACGACCGGCACGCGCGCGAGCGGCACGCCATAGCGTTCGCCGATCTGCTGGTACAGGCCGGGCAGCGGCTTGCGGCAACTGCATTGATCTTCCGGCGCATGCGGGCAAAAGAACACCGCGCTGATGCGCCCACCCAGCGACGACAAGGCTGCATTCATCTTGCTGTGCATCGCGTTCAGCGCGGCCATGTCGAACAGGCCGCGCCCGAGGCCGGACTGGTTGGTGGCCACGACGGTCTGCCACCCCGCCTGGTTCAAGCGCGCAATCGCCTCCAGCGCGCCCGGCATCGGCACCCATTCGTCGGCGGACTTGACGAAGTCTTCCCGATCCTCGTTGATGGTGCCGTCGCGGTCGAGGATGATGAGGTTCATGGCGTGGAGGTTCATGACGCCAGCTTGGCGAGGTCGGCCACACGGTTCATCGCCGCCTGCAGGCCTGCCAGCAAACCCAGGCGGTTGGCGCGCAGCGCCGGGTCTTCGGCGTGGACCATGACCTGCTCGAAGAAGGTGTCCACCGGCGCCCTCAGCGCCGCCAGCGCCTTCAACGACGCGGTGTAGTCGCCGCGCTCGAAGCTCGCATCGGCGGCCGGGGCGATCTGTTGCAGGGCGGCGTGGAGCGCGGTCTCGGCCGGGTCGCGCAGCAAGGCCGCATCCACTTGCGGCTGCACGGCGGCTTCGCTCTTCTTGAGGATGTTGCTGACGCGCTTGTTCGCCGCGGCCAGCGATTCGGCCTGCGGCAGCTCCGCGAACGCCCGCACCGCCGCCAAGCGCGCCGGGATGTCGGCCAGCCGCGGCGGGCGCAACGCGAGCACCGCGTCCACTTCCTTGGCGCTGTAGCCTTGTTCGCGCAGGGCGCCGGCCAGGCGGTCGTAGATGAAATCGGCGAGCGCCGCACGCGGGTGGCTGAGCTTGTCGCCGAAAGTCGCCGCCGCGTTGTCGAGCAGCGTGCCGAGCACAAGCGGCAGGTCGCGCTCGACCAGCATGCGGATCACGCCGAGCGCATGTCGGCGCAGGGCGAACGGGTCTTTGTCGCCGGTGGGCAACTGGCCGATGCCGAACAGGCCCACCAAGGTTTCAAGCTTGTCTGCGAGCGCGACGGCAATGCCGATGTCATTGCGCGGCAAGGCATCGCCGGCGAAGCGCGGCTTGTAGTGGTCTTCGATCGCGGCGGCCACGTCGGCCGGCACGCCATCGTGGCGCGCGTAGTAGCCGCCCATCACGCCCTGCAGCTCGGGGA
>CAZBOF010000069.1:12549-21751 GCA_964493285.1 uncultured Rhizobacter sp. | reverse complement strand
ACACGCTGCGCGACATCAACCAGCGCCTGGGCGTGACCATCGTCATCGTGACGCATGAGCTGGCGGTCGTGCGTGCGTTGTGCCGCCATGTGGCCGTGCTGGAGCAAGGCCGCGTGGCCGAGCAGTTTGCGGTGGCTTCGCCCGCCACGGCGCCGCGCACCGCGCTGGGCCGCGAATTGTCATGGCAGCTCGCGCAGGCCGACGCCCGAGACGAACTCGACCGGCTGGAGGCGGCCTATGCCTGATTGGGCGAACCTCGTGTCGATCCTGCCGGAGCTGTGGGTCGCCACCGGCCAGACGCTGCTGATGCTCGGGATCGGGCTCGGCGCCGCGGTGGCCTTGGGCGGGCCCCTGGGCGTGCTGCTGTTCCTCATCGGCCCCGGGCAGTCGCTGGAGAACCCCAGGCTCGCCGGTGTTCTCAACTGGCTGGTCAACACGGTGCGCTCATTCCCTTTCATCATCCTGCTGGTGGCGATGGTGCCGTTCACCCGCGCGATCGCCGGCACCTCGATCGGCCCGCTCGCCGCAGCGGTGCCGCTGTCGATGGCGGCGATCCCGTACTTCGCGCGGCTGGTGGAGCAGAACCTGCGCGACGTGCCGCGCGGCGTGATCGAAGCCGCCCATGCCATGGGTGCCTCCGACCTGCAGATCGTCTGGCGCGTGCTGCTCGTGGAAGCGCGCTCGGGCCTCGTGCTGGCGCTCACCGTGCTCGCGATCAGCTTCCTGTCGTACTCGGCCGTGGCTGGCGTGGTCGGCGGGGGCGGCATCGGCGACCTGGCCATCCGCTACGGCTACTACCGCTTCCAGACCGACGTGATGGTGCTCACCGTGGCCCTGCTCGTCGTGCTGGTCCAGCTCATCCAATTCACCGGCACCCGCGTGGCCAGCCGGCTCGACAAACGCTGAAGGAATCTCTGCATGCAACCCATTCGCCGCTCCCTGATCCTGCTCGCCTTGGCCACCGCCTTCGGCGCGGCGCAGGCCCAAGAGAAGAAGGAACTCGTGTTCGGCGCCACGGCCGGGCCGTACGCCGACCAGATCAAGGTCGGCATCAAGCCGCTGCTCGAGAAGAAGGGCTACAAGGTCAAGGTGATCGAGTTCAACGATTACGTGCAACCCAACCATGCCCTGGCGCAGGGTGCGCTGGATGCCAATGCCTTCCAGCACGTGGTGTACCTGAACAAGTTCGCGTCGGAGCACAAGCTCGCGCTGAGCGAGCTGCTGAAAGTGCCCACGGCGCCGATCGCCATCTACAGCAAGAAGCACAAGACGCTGGACGTGAAGGAAGGGGCGGTCGTGGCCTTGCCGAACGATCCCACGAACGCCGCGCGCGCCCTGGTGGTGCTGGAAGAGCTGGGCTGGGTGAAGCTGCGCGCGGGGGTGGATCCGATCCGCGCGTCGGAGAAGGATGTCGTGGAGAACCTGAAGAAGATCAAGCTTGTGCCGATCGAGGCGGCGCAACTGCCGCGGTCTCTCTCCGACACCGACTACTCCTTCGTCAACGGCAATTTCGCGCTCGCCTCCGGGCTGAAGCTCACCGAGGCGCTGGCCCTGGAGCGCACCAGCCCCGTCTATCAGAACCTGGTGGCCGTGCGAACCGCGGACAAAGACAAGCCCTGGGTGAAAGACATCGCCGATGCCTATCGGTCGCGTGAGTTTCTGGCGGTCACGGAAAAGCAGTTCGCCGGATTCGTGAAGACCGACTACCAACAGGCCCTCGCCGCCGCCGGCGCCAAGTGATGCACGCAGCCCGCCAACCGTGCGCCCGCGCCGAGGATCGGCGGCGATGAGCGGCAAGTCGATTCGCTTCAATGCGTTCCAGATGAACGCGGCGTCTCATCAGTCGCCGGGCTTGTGGACGCACCCGCGCGATCAATCGCACCGCTACACCGACCCGGATCACTGGGTGGCGCTGGCGCGATTGCTGGAGAAGGGCCTGTTCGACGGCGTGTTCCTGGCCGACGTGCTGGGCGTGTACGACGTCTTCGCGGGGTCGCACGATGCCGCGCTGAAGCACGGCATCCAGGTGCCGCTGAATGATCCGCTTGCGCTGGTGCCCTTGATGGCCCAGGCCACCGAGCACCTCGGCTTCGGCGTGACCTGCGCCCTGACCTACGAGCACCCGTATCCGTTCGCGCGCCGCATGAGCACGCTCGACCACCTCACGCGCGGGCGCATCGGCTGGAACATCGTCACCGGCTACCTCGACAGTGCGGCCCGCAACCTCGGCCTGCAGCGCCTCGGGCACGACGACCGCTACGACGTGGCCGACGAGTATCTGGAGGTCGTCTACAAGCTGTGGGAGCACAGCTGGGAAGACGATGCCGTCCCGCGCGACCGCAGTGCGAAGGTCTACACCGACCCGCGCAAGGTGCATCCCATCCGCCACCAGGGCCGGCACTATCAAGTGCCGGGCATCCACCTGTGCGAGCCCTCGCCGCAGCGCACGCCGGTGCTCTACCAGGCAGGGACTTCCACCCGCGGCAAGAGGTTCGCGGCGCAGCATGCCGAATGCGTGTTCGTGAGCGGGCCCACGCAGGCGGTCATTGGGCGCTACGTGAAGGATCTGCGTGCGGCCGCCGCCGCCGAAGGGAGAGACCCGTCCAGCCTGCTGATCTACGCGCAGGCGCTGGTGATCACGGCGCCGACGCAGGCGCAAGCGCAGGCCCGGCGCACCGAGTACGAAAGCCACATCGACGTGGAGGCCTCGCTCGCGCTGCTGTCGGGCTGGACCGACGTGGACTTCAGCCGCACGCCCCACGATGCACCGATCGAGTATGTCGACACCGATGCGGGACGCACCGCCCTGGCGGCGTTCACCCAGTCGGACCCGACGCGCGTGTGGACCGTGGGCGAAGCGGCTCGCTTCATCGGCCTGGGCGGGCGCGGCCCGGTCATCACCGGCGACCCCCAACAGGTGGCCGATGCACTGGTCGAGTGGGTCGATGCCACCGGCATCGATGGCTTCAACCTCACCTTCGCCGTGGCCCACGAAACGCTGGAAGACGTGGTGAACCTCGTGGTGCCCGAGCTTCAGCGCCGCGGCCGGTATCGCCGTGAGTACGCTACCGGGGCCTTGCGCCACAAACTTTTCGGCCAGGGGCCGCGGTTGCCGGCAACGCATGCCGGCCGCCGGGTCCGTATCGACCCGGAGGCGACGTCCGCCGTACCGGCTGAAGCCGCCTTGTCCTGATCCTTTCTACTCATCACTGATTTCCATGAACAGAATCTTCCATCGGCGCACCGCACTCCTGCTTGTCGCCATCGCCCTCAGCCTGGTGACGGCCCTGGCCCAGGCGCGGGAAACCGTGCGCATCAGTTTCCAGCGCTCCTCCACGCTGCTCACGCTCATCAAGCAGAACGGCACGCTGGAGAAAAAGCTGGCTCCGCTCGGCTATGACGTCAGCTGGCACGAGCTGAATGGGAATGCGCTGTTGACCGCGCTGAACACCGGCAGCGTGGACATCCACGCCGACGTGGCCGATGCCTATGCGCTCTTCACGCAGGCCGCGAATGCGCCGCTGACCTACTTCGCCAAGGAAACCTCGGCACCGACCGCGCAGGCGGTGGTGGTGCTGGCCAATTCGCCGATCCAGAAAGTGGCCGACCTGAAAGGCAAGCGCGTCACCGTGCTCAAGGGCTCGGGCGCGCACTATCTGCTGCTGACCGCGCTGAAGCAGGCCGGGCTGAAGGCCACCGACATCGACTTGCGCTTCCTGGAGCCGCAGGACGGCGTGGTCGCATTCAGCAATGGCTCGGTCGATGCGCTCTCGGTGTGGGATCCGCTGCTGGCCGTGCAACTGCGCGACGGCAGGAGCCGGGTGCTGATCGACGGACGCGATGGCCTGGTGGAGTACAGCCGCTACTACACCACCACCACCTCATTCGCCAAGGCGCACCCGCAGGTGCTGAAAGTGGTGTTCGATGAACTGCAGGCCACCGGCCGCTGGGTGAAGGCGAACCCCAAGGAGGCCTCCGAACGTCTTTCGCCGATCTGGGGCAACGTGCCGCCGGCCACGGTGGAACAGGTGAACACGCGCCGCAGCTACGCCATCGTGCCGGTGCAGCGCAGCGCGCTGGGTGAGTTGCAGCGCATTGCCGATACCTTCCGCGACGCGGGCTTGTTCACGCGTCAACTCAAAGCCACCGAAGTCGACATCTGGGCCCCTGCACAACCATGATCAAACGCCGCTCCCTCCTGCAATGGGCTGCCGCCGGCAGCACCTCCGCGCTCGCCCTGCCGAGCCTTCACGCCGCCACGCTGCCCAAGGAAGTGCGGCTGGACTATGCGTACTACTCGCCGTCGAGCCTGGTGCTGCGCCGCTTCGGCTGGCTGGAAGACGATTTCAAGAAGGACGGCGTGGGGCTCAAATGGGTGCTGAGCGCGGGCAGCAACCGCGCGCTCGAGTACCTGAACAGCAACAGCATCGACATTGGTTCCAGCGCGGGCCTCGCCGCCCTGCTGGCGAAGGCCAACGGCAACCCGATCAAGGCGCCCTACATCTTCTCGCGCCCGGAATGGACGGCGCTCGTGGTGCCGAAAGACTCGCCGATCCGCACGCTGCGCGATCTCAAGGGCAAGAAGGTGGCGGCCACCAAAGGCACCGACCCGTACCTCTTCCTGCTGCGTGCGTTGCAAACCGCCGGCCTGAAACGCAATGACGTCGAGCACGTGGCCCTGCAGCATGCCGACGGCCGCGCCGCGCTGGAGCAAGGCCGCGTGGACGCCTGGGCCGGGCTCGACCCGCTGATGGCGGCTGCGGAGCTGGACGCCGGCGCGCGGCTGCTCTACCGCAACGTGGCGTTCAACACGTATGGGTTCCTCAACGTGCGTGAAGACTTTCTCGCCCGCCACCCGGATGCGGTGCGCCGCGTGATCTCGGGGTACGAGCGGGCTCGCAGGTGGGTCCTGGCCAACCCGAGCGAGGCCGCGAAGATCCTGTCGGAGGAAGCCAAGGTGTCGCTGCCGGTGGCGCTGCTGCAGATCAAGGCACGCACCGACCTCAGCAACCCGCAGCCTTCGGCGGAGCATGTCCGTGCGTTGCAGGCCGCGTCGCCGATTCTTCTCGAAGAAGCGCTGGTGCGTCCCGGCACGCCGCTGAACAAGGTGGTCAGCGATCTGGTGGACACGCAGTTCGCGCGCGGCCTGCTCGGCAGCGCCGCCTGAGGCGCGCGATGTCGGCCGACCCGCGCCTCGTCCTCGGAGGGATCGCGCGCAAGGCGCACGCGGTCTCTCCCGGCGTCGCTGCCGGCAAGCGCACCAGCCGCTGGTGGCTGGGGGCGCTGGTCCCGGCAGGGGTGCTGTTGCTGCTCGAGACGATCTCGCGCCTCGGCTGGGTGCCGGCGCATCTGCTGCCGCCGCCGAGTGAAGTGCTGAACACCGTCTGGTGGCTGGTGCAGCAGGGGCTGCTGGGGCATGTGGCGGCCAGCACCACGCGGGTGGCGGCGGGCTTTCTGATCGGCAGCGTGCTCGCGCTGGCGGTAGGGGCCTTGGTGGGCCTGAACCCGCGGGCGGAACGCTTGCTGGATCCGTCATTCCAGGCCCTGCGGGCGATTCCCTCGCTGGCCTGGGTGCCGCTGCTGCTGCTGTGGCTGGGCATCGACGAGGCGCCCAAGATCGTGTTGATTGCCATCGGTGCCTTCTTCCCGGTGTACATGGGCGTGTCTTCCGGCTTTCGGGACGTCGACCGCAAGCTGGTGGAGGTCGCCCGGATGGACGGCCTGCGCGCGCTTGCGCTGGTGCGGCGTGTGCTGCTCCCCGCGGCTCTGCCGGCGGTGATGACCGGTCTGCGCAATGGCCTGAGCCTCGCGTGGATGTTCATGGTGGCTGCCGAGCTGATCGCTGCCACGCGCGGGCTGGGCTATCTGCTCACCGATGGCCGCGAGACCGGCCGCGCCGATATCGTGTTGGCGGCCATCGTGCTGCTCGCGCTGCTGGGCAAGCTGAGCGACACCGCGATGCAGTGGCTGGAGCGGCGCTGGCTGGCCTGGCGTGACACGTTCGGAGCGCCTGCGGCATGAGCCTTGTCGACGTGCGGGTTCATCGCCGCCAGTTCGGTGGCAAGCAGGTGCTGCGCGACGTGTCGCTGCGCATCGGCGAGGGCGAGATCGTCACGCTGGTCGGTGCGAGCGGTTGTGGCAAGAGCACCTTGCTGCGCATCGTGGCGGGGCTGGACACCGGCTACGAGGGCGAAGTGCGCCTGCGCGGCGAGCCGCTGCGTGCGCTGACGCAGGAAATCCGCTTCATCTTCCAGGAGCCGCGCCTGTTCCCCTGGCTCACCGTGGCACAGAACGTGGGCTTCGCCTGGGGCCGCGTGCCCGACGCCGAACGCCGTGCCGAGGCGCTGCTGCGCGAAGTGGGGCTGGAAGGCTTGAGCGCGGCGCTGCCCAAGCAGCTCTCGGGCGGTCAGGCCCAGCGCGTGGCGATCGCGCGCGGCTTGTCCACCCGGCCGGCGCTGTTGCTGCTCGATGAACCGTTCTCCGCGGTCGACGCATTCACCCGCATGAAGCTGCAGGACCTTCTGGTGGACCTGGCCCGCACTCGGCGCATGACGGTGCTCATGGTCACGCACGACATCGACGAGGCCGTTTACGTGAGTGACCGCGTGCTGGTGATGGAAGCCGACCCCGGCACCTTGCGCGATGACATCGCCATCGACGTGCCGCGCTCGCAGCGCCGGGAGCGCACCGCCTGTGCGGAAAGCGCCGACCGCGTGCGCGAAGCCTTGCAGGCGGCGCACGCGTTCTGATCCGACGGGAATCTCAGCGCTGTGTGCCCCAGCGGCGCACCGTGGCGCGCTCCAGCGTGTCGAAGCCGAGGCTTTCGACCAGCAGGCCGATCAGGATCACGCAGGCGAGGCCGGCGAACACGCGGTCGGTGTAAAGCTCGTTGCGGTTCTGGAAGATGTACCAGCCCAGCCCGCCGCGGCCCGACGAGGCGCCGAAGAACAGTTCGGCCGCGATCAGCGTGCGCCACGCGAAGGCCCACCCGATGCGTAGCCCCGACAGGATGGCCGGCAACGCCGATGGCACGAGGATCTGCACCACGAAGCGCAGTCCGCGCAGCCCGTAGTTGCGGCCTGCCATGCGCAGGGTCTCGGGCACCGACTGGAAGCTCGCGTACGTGGCCAGCGCCAGCGGCCACAGCACCGAGTGCACCAGCACGAAGATGAGGCTGGCCTGCCCCAGGCCGAACCACAGCAGCGCCAGCGGCAGCAGCGCGATCGCCGGCAGCGGGTTGAACATCGAGGTCAAGGTGGACAGCAGGTCGCGCCCGAGCTGGGTGGAGACGGCCAGGGCCGTCAACCCGAAGGCGATCGCGATGCCGAGTGCATAGCCTTGCAGCAGCAGGCCGAGCGAGATGGCCGCCTTGGCGGGCAGCTCGCCGCTGCCCATGCCGTCGTAGAACGCATGCGCCGTCTGGAGGAACGAGGGCAGCAGCAGGTTGTTGTCGGCAAGCCGGGCGCTGCCTTCCCACAGCAATGCCAACAGCACGAGGATCAGCGACTTGCGCAGGAACGCGCGCTGCCACAGGCGGTGGGGCAGCGGCAGCACGCGGGCAGGCGCGACGTCGCCCAGTGCCTCCAGCGTGTACTCGCGCTCGGCGCGGACCGGCGGGACAAAGGATGTTGTCATGGTGATGAGGACGGTGCGGGCTCGTCGAACAGCAGCCTGTGGATGCGCTGCGCCTGCGCCTGGAATGCGGTGCTGCCCACGGTGTGCAGGCCGAAATCATGCGCGTTCAGCTCGGCGCGCACGCGCCCCGGGCGGGGTGACAGCACCAGGATGCGGTTGCCCACCACCAGGGCTTCCTCAATGGAGTGCGTCACGAACAACAGGGTGAATCGGACTTCCTCCCAGAGGGCCAGCAACTCCTCCTGCATGCGACGGCGTGTCAGCGCGTCGAGCGCGGCGAACGGCTCATCCATCAGCAGCACCTTCGGTTGCATGGCGAGCGCGCGGGCGATGGCCACGCGCTGCTTCATGCCGCCCGACAGCTGGTGCGGGTACTCGTGGGCGAAATCGGCCAAGCCCACTTTCTGCAACGCGTCGAGTGCGCGGTCGCGCGCTTCGGCGCGGCTGTGGCGGCGAGTCGCCAACAGCGGAAACATCACGTTGGCGAGCACGGTCTTCCAGGGAGGGAGCTGGTCGAACTCCTGGAACACGACGATCCGGTCGGGCGCGGGCTCGCGCACAGGCACGCCGCCGAGACGGATCTCGCCTTCGCGCGGCGGCAGGAAGCCGGCCACGGCCTTGAGCAGCGACGACTTGCCGCAGCCCGATGCCCCCAGCAGCACGAAACGGTCGGCGCGGTGCACCTCGAAGCTGACGCGATGGGTCGCGCGCACCACGCGCTCCCCGGCCACGTACTCCAGCGTCAATCCATCGACTTCGAGCAGCGCGGGTGCAGCGGCGGCGGCCAGCGGGGGGGACTCCGCCGGCGGCGCGGGCCGGTCCTGTGGCGCCAGCCCGCGGCGCCAGGTGGCCGCGCCCGCAACCATCAGCTGCCGGACGCGTTGTGCGCGTCGTCGAAGAAATAGTCCTTCACCGACGCCGGCTTGTTCTTGATCGCGCCGACACGGTGCATGAACTCGGCCAGCGCGAAGGTGTTCTGGGGCGTGATCTTGAACTCCACCTCGGGGTTCTTGATGATGCTCAGCAACAGCGTGCGGTCGATGTTCGACTTGTTGGTGCGGATGAAGATGTCGGCCGCCAGCTCGGGGTTGGCTCGGATGAGTTCGGCGGCCTCGGCCAGGCCGTCATTGAAGGCCTTGTAGGTTTTCGGGTTCTCCTTGCGGAATTTCTCGGTGGCGTAGAGCACCGTGGCCGAAGACGGACCGCCCAGCACGTCGTAGCTGCGCAGCACGATGCGGGCGTCCTTGTTGCCGGCGAGGCCCTGTTCCTGGAACGGCGGGTTGCCGAAATGCGCGTTGATCTCCGTGCCGCCCTTGATGATGGCGGCCGTGGCTTCGGGGTGAGGCAGCGTCACCTGGTTCTTGTCGAGCCGGTTGTACTGTGCATCGCCCCACAGCTTGGCCGAGGCGAGCTGGAGCACGCGCGATTGAACCGACACGCCCACGCTGGGCAGCGCGATGCGGTCCTTGTCGGTGAAGTCGGCGATCGTCTTCACGTTCGGGTTGATGCTGACCAGGTAGTACGGGAAGTTGCCCAGCGAGGCGACCCCGCGCACGTTCTGGCGGCC
>CAZBOF010000069.1:650-12539 GCA_964493285.1 uncultured Rhizobacter sp. | reverse complement strand
CGGCGCCGCCCGAGAGCTTCACGAACTCGACCTTCACGTCGACGCCTTGCGCCTTGCCGTGCTTTTCGATGAGCTTCTGATCCTGCGCGACATTGAGCAACAGGTAGACGATGCCGAACTGCTCGGCGATGCGCAGCTGGCCTTCGGCCTTCGCGGGCAGGCCGATGGCCGTGGCGGCCAGCGCGAACGTCAGCGCGGCGATGCGCCGGCGGGTGGTGTTGAACGGCATTCGGAGACTCCTCGTTGTTGTGTCGGGTCAGAAAGGCGTGTCGCCTTCGATGGTCGTGCGGTAAAGCAGGCGGCGCATGGTGTCGGGGCACCCTGTGGCCAGATGCATCAGCGAGCGGTTGTCCCAGAACACCATGTCGTGCGGCTGCCAGGCGTGGCGGTACAGGTGCTCGGGTTTCACGCTGTGCGCGAACAGCTGTTGCAGCAGGTCGTTGCTCTCGTCTTCGGGCAGGCCGACGATGCGGGTGGTGAAATGCTCGCTGACGAACAGAGCGCGCCGGCCGGTCTCAGGGTGTGTGCGCACCACGGGGTGCACGGCGGGCGCCACCTCGGCGATCTGTTGCGCGCTCAGCGCGGGGCGCCACGGGCTGCGCTGGCGCAAGGCCTCGTACTTGGCGAGATAGGAATGCTCGGCGCGGCGGCCTGCGATTGCATGCCTGAGTTCGATCGGCAGCGTCTCCCATGCCAGGTGCATGTTGGCGAACAGCGTGTCGCCGCCTTCGGCGGGCAGTTCCTGCGCGTGCAGCATCGAGCCGAGGCTGGGCTTTTCCTTGTAGGACAGGTCGGAGTGCCAGTAGTGACCGGCGTCGCCAAGGCCGATCGGCTTTCCGTTCTCGATGATGTTCGAGACGATGAGCACTTCCGGGTGATGGCGCAGCTGGAACTGGTGCAGCACGTGGATCTGAAGCGGCCCGAAACGGCGGCTGAAGGCGATCTGCTGTGCCGGTGTGATGCGCTGGTCGCGGAACACCAGCACGTGATGCAGCAGATGCGCGTGGTGGATGTGGGCGAAGGCGTCGTCGCTGATCGGTGCCGTGAGATCCAGCCCCAGCACCTCGGCGCCCGCAGGCGCGCGAAACGGGCGCACTTGCAGGCTCGCGACGTGAGGATCCGGCGTGGCGTGCGTGACGGGCATGGCAGGCGTGGTGGGACAGCGGCGGGCCCCGCAGTCTAGGCAGCCGCTTCGGCACGCACTACGACGGATATCGGATGCCGTTCCTCGTTCGGCGCATGAAGAAGGCGGCCGATTTGCGCATATCGAGCATTGCATTCCTTCGTTCCGGCGGAGCAGGCGCCTGCCTAAGCTGACCGCATGCCGTCTATCGCCACCACCCCGGCGACGGCGCTCCACACACACCTCGCACCCCATCCAGGAGATTCCATGAACGATGTGATCGATGAACTGATCCCCAACCCTGTATTGAAGAAGGCCCACGCGCAAGGCCTCGCCGACCGGTTGCCCTATGCCGGCGGGGTGCATCCCGCCGACGCCTGGGCGCTGGTGCAAGAGGGCGCAGCCGTTCTCGTGGACGTGCGCACCGCGGAAGAGCGCAAGTTCGTGGGCCACGTGCCCGGCAGTGTTCACGTGCCTTGGGCCACCGGCACCGCGCTCACCCGCAACCCGCGCTTCGTGCGCGAGCTGGAAGCCAAGGTCGGCAAGGCAGATTCGGTGCTCTTGTTGTGCCGCAGCGGCAAGCGTTCCGCGCTGGCCGCCGAAGCAGCGGCACGTGCCGGCTTCGTTGCGGCTTTCAACGTGCTGGAGGGTTTCGAAGGCGAGCTGGATGCACAGCATCGCCGCGGCGGCGTCGATGGCTGGCGCCTGCGCGGCCTGCCCTGGGTTCAAGACTGAGCGCGGGAGCGCGCGAGATTCAGGAAAGACGTACCGTGCATTCAGCCAAGTTGCCGTTGATCGAGTCGATTCCGCAGACCCCGCCTGAGCATGCCGAACCCGGCGGGCGCAATGCACCGGCGCACAACGCACCGCTCGATGTTGCCGGCATCGTGGTGGCCCTGCGCGCCGCACGTGAGCAATGGCGTGCGGCACAGAAGCGTCCGCGCGAGGCCGGAGGGCGTGAACTGCCTTCGCGCGACGCGCTGCTGCGCGTGCTCGACGGCTTGCGAGGCGCGCTCTTCCCGATGCGGCTGGGCCCGCCCGATCTGCGCCAGGAAAGCGAAGACTATTACGTCGGCCATACGCTGGACGCGGCCCTCAACGAGCTGGTGACGCAGGTGCGCCTGGAGTTGCGTTACCGCGCTGCCCAGGCCCAAGCCGGCGCGCGCGGCCTGCCGGACGAAACAGCCTTCCAGGCGCGTGAGATCGTGCGGCAGTTCGGCGCGGCGCTGCCCGCCATCCGGGGCTTGCTCGACAGCGACGTGCTGGCCGCCTTCCATGGCGACCCGGCCGCGCGCAGCGTCGACGAGGTGCTGCTGTGCTACCCAGGCATCCACGCGATGATCCACCATCGCATTGCGCATCAGCTGCATGTGCTGGGCGTGCCGCTGCTGGCCCGCCTCGTGGCTGAACTCGCGCACGGGGAAACCGGCATCGACATCCACCCGGGCGCGCGCATCGGTGCGGGCTTCTTCATCGATCACGGCGGTCTCGCCGATCACGACGCCGGTGCCGTGATCGGCGAGACCGCCGAGATCGGCCGCAATGTGCGCCTCTACCAGGCGGTGACGCTGGGCGCGAAGCGCTTCGAGACCGACGCCGACGGCCACCTGCAAAAGGGCGGCGCGCGGCACCCGGTCGTGGAAGACGACGTGGTGGTCTACGCCGGCGCCACGATCTTGGGCCGGGTGACCATCGGGCAGGGCTCCACCATCGGCGGCAATGTGTGGCTGACCCGCAGCGTGCCGGCCGGCAGCCGCATTTCGCAAGCCATCACCCGCGACGACTCCGCGGGCGAGACATCGCGTTACTGAGCGCCGCCATGGGGGACTTCGGAGAACGTTTCGGGAGGGTGGTGCGCCAGTTGCGCGAGGCGCGCGGCTGGTCGCAGGAATCGCTGGCCGGGCAGGCCGAGTTGAACCGCTCGTACCTCGGCGAGATCGAGCGTGCGCGTGTCATGCCCTCCCTTGCCACGGCGGTGAAGCTCGCCCATGCGCTCGACGTGCCGCTGTCGGAGCTGATCGGGCGGTGCGAGGTGCGGGCGCAAGCGTGATACCCGTGTTTGGTGGCGATAGCCGGTTGAAGGCTCGCGAACACGGCTGGAAACTGAAGGCTGTTTTTCTCATATCGATCATTGCTTTTCGCATACAGGAGTTGCGTTCCCATGTCTGACCACATTCCGGCCCAATCTGCCCTGGGCGACAACGCGGCACGCCAGCTGGCCAACGCCACCAAGACCGCGCCCATCCTCTCGACCATCACGCCGCGCTGGCTGACGCACCTTTTGCAATGGCTGCCGGTCGAAGCCGGCATCTACCGCCTGAACCAAGTGAAGAACCCCGAGCAGCTGCAAGTGCTGTGCGCCCAGCGAGACGAAGCGCAGCTGCCTGGCACGTATGCGGACTACGACGAGCAGCCGCGCGAGTACTTCCTGAATGCCGTCAGCACCGTTCTGGACGTGCACACCCGCATCTCCGACCTCTACAGCAGCCCGCACGACCAGATCAAGGAGCAGTTGCGCGTCACCATCGAGACGATCAAGGAGAAGCAGGAAAGCGAACTCATCAACAACCCGGACTACGGCCTGCTGGCCAGCGTGGCGCCCGAGCAGATCGTGTACCCGCTCACCGGCGCCCCGACGCCCGATGACCTGGACGAATTGCTGACCAAGGTCTGGAAGGAGCCGGCGTTCTTCCTGGCCCACCCGCTGGCGATTGCGGCGTTCGGGCGCGAGTGCACGCGACGCGGCGTGCCGCCTCCGACGGCCAGCCTGTTCGGTGCCCAGTTCCTGACCTGGCGCGGCGTTCCGCTGGTCCCGTCCGACAAGGTGCCGGTGGCCGACGGCAAAAGCAAGATCCTGCTGCTGCGCGTGGGTGACAAGCGCCAGGGCGTGGTGGGCTTGTATCAACCGGGCCTGGCCGGCGAGCAAAGCCCGGGCTTGAGCGTGCGCTTCATGGGAATCAACCGGAACGCGATTGCGTCGTACCTCATCTCGCTGTACTGCTCGCTGGCGGTGCAGACGCCCGATGCGCTCGCGGTGCTCGAAGACGTGGAGATCGGCAAGTACCACGCCTATCCCGATACGTACCGTTAAAGGCCCGACATGTCTGTTGATGCTTTGGATCCGACACCCCCCGCGGGTTGGCCGGATGCGGCTGCGCTGGCGCATTGGGCGAACAATTTCTTCGCGACGCGGCCCGGCCTTTCGGCGCAGGGCGGCGTGCCGGTCGCTGCGAACCCGCAGCCTGCCGGCGTGACGCTGCCACCCGGCGTCGCCGGGCCGTCCACGCCGGCGGCCGTGCCCGTCGTCGGCGCCTTCCCGGGCTCGAATCTCGTGGTGACGAACCCGCAGCACGCGGCAAGCGCCTTCGCTTCCACGCCATCGCGCCTGCCGCATGCCGTTGCCCCGAACGGCGTGCCTGACCAGGTGCTGTCGGCCGCGCCGGCCTACGACAGCCGGGTGGGCGGCCAGGTGCTCGGCGTGCCGCAGCCGCACGCGGCGTCGCCGGAAGACCGCCTTGGCGCGCAGTCGTTTGGCTTGCCGGGCGATGCGTCGCTGCGTGCACTGCTGAGAAGCGATGCACCGCCGTCGCCTGCTCAGCCTGTGGCCGGTGCATCGTCCTCCTACTACTTTCTCGATCACGGCCGCCCGCCGACGCACGCAGGCGCAGAAGCCCCGGCATTTGCGCCTGCCCAGCCGCCGCTGGATGTGCATGCGGTGCGGCGCGATTTCCCGATTCTTCAGGAGCGGGTGAACGGGCGCCAACTGGTCTGGTTCGACAACGCGGCCACGACGCACAAGCCGCAGGCGGTGATCGACCGCATCGCGCACTTCTATGCGCACGAGAACTCGAACATCCACCGGGCGGCGCACGAGCTGGCCGCGCGCGCCACCGACGCCTACGAGGGTGCGCGCGAGACCGTTCGCCGCTTCATCGGCGCGGCCTCCACCGAAGAGATCATCTTCGTGCGCGGCACCACCGAAGCCATCAACCTGGTGGCCAAGAGCTGGGGCGAGGCGAACGTCGGCCCGGGTGACGAAATCATCGTCTCGCACCTGGAGCATCACGCCAACATCGTCCCCTGGCAGCAGCTTGCCGCCGCCAAGGGCGCGAAGATCCGTGTGATTCCGGTCGATGACACCGGGCAGGTGAAGCTCGACGAGTACCAGCGGCTGCTCAGCGAGCGCACCCGCATCGTTTCGGTCACCCAGGTCTCCAACGCGCTGGGCACGGTGGTGCCGGTGAAGGAGATCGTTGCGTTGGCGCACCGTGCGGGCGCGAAGGCCCTGGTCGACGGGGCCCAGTCGGTCTCGCACATGCGGGTGGACGTACGCGACATCGATGCCGATTTCTTCGTCTTCTCCGGCCACAAGATCTTCGGCCCGACAGGCATCGGCGTGGTCTACGGCAAGCGCGAGCTGCTCGAGGCGATGCCGCCGTGGCAAGGCGGCGGCAACATGATTGCCGACGTGACCTTCGAGCGCACCGTCTACCACGGCCCGCCCACGCGCTTCGAGGCCGGCACCGGCAACATTGCAGACGCGGTCGGCCTCGGCGCGGCGCTGGAGTATGTGGAGCGCATCGGCATCGACGCCATCGGGCGCTACGAACACGGCCTGCTCGCCTATGCCACCGAACGTTTGAAGCCGGTCCCCGGCGTGCGTCTGATCGGTACCGCGCACGACAAGGCCAGCGTGCTGTCTTTCGTGCTCAACGGCCATTCCACCGACGAGGTGGGCCAGGCGCTCAACCGCGAAGGCATTGCGGTGCGCACCGGCCACCACTGCGCGCAGCCCATCCTGCGCCGCTTCGGCCTGGAAACCACGGTCCGCCCTTCGCTGGCGTTCTACAACACCTGCGAAGAGGTGGACCGCTTCGTGTCGGTCGTGCAGCGTCTGTCGGGCGCCAAACGATGAGGCCGTGCCCCCTGCCCTGACGGGCAGGCCGGCCTCGGCCCGAGGCCGTGAATACCGTGTGCGGCGACCTGTGCCGCCGCACACGGCATCTTCAGGTCGCGGCTTGCGTTGAAAACGAGGCCCGCCCCGGCTGCCGAAGACCGGCGTTGAAGATGGGCGCTCGATACCGGAAAGCTCCCACGACGGCCACTGAGGCCCCCCTCTGCCGAGCCAGCTGCCCGCGGGATGCCGGCGGCTGGCCGGCGCCCCACGGCTGCGGCGCGCGCCACCCGGGTGCCGGCGCAGAATGCCAACAGGTTCACGGCCGAAGGCAGGGCTGGGCGCAGATGCCGTCCCGGAAATGGTGCGAAAGCCTCCCTCCAAGCTCAGACAACGCTTTCAGACCATCGCGCAAGTCTTTGCTTTTGAAGCAATTTTCACTTTCCAGGGATTAAAAAACTGAGCTAAGTGCTTGATTCCATTGAATTTTCTTTACAACTTCCGTTGACCCTGGCGCGTCTGATGAGCTACAGTGCAATTAAGTGCACTTTGGTGGGTTTTTGTGGCAAACATCGTGTTTCAGGGGCCTGCGGGGCTGACGCTGGACGGCAAGGGGCGAATCGCCATGCCGTCGCGTCACCGCGAAGTCCTGTCCGCGATGGGGGTGAACCAGCTCACCATCACCAAGCATCCTGAAGGTTCGTTGATGATCTTCCCGCGCCCTGCGTGGGAAACCTTTCGCGAGCGCGTGGCGGCCCTGCCCATGGAAGCGAGTGGTTGGAAGCGGATCTTTCTCGGCAATGCGATGGACGTGGAGATCGACGCTTCGTCTCGCGTGCTGATTGCGCCCGAGTTGCGTGCTGCTGCCGGCCTCACGCGTGACGTGATGCTGCTCGGCATGGGCAGCTACTTCGAGTTGTGGGATGCCGCACGCTACGCGGACCACGAGGCGCGCGTCATGCAGTCCCCGATGCCCGACGCGCTCAAGAACTTCAGCTTCTGAGCCAGCCATGGTCACGCCGAAGTCTTTACGCGCCGATCGCCCGCCAACCCTGCCGGGCGAGGGGCGCCATCACACCACGGTTCTATTGAATGAGGCGGTGGAGGCGCTCGTCTCCCGCTCAGATGGTGTCTACGTGGATGGCACCTTCGGACGAGGGGGCCATTCGCGCCTGCTGCTGTCGCGGCTCGCTCCGTCGGGAAGGCTGGTGGCCATCGACCGAGACCTCGAAGCCGTCGCCGCCGCAACTTCAGGCGCAACGCGGGTCTCTGACCCGCGTTTTTCAATTCATCACACCTCTTTTGGGCAGATGGTGCCGACCTTGGCCGCGCTCGGCGTGACCCAGGTCGATGGACTCTTGCTCGACCTGGGCGTGTCTTCCCCGCAGATCGACGACCCCGAGCGTGGGTTCAGCTTCCGTTTCGACGGCCCGCTGGACATGCGCATGGACACGAGCCGTGGCGAAAGCGCCGCGGATTTTCTAGCCCGCGCCGAAGAGCGCCAGATAGCGGAGGTGATCAAGAATTATGGGGAAGAACGGTTTGCTGTATCGGTTGCAAAGGCGCTTGTTGCTCGGCGCGAAAGCGGGAATCCTGTTCGAACCACAGCGCAGCTTTCCGAAGTCGTGGCTGGCGCGGTCAAAACCCGCGAGCCGGGCCAGAACCCTGCAACGCGCACATTTCAGGCTCTTCGGATTTTCGTCAACGCCGAGCTTGAGGAACTCGAACAAGGGCTGAACGCCGCGCTGGCGTTGCTTGCGCCGGGTGGGCGGCTGGTGGTCATCAGCTTCCATTCGCTCGAAGACCGCATCGTCAAAACCTTCATTGCGCGTGAAAGCAAAAGCGAGTTCGATCGCCGCGCGCCGTTCGCGGCGCCACAACCGAGCCGGCTGAAAGCGCTCGGGCGTGTGAAGCCGGGCGACGTGGAGGTGCAGGCCAACCCGCGTGCCCGCTCGGCGGTGATGCGCGTGGCCGAACGCACGGAGGTGCCGGCGTGACGCGGCTGAACGTGCTCTTGATGGTCGCCCTGGTGGGCAGCAGCGTGTACCTCGTGCGCGAGACCTACGAAACGCGCCGCCTGTTCACGGCCCTCGACCGGGCGCAGAACGAGGCACGCCAGCTCGAGATCGAGCACGAGCGGCTGAAAGCCGAGCGCCAGGCCCAGGCCACGCCGCTGCGCGTGGAACGGGTGGCGCGCGACCGCCTGGCCATGCGCACGGCCACGCCCGCGGTGACGCAGTACGTGACCTATGCGCCGCCCGCGGCTTCGGGGGTGACGCCATGAAGTGGCAGAAGCGACTGCCCAAGAGCGGCGCGGTCAATGTGCGCAGCGTCACGTACGCCACCAGCCCGCTGCTGGCCTCGAAGACGCCGTCGTGGCGATCCAAGTTCCTGGTCGGCCTGGTGGGCCTGGGCTTCCTGATGCTGGCCGGGCGCGCGGTGTATGTGCAGGTCATCGGCAGCGACTTTTTCCTGAAGCAGGGCGAGATCCGCTACGCGCGCACGCTCGAGCTGGCGGCCAGCCGCGGCCGCATCACCGACCGCAATGGCCTCATCCTCGCGGCCAGCGTGCCGGCGCCATCGCTGTGGGTGATTCCCAAGGATTTCGAGGCCGACCGCCAGCAGCGCCAGCAGCTTGCACGCCTGCTGGGCATGACGGCCAAGGACCTCGCCTCGCGCCTGGACGACAACCCCAATTTCGTGTGGCTGCGCCGGCAGGTCGATGAACCCGTCGCCAAGGCCGCCATGGCGCTGGGCATCAAGGGCCTGTTCCAGGTGCGCGAGTTCAAGCGTCGCTACCCCGAAGGGGAAGCGGTTGCGCACGTGGTCGGCTTCACCAACGTGGAAGAGCGCGGACAGGAGGGCATCGAGCTGGCGTTCCAGGATCAGCTGCATGGGCGCAAAGGCTCGCGGCGCGTGGTCAAGGACCGGCTTGGCCGCGTGGTCGAGGACATCGGCGAAAGCGTGCAGCCGGTGGACGGCCGCGACATCGCGCTGTCGATCGACTCCAAGGTGCAGTTCTACGCCTACCAGCGTGTGCGTGATGCGGTGCTGGCCCATCGCGCGAAAGCCGGCAGTGTGGTGGTGCTCGACGTGCACAGCGGTGAAGTGCTGGCGATGGCCAACTATCCCAGCTACATGCCCGGCGACCGGCACAGCCGCAGCGGCGAGCGCCTGCGCAACCGCGCACTCACCGACACCTTCGAACCCGGCTCCACGATGAAGCCGTTCATCGTGGCGCTGGCGCTGGAGACCCGTCGCGTCACGCCCAACACCGTCATCGCCACGGCGCCGGGCCGCATGACCATCACCGGCGCCACCATCAGCGACGCGCACCCGCTGGGCGACCTCACGGTGACGCAGGTGCTGCAGAAGTCGAGCAACGTGGGCACGGTCAAGATGGCCATGCAGATGCAGCCGCGCGAGATGTGGGAGCTGTACACGCAGGTCGGGCTGGGGCAGCGTCCGCAGATCGACTTTCCGGGTGCCGTGACCGGCCGCCTGCGACCCTACAAGACATGGCGGCCGATCGAGCAGGCGACGATGAGCTACGGCTACGGCCTGTCGGCCAGTCTGTTCCAGCTGGCGCGCGCCTACAGCGTGTTCGCACGCGACGGTGAGCTGGTGCCTGCTTCCATCCTGAAACGCGAATCGGTCGAAGCGGTGCCGGGCCTGCGCGTGATGTCGCCCGACACCGCGCGCAAGGTGCGCGAGATGCTGCGCCTGGCGGCCGGCCCCGGCGGCACTGCGCCGAAGGCACAGGTGATGGGCTATTCGGTGGGCGGCAAGTCGGGCACGGCGCGCAAGCAAGAAGGCAAGGGCTACGCCGACAAGAAATACCGTTCGTGGTTCGTGGGTCTCGCGCCGATCAAGGACCCGCGCATCGTGGTGGCCGTCATGCTGGATGAACCCGGCGACGGCCGCTACTTCGGCGGGGTGGTGGCGGCGCCGGTGTTCAGCGAGGTGGTGCAGCAGACGCTGCGCGCCATGGGCGTGCAGCCGGACCTCGAAGTCACGCCGGACATCATCACCCACGCGCTGCCGGCCGTGGAGGAAAGCTTCTGATGGCCGCGCCGACGCTGCTCCATGATGCAGGCACTGCCGCCGCCTGGCTGCGCAGCCGCGGCGTGCGCCGCCTCGTCACCGACAGCCGGCGCGTGCAGCCCGGTGACGGGTTCATTGCCTGGCCGGGCTATGCGAACGATGGCCGCCAATTCGTGCCCGCCGCGCTGGCCGCGGGCGCCGCGGCCTGTGTGATCGAGGCCAAAGGTGCCGACGCGTTCGCGTTCGACGGCAGCACCGTGGCCGCCGTGTCGGGACTGAAGGCCGCCGCGGGCGATCTGGCCAGTGTCTTCCTGCATGGCCCCAGCCTGCAATTGAATGTGCTCGCCGTCACCGGCACCAACGGCAAGACGTCGGTGGCGTGGTGGATCGCGCAGGCGATGAGCCTGCTCGGCCAGCGCTGCGGCATCGTGGGCACGCTGGGCGTGGGCGAGCCGCCGAGCGGGGGTGCGGCGTCGACGGTGCTGTCCACCGGGCTCACCACGCCCGATCCCGTCACGCTGCAAAGCGCATTCCGCCGCTTTGCGGACGAGGGCTTCGCCGCCTGCGCGATCGAGGCTTCCTCGATCGGCATCGTGGAGCACCGGCTCGACGGCACACGCGTGGACGTGGCGCTGCTGACCAACTTCACGCGCGACCATCTCGACTACCACGGCGACATGGCGTCGTACTGGGCCGCGAAGGGTCGCCTGTTCAGCTGGCCCGGCTTGCGTGCCGCGGTGGTGAACATCGACGACGAACGTGGCGCTGCGCTCGCTTCCCAATTGAACGCGCTGGACCTGTGGACCTACAGCATGCAGGGCGAAGCCCGCTTGCGCGCCAGCGATGTCGCCTACCAGGATGGCGGACTGGCATTCACCGTGCACGAAGGTTCAGAGTCGCAGCGGGTGCGCACGCAGCTGATCGGCGACTACAACGTATCCAATCTTCTGGCCGTGATCGGTGGCCTGCGCGCGCTCAACATGGCCTTGCGCGATGCCGCCGCGGTGTGCGCCCGCCTGAGCCCGGTGCCCGGGCGCATGCAGCGGGTGTCGCGCCCAGGGCAGCCCGAGGCGGTGGTCGACTACGCCCACACCCCCGACGCGCTCGACAAGGCCTTGCGCGCGTTGCGCGCGCTCGCCTCGGCCCGGGGCGGTGCGTTGTGGGTGGTGTTCGGCTGCGGCGGCAATCGCGATGCGAGCAAGCGCCCGCTGATGGGTGCGATTGCCCAGCGGCTGGCCGACCAGGTGGTGGTCACCAGCGACAACCCGCGCCTGGAGGCGGCGGGCGAGATCCTTGCGCAGATCGTCGTGGGCATGGACCACGCGGCAGGCGCTGCGGTGGTGGAAGACCGCCGCGCGGCCATCGTGCATGCGATCACGTCGGCCCAGGCGAACGACGTGGTGCTGATCGCCGGCAAGGGCCATGAAGCCGAGCAGGAGATCGCGGGCGTGAAGCACCCGTTCTCGGACGTGCGCGAGGCGCAGGCCGCGCTGGCGCAGCGGAGCGCACCATGATGACGCTGCATCAGGCGCATGCCTTGCTGCCGGCCTCCACGCTCGTCGGCGACGGCAGCTTGCCGGTCGCGCGCGTGCATTCCGACACCCGCACGCTGCGCCCGGGCGACCTTTTCGTGGCCTTGCGGGGCGAGCGCTTCGACGCGCACGAGTTCCTGGCCCAGGCGCGCCAGGCCGGCGCCGTTGCGGCGATCGCCGAACGCGGGCTGGCCGAGGCCGGTCTGCCGGGTCTCCAGGTGGCGGACAGCAAGCAGGCGCTCGGTGCGCTCGCTGCCGCGTGGCGCGCGCGGATGCAGTTGCCCCTGATTGCGGTG
>CAZBOF010000069.1:0-640 GCA_964493285.1 uncultured Rhizobacter sp. | reverse complement strand
CAACTTCAACAACGACATCGGCGTGCCGCTCACATTGCTTCGCCTGCGGCAGGAAGCCGGCGCGCCGGATGCGGCCTGGCATCGGGCCGGCGTGGTCGAGCTGGGCATGAACCACCCCGGAGAGATCGCTGCGCTGGCGGCGATGACCGCGCCCACGGTGGCGTTGGTCAACAACGCCCAACGCGAGCACCAGGAATTCATGGCCACGGTGGAAGCGGTGGCGCGCGAGAACGGCGCGGTCATCGAGGCCCTGGGGCCCACCGGCGTGGCCGTGTTTCCCGCGGACGACGACTACACGCCGCTGTGGCGCGGTCTGGCAGGCCAGCGGCCCACGCTCACGTTCGCGCTGCGCGGCGGGGCCGACGTCACGGTGGACGCGGAATGGGTCGCCGACCATTGGTCGCTGATGCTGCACACCCCGGCCGGTTTCCAGGCTGCCGGGTTGCGGGTGGCCGGCTGGCACAACGTCAAGAACGCGCTGGCGGCCACGGCCTGTGCACTGGCGGCGGGCTGCCCGCTCGATGCGGTGGCGCGCGGCCTCTCGGCATTCGAGCCGGTCAAGGGCCGCTCGCAGATTCAACGCGCGCGAGTGCAGGGCGTGCCGGTCACGCTGGTGGACGACACCTACAACGCCAATCCC
>CAZBOF010000068.1:0-21786 GCA_964493285.1 uncultured Rhizobacter sp. | reverse complement strand
GATGTGGCCTTCTTTCACGCGCATGCCGATGCTGCGGCGCATGAAGTCGTAGTCGACCACCTCGTCGAGTTCGTCCTCCTTGGGCGTGGAGACGGCAAGGGGGATGTACAGGTCGATGTTGACCAGTACCCGCTGCTCGCCGCGCTTCTCGAAGTCGTGCACGCCGATGTTGATCCACACCTCGTAGTTGCGCAGGAAGAGGCGGCGGCAATCCCGAAGGGCGGCGTTGTCGATCAGGCTGTGCATGTCAGGCTTCTTTGGAAGGGTTCGCGGCGAACATCACGTCGCGCGGCTGCGGCATGAGGTGCTGGCCGCCATCGACCAGCAAGGTGGTGCCGGTGATGGCGGGGGATTCGAGCAGAAAGCGCACGCTGCGGGCGATGTCTTGCGGCGTGGAAGAGCGTTGCAGCGGCGTGAGGCGGTGCGCCGCGGCGAACTCGTCGGCCGTCATCGGCCCCGAGACCAGCGTGATGCCCGGCGCCACGCCGCACACGCGCACCGAGGGCGCCAGGGCCAGCGCGAGCATCTGCGTGGCCGCGTGCAGCGCCGCCTTGGACAGCGTGTACGAGAAGTAGTCGGGGTTGGGATTCCAGAGCTTCTGGTCGAGCAGGTTGACCACGCAGCCGGTGCGGCCGGTGCCTTGCAGATGGGTGTGCAGCGCCTGTGACAGCAGCACAGCAGGCCCGGTGTTGGCCTGCCAGTGGGTGGCCATGGCCGCATAGCTGAAGCGCTCGGCGTTGTCGTATTCGAACGTGGAGGCGTTGTTCACGACTGCGTCGAGCCGGCCGAAGCGCGCGATCACGTCCGGCGCCAGCGCGCGGCAGGCGGGCTCGTCCGACAGGTCGGCCGCGAAGACCTCGGCGCGCGCACCCAGGGCGCGGGCCTGTGTCGCAGTGGCGTGGGCCTCGTCTTGCGAGCTGCGGCAATGCACGGCGAGGTCGAAGCCATGCGCGGCGAGGTCGAGCGCGATCTCGCGCCCCAGTCGGCGGGCGGCTCCGGTGACAAGAACGACGGGGCGCTCGGACATGGTTTCTACAATGGCGTGATGACGAACAACCAGTCCGCCAGTGTATCGGGCGCCTTGTCCAGCCTGATCCGGCGGGCCATCGAGCGGCAGGGGGGCTGGCTGCCGTTCGACCGCTTCATGGCGACGGCGCTCTACGCGCCCTCGCTTGGCTACTACGCGAATGACAGCCGCAAGTTCGGGCTGATGCCGGCGTCGGGCAGCGATTTCGTGACCGCACCGGAGCTGTCGCCCTTGTTCGGCCGTGCCCTGGCTTCCCAGGTGGCGCAGGCGCTGCACGCGAGCGAGACCAGCGCATTGTGGGAATTCGGCGCGGGCTCCGGCGCGCTCGCCGAGCAGCTGCTGGATGAACTCGCCGCCCAGGGCGTGGCGGTGTCGCGCTACACCATCGTCGACCTGTCGGGCAGCTTGCGGGCGCGCCAGCAAGCGCGATTGGCGAGATTCGGTGAGCGCGTTCAATGGGCCGATGCACTGCCCGATGCCATCCGCGGGGTGGTGGTCGGCAACGAGGTGCTGGATGCAATGCCGGTGCAGTTGCTGGCCTTTGACGGCACGCAGTGGCTCGAGCGCGGGGTGGTGGCCGCGGGTGGCGGGTTTGCCTGGGCTGATCGGCCCACGGCGTTGCGCCCGCCGAACGAAGGCCCCTTCGTGCCCGGTACCGTGACGGAAATCCACCCACAGGCCGAGGCCTTCATCGCCACGCTGGCCGAGCGCTTGCAGCGCGGGGCGGCGTTCTTCATCGACTACGGTTTTCCGGAAGCCGAGTACTACCACCCCCAGCGTGTGGGCGGCACGCTGATGTGCCACCGTGCCCATCGGGCTGACGACAACCCGCTGGTGGACGTGGGGCAGAAGGACATCACCGCGCATGTGAACTTCACCGGCGTGGCGCTGGCCGCGCAAGACGCGGGGCTGGACGTGGTGGGCTACACCTCGCAGGCGCGTTTCCTACTGAACTGCGGCGTGATGGCGCTGCTGGAAGGTGCTGACGTGCGCACCGTGGCGCATGCACAGAAGCTGCTCACCGAGCACGAGATGGGCGAGCTGTTCAAGGTGATCGGCTTGGCGCGTGGCTGTGGCGACGCGTTCAACGCAGCCGCTCTCGGTTTCACCGAAGGCGACCGGACGCACCGCCTGTGATCCGCTGGCTGATCGTCATTTTTCTCGCGCTGCTGCTGTTCAGCGCGCTGCGCGAGTGGCTGGAGAAAGTAGGCCTGGGCCGCCTGCCGGGCGATTTCAAGTTCCGCCTGCTCGGGCGCGAGTTCTTCATTCCGTTGGCCAGCAGCGTGCTGCTCAGTGCGGTGGCAATGGGGATCAGCCTGCTGTTCTGAGGCGATGCTGGTGACGTTGTCGCGCGCTCAGCGCGGGCTTCTTCGGAGTGCGCCGTATTCCGCCAGCCGGGCCAGCAGGCGCGCCTTCATTTTCTCGGTGATGTCCGCCGCCGCGATGAGCGCCGGCCAGGTGTCGTGCGCTTTCTCGGCACAGTGGCGCAGCGCTGTCCACGCGGGCTTCTCGGGCAGGCCGAGCCGCGCGCAGAAGTCGCGCACGACAATCGGGCTGAGCGGTGCCATGGGGTCGATGGCGGGCTTGTCGCCGCGCGGCAGCGGCGGCACCAGGTGCAACGCTCGGCCCTGCTTGACGATGCCGTAGGCGGCATACGCCACGATGTCGTAGGCCGGGGGCAGTTCCGGCGTGCGGCCATCCGGATAACGCAGCCCGATGTTTTTCAGGTGCATGTCGGGGTTGCCGAGCATTTCGTTGACGAGAATGCGGCGCAGCAGTTCATGCACTGCGGGTTCGCCAAGCGAGGGCATCGCCATCAGTACGCCCGCAACCGTCAGGTAGTCCAGCGTGTACTTGGCTTCGGGCTGCACGCCGAGGATCTGGGCGAAGTCTTCGCAATGCACGCGGCCCGTGGGGGTGTCGGCATCGCGGTCGTACCGGAAGACGGCGAGGAACTTCGTCTGGCGGTCCACGCCGCCCAAGTCATAGCCGTGCTCGACCGCGAGCAACTCGAGGGGGGCCAGCTCGGCTTCGACCACCGAGATGCCAGCCGTGGCGGCCAGGCGCAGTGACAGGTCTTCCAGCTCCGGCAGCCGCGGGTAGTCCGCCACGGGCAGCTTGGCGATGACGTGGCGCACCTGGTTTTCACCGGCGAGCTTGGTCCGCGCGACGAAACGGCCGCCTTCCTTGAGCACTGCCAGCTTGGCCTGCACGCCGGAGACGGAGATGGCGTCGTCCAGCGGCGCGGCTACCACGGACATCTCCAGGGCGTCGTTGTCCTGGGTCACCAGGCGCGACATCTCGTCGCGCGACAGGTCGGCGGGCAGAGCGTGCACGTCGCCGGGCAGGTCTTTGCCCGTGGCGGCCAGCAGCTCGAAGTGATCATGGGGGCTGCAGCCGCGCATCTCGGCGATCCGCTCGCGCAGCGGCCCCTCGGGCAGCAGGTTCTGGAAGAAAGCCGGCAGCAGCCAGCCGCGCTGCGGCGCGCTCGACATGGCGCCGTTGAGCTGCGGCCCCGACACGGCGGCCCAGAACGCGGCCTGGGCCTGGGGCTCGCCGGCGACGAATGCATACGAGAGGATTTCCTGCCGAGGGTCGCGGGCGAACACGTCGTCGGCGACGAAGCGGTTGATCACCTGGTCGGGGGCGAGGGCGTACTGGAACAGCAGGCCCACGCGGCGCCGCCCCAGCAGGATCTCGAGCGCCTTGACGTTCATGGTTTCCGGGCCTTTGCGGGGTGTATCGGCTCAGCGGCCCCCAGCTGTTTGCGGACGCGATCCACCATCGTCTCGACCACCGGCTCGGAGCTTGGCGGCGGCAGACCGCGCGAGGCGGCTTTGGGCAGCAGCACCAGTTCCAGGCCCAGGCGGTCGACCAACCCCAGCAAGGTGCTGAGCTTGTAGTCGTCGATGCCCTTGAGCACATTCGCCAGCGTTTGCCGCGAGATGCCTGCCGACTTGCGCAACTCCTGCTGTGTGAGGCCGCTTTGCGCCAGGGCGTCTCGGAGTCTGGCTGAAATGTGCTGAATGCTGCTCATGTCCATCGGAGTGGAATATTCTTTAGTTATTCTACTTTATTGGACATTTTAGGAAATGAAATCTCTTCAATTTGACTAATAAAGTAGTCAAATCAATGAAATGAACAGTTTTTTGTTCATAAAGACGGTGACGCACTGTGTGAGGGGGCCGGCGCACCGAGCCGGCCGGATCAGGACGAGAGATCAGGGCGACAGGGCTGCCGCTACCGCGGTTTGCCGCGCTGCGCGGATCGCTTCTCCAATGGCTGCGCCTTGCCGGCCTTGTGCCAGCGCTTGCGCGGAAACATCGGCGGTCTCCACAGCGAGGGCCGCGTCCAGGCAACGCTGAAGCCTTTCGCGCTGCGGATAGGGCTGATCTTCCAGGCCGGTGCGGCCACGGGCATCGCATTCGCACGCGAACAGGAGTTCACTGAAGCGCGCCGGGCGGCGCCAGGCGTCGCAGCGGTCCAGCAGCCGCATCACCGCCGCCGCGTTCAGCTCGCCGCTGCGGTGAACGTTGCCGTGTTCGCGCGCGACGGCTTCGGCCAGTTCCCGGCAGTCGTTCGGGACCCGCAGCCGTTCACCCAGGCGCTGCACGAGCTTCACACTGCGGGCCTCGTGCGCGACGTGGCGCGGCCACTCGGCGGGCGGCGTGGTGCCTTTGCCCAGGTCGTGGCCCAGGCAGGCGAAGCGCACGGTGAGCGGTGCGTGCAGACGTGCCGCGGTGTCGAGCACGAGCATCAGGTGCACGCCGGTGTCCACCTCGGGGTGGTGGGCCTCGGGTTGCGGCACGCCCCACAGGCAGGCCACTTCGGGCATCAGTTTGGCGAGCGCGCCACAGTCGCGCAACACCTCGAACATGCGCGATGGGGTGGTTTCCATCAGGCCGCGCGCCAGTTCTTGCCACACGCGCTCGGGCACCAGGGCATCGACTTCGCCATCGGCCACCATCTGCCGCATCAGCGCCTGGGTTTCAGCGGCCACGCTGAAGTCGGCGAAACGTGCCGCGAAGCGTGCCAGGCGCAGGATGCGCACCGGATCTTCGGCGAATGCCGCAGACACATGGCGAAGCACCTTGCCGCGCAGGTCGCGTTGGCCGCCATGGGGGTCGACAACGGTGCCGTCCTCGCTCTGCGCCATCGCATTGATGGTGAGGTCGCGGCGCATCAAATCTTCTTCGAGCGTGACGCTCGGGTCGGCATGCACGACGAAGCCGCGGTAGCCGGGCGCCGATTTGCGCTCGGTGCGCGCCAGCGCCACTTCTTCGCGGGTCTGGGGATGCAGGAACACCGGGAAGTCTTTGCCCACCGGCGTGTAGCCGGCGTCGACCATGTCTTGCGGCGTGGCGCCGACCACGACCCAGTCTCGGTCGTTCACCGGCAGGCCCAGCAAGGCGTCGCGCACCGCGCCGCCGACCATCCACTTTTCCATGGCCGGCAGTGTAGGCCGCAGGCTCAGCGCGACGTGCGGTACGGTTCTTCGAACGGCAGGAAGTCGTGCTCGGCCAGCGCGCCTTGCGTCCAGTCGGCCACACCGCGCAGCGCCTGCACACGCTCGATGTAGGCTTGCACCGGTGCGGGCACCGGCACGCCGAAGGTGACGAAGCGTTTGACCACCGGCGCGTAGTACGCATCGGCCACGGTGAAGTGGCCGAACAGCAGCGGGCCGCCGTGTTCGGCCAGCAATTCGGACCAGATCTGGACCACCCGATCGACATCGGCGCGCACCGCGGCCTGTTCGCGCAGGACGCGCGCGCCCACCTCGGGCAGCGCGGCTTCGATGTTCATGCCGAAGTGGCTGCGCAGGGCGACGAAGCCGGCGTGAAACTCGGCGCAGATGCTGCGTGCGCGGGCCCGGGCTCGCGCGTCGGCCGGCCACAGGTTCTTGGCGGGGAATTTCTCGGCCACGTACTCGGCAATGGCCAGGGTGTCCCACACGGTGAGGCCGTCATCCACCAGCACCGGCACGCGTCCGGCCGGCGAGTGGTGGGCCACCTGCCGCTTGAAGCTGGATTCGGGGCCGAAGCCATCGAAGCGCAGCATCACCTCGTCGAATGGAATGCCCGCCTGGCGCAGCAGCACCCACGGCCGCATCGACCAGGAAGAGTAGTTCTTGTTGCCGATGTAGAGCGTCAATGCCATGAGGGTCTCCTGAACGAGAGTGCGTCATGGTAGGCCTCGCCTGCGGCCGGGGCGATGAGAAGCCCGCATCGCCACGATGCGGGCAAAGCATCCACTCAGAAGCGAGGCCGTTTCTGGCGCAGCGCCTCCAGCCGCGCCGGGCCTGCACGGCCCGACAGCAGCGCCGGCATGATGGCTTCGATGGCCCGCGGCTGGATGCCCAGGGCGAGCAGGCTGGGATGCACGTCTTGCGCGACGCTGGGTACTTGCATCGACAACAGGTTGTCGCGGGAAAGAAGCGGCGTGCCCGGCAGCCATTCCATCAGCGTGGCCTGCAGCCGCGCCGCCCAGGGCGGCAGCGACAGCACCGGGCGCGGATGCCCCGCCCAACGCCCCGCGAGGCGAACCAGTTCGGCCAGTGTGTACACATCGGGACCGGTGCACTCGTAGATGCGGCCGATGCTGTCGCGCTCGTCGAGCGCGGTGGCGATCGCGCGTGCCACGTCGCACACCCACACGGGCTGGAAGCGCGCATCGGCGCCCGCGAGTTCGACGAACGGAAACACCGCCTGCACGCGCGCGAACAGGTTGATGAAGCGGTCTTCCGCACCGAACATCACCGATGGGCGAAGCACGGTGAGGTCGAGGTCTGCGTTGCGCAGCAACTCTTCGCCGGCGGCCTTGGTGCGCAGGTACAGCGACGGCCCGTCGGTGGTGGCCGCGATCGCACTCACATGGATGACGCGTCGCACGCCGGTGGCCGCGCAGGCGCGTGCCAGTTTCCGTGGCAGCTCCACGTGCACGCGCTCGAAACCGGCGGCGTCGCCGTGCAGCGTGCCCACGAGATGGATCACCGCGTCGCGGCCGGCCACCAGGCGTTGCAGTTCGAGTTCGTCATGCACGTCGGCGCGGACCAGCTCCACCGTGGGCAGCATCTGGATGGCTTTCGCCCGCTGCGGATGGCGGCTGGGAATGGTCAGGCGCCCGTGGCCGCCGCGCGCCCGTTCGACAAGGCTTTCGCACAGGCTGCGGCCCAGGAAGCCGGTGCCGCCAAGGATCAAAAGGTTGACGGGTCGTGACATGTGGGTTCAGGGCAGGTCCGGGTTCGGGGAGGGGGCGGCGGCGGGCTTGGGGCCGACGGTCTGGCCCAGCCGTTGGCGCAGCGACGGGGCGTGTGTGGCGTCGGGGTCGGACAGCCGCGCAGCGTAGAACACCGCATTGGACAGCACTTTCTTGACGTAGTCGCGTGTTTCGGAGAACGGGACGTTCTCGGCCCAGATGGCGGCGTCGAGCGTGGCGCCTTCGCGCCAGCGTCGCGGGCGGCCCGGCCCGGCGTTGTACGCGGCGGCGGCCAGCAGCTGGGAGCCCTCGAATTCTTCGAGCGCCAGCCGCAGGTACTGCGTGCCCAGGGTGAGGTTCATGTCGCGGTCGTTGATCATGCTGTTGTTGAAGGGCATGCCGATCTTGCGGGCCGTCCAGCGGGCCGTGGCCGGCATGACCTGCATCAGGCCGGAAGCGCCTGCGCCCGAACGCGCATCCAGGATGAACCGGGATTCCTGGCGGATCAGGCCGTAGACGTAGGCGGGATCCACGTTGAGCGTGCGGGTGCGGGCCAGCAACTCCTGGCGATGCGGCAGGGGGAAGCGCTGCGCCATGTTCACTTCGCCGCGCGTGCGGTCGCTGGTGTTGATGCAGCGGTCCCAGATCTCGCGGTCGCAGGCCAGTTGCGCGGCGGCCAGCAGGGCGCGGTCGTCCATGCCGCGCAGCGTGAAGTTCCATTCGCGCACGCCTTCGCTGCGCAGGCCCAGCGAAATGAGCTGCATCGAGCGCACCAGGCCGGGTTCGCGCGCCGCGGCCGTGCGTTCGGCGCCGCTCGGCGGCAAGGGCCGGGGTGGCAAGGTGATCGGCTGGCCCAGCGCTTCGGCCGCGAGCGAGCCGTAGAAGTGCAGCTGCCCGGCGATGCTGCCCAGCATGTCCTCGGCCTGCGCTCGCATGGCTTCGGGTTCGCTGGAGTCGGGTGCCATGGCGCGCAGCGCGGTCGCTTTCCAGTAGACCCAGGTCGGGTCGCGCTGCTCGCTGGAGTTCATCGCGTTGATGGCCTGCACCACCTGCTGCCAACGGGGCTGCCCGCCGTTGGCGCGCAATGCGGCGCGGGCTTTCCAGGCGAGGGTGTCGTCGACCCAGTCGATGTCCACGCCAGCCTGGCCGGCCAGCATGGAGGCGCGTTGGTAGTGGCTGGATGCGTCGGGCAACAGCCGGATGGCCGACTGCTTGGCCACGGCGGCCCAGGCCCAGGCCGCGAGTTCAGGCGGGAGGGCGGCTTCCCAGCGGACATTGAGTGCGGCGCTGGCAGCATCGGGGTCGGTGGCCGCCTGCCGCATCAGCGCCAGCGTGGCCAGTTCGCTGTCGATGCGGCTGCGCGGGTTGAGCGCGGCCAGGTAGCGCGACGGGTTGCCGGCCAGGTCGCTCACGTCGCTGCCGGCGCGCAGGCTCACCAGCAGGGCCGCTTGCCGCGCGGCGCGTGGGCGGTTGGCTTCGATCGCCACGCGTGCGCGGCGCCAGGCATCGGCGTCGGTCAGCAGCTTGGCGTCGTACAAGGTGGCGCCGAGCAGGGCGCAGCCGTCGTCGGCATCGCGCTGGTTGCGCCAGGCCGCCAGGGCGGTGGCCTGCACCTCCTTGCCGCTCAGGTGATCGGCCAGCGCGGCATAGCAGCTCACTTCGCGGTCGTCGTTCATGCGGAACCGCGGGTAGTCGGCGGCGAGGGCGGCCCAGTCGCGGCGCTTGCCCAGTTCCAGCAGCCAATCGTTGCGCAGCCGGTCTTCCACGTAGGTGCCGCTCCAGCGGCGGTAGAACGCTTCCAATTCCGGCACCGTGGCCTCGTTCAGGCGGCTCGTGAGCTGCCAGTAGTCGACCCACTGCGCCAACGGGTGGCGCTCGGCATGTGCGGTCGCGAGCAGTGCGCTCAGGCGGGCGCGGTCTTTCTTGCGGAAGGCGTCGGCGGCGGCCACGATGGCGTCGTCGCCGGTCTGCGCGGCCGCGGGCGCGGCGCCTGCGAACAGCGCGACGGCAAGGCCCAGCGTGGCGAGAAGGGGGCGTGCGGCGAACGCAGGCACATATACTGATTTCAAACTCTGACCTCTTTTCTCAACGTGTCTACGACTGAGCCCCCATCGGGCACGCGTTCCCGGCCAGCGCTTCGCACGCAATTGCTGGCCGTGAGAGAGAGGTTCGCTGCGTCGCCAGAAGTTTCATCGGCAGAACACACCTTGGCACTGGCATTGACCTCGGTGGTGGCGCGCCTCGAACCTGATTGTCTCGGTGTGTACTGGCCCGTCCGCTCGGAATTTAACGCAGCCCGCCTGTGGCTGGACGACAAGCAGCGCACAGCCCTCCCGTTGGCTTTGCCTTTCGCGCAGCGCCAGCCGCCGCAAATGCACTACCGGCGCTGGCGGGGCGAACCCTTGGTCGCGCGCGACGAATGCGGGATGGCGGTGCCCGAAGGCGAATCGGCGATCCCGGATGTGGTCCTGGTGCCCTGCGTGGGCTACACGCGCACCGGTTTCCGCCTGGGATATGGCGGGGGCTTCTTCGATCGCTGGCTGGCGGCCCATCCCCACGTGACTTCGGTCGGCGTCGCGTGGTCCGCCTGCGAGATCGACGACGCCGATCTCGCGCCCCAGCCGCACGACCAGCCGCTGACGCTGGTGGTCACCGAGTACGGCGTCGTCGCGTAGGGCTGCCCTGCGCTTCCGCAGCGCGGCTTTTTTACGATGCGTAAATCGATGTGGCGTCCACGGGCTGGCATTCCTACAGTGAAGGCTTGCTGAACGAACCGGGGCTGCTGTCGCTGCGTGGCCTCGATTCGTTCGACGGAACACCGATTCGAAGCCGAGGCCCCGATGGTCAACATGTTCGTGCGCAACTGCTGGTACGTGGCCGCCTGGGGCCATGAGATCCAGGGTGAGCGCCCGTTTGTGCGCACGCTGCTGGGCGAGCAGGTGTGCTTCTTTCGCAAGACCGACGGCGAGGTGGTCGCCCTGGCGGACCGCTGTGCGCATCGCGGCGCGCCTTTGTCGAAAGGGCGGCGCGAGGGGGATTCGATCCGCTGCATGTACCACGGCATGCGGTTCGACAGCCGCGGCGTGTGCGACGAGATCCCCGGCCAGGAGCGGGTGGCGGTGCCGGCGAGCGTGCCGCGGTACCCCGTGGTCGAGCGCCATCGCTGGATCTGGATCTGGATGGGCGACCCCGCGCTGGCCGATCCGGCGGCCATTCCCGAGGCCTGGTCGCTCGACCACGCAGACTGGACCTACAAGGCGGGCTACTACCACTACGACGCGCCGCACATGCTGATCTGCGACAACCTGCTGGACTTCTCGCACATCGGCTACGTGCATCCGTCCACGCTCGGCGGCACCGAGAACATCGCGCTGAACCGGCCCAGGGTCATCCGGGGGGAATTTCTGGTGCGTGTCGAGCGCTGGCTGATCGACGACGTGCCGGCGCCGTTCCACACCCGCATGGCGAGCTTTTCGGGTGGCGTGGACCGCTGGCACTTCTACGACTTCCACATCCCGGGCGTGCTGATCATGCATTCGGGGGTTCAGGCCACGGGCACCGGCGCGCCCGAAGGCCGGTACGTGGATGCGCTGGAGTTCAGAAGCTGCCAGGCGGTCACGCCGGAGACCGCCGCCAGCTCGCATTACTTCTACGCCGTGCCGCGCAACTTCGCGCTCGACCAGGCCGACATCACCGAGAACTTGTTCAAGGACATCGTCACCGCGTTCGAGGAGGATCGCCTGGTCATCGAGGCGCAGGCGCGCAATCTGGAGCGCTCGCCGGATTGGAAGATGGCGCCCATGCCGGCGGACGCGGCGCTCTCCCAGTTCCGATGGCTGATGAACAAGCGCTTGGCGCAGGAGAAGCCAGCCGAGGCGGGGAATCGCGCGGGCGACGCGCGCAGGCCGGCCACCCAGTAGCAACCCGTCACCGATTCAACGCCCTCGCGGGGGCTGCGAATCGCCAAAGGCAGTGAACATGGCATTTCTGAAGAACGTTTGGTACGTGGCGATGTGGTCCGAGAACCTGCGCAGCGGGGCAATGGAGCAGCGCGTGCTGCTCAACCAGTCGCTGGTGTTCTTCCGCACGGAGGAGGGCCGACCGGTCGCGCTGCGCGATCGTTGCCCGCACCGGTTTGCCCCCTTGCATCGCGGCCGGGTGTTGGCGAATGGGCGCGTCCAGTGCGGCTACCACGGGCTGGTGTTCGATGCGGGCGGGGCGTGCGTGCACAACCCGCATCGAGCCGGGCGCATCCCGGCGCAGGCGCGCGTGGACGCCTTCCCCGTGGTCGAGAAGCATTCGCTGATCTGGATCTGGATGGGCGACGCACCGCCGGACGAATCGCTGATCCCCGATTTCCATGTGCTCGATGCCGACTCGCCGCTGCCCATCAGCAAGCGCGACTGCCTGAAGATGGCCGTCGGTGCGGATCTCATCGTCAACAACCTGCTCGACCTCAGCCACGTGACCTTCCTGCACGCGGGCATCCTGGGCAACGAAGAGATGGCCGCCGCCGAAATCACCGTCGAAGAGCGTGGCAACACCCTCTACGTGCGCCGCGAGAGCCTGCGCATCCCGCCGCCCGAGCTGTTCGACATGCTGTACCGGCGCGACGGCGCGCCCGTGAACCTGCGCAACGAGATCCGTTGCGATGCGCCCGGCAATTTCCTCAACGACGTGACCGTGTGCGCGCCGGACCTCCCGAGCGATCAGGCCACCGGCATCTTCGGCACGCATTTCCTGACGCCCGAGACCGAGACCAGCACCCACTACCACTTTGCCGCGGCGAGGCAGAACCCGCTGCCGCTGCCGCCGGACCAGCGTCCCGAGATCGAGAAGCGGCTGTCGGACCTGCGCCGCTACGCCTTCGAGATGCAGGACGAACCCATGATCCTGGCCCAGCAGCGCGAGATCGATCGCGCCGGTGGACCGGATGCCCTCAGGCCCGTGTTGCTGGAGATCGATGCCGGCCCGATCCGCTACCAGCGGATCCGGGAGCGATTGATGAACAACTCAAGACAGGAGACACCATGAAGAACGCGACATTTTTCCGTGCCGTCAAGGCGGCCTTTGCGGCAGGCCTGGCGGGCCTGGCCGTGCTGGCCCATGCCCAGGTCAAGATCGGCGTGACCGTCTCGGAGACCGGTCCCGCCGCGTCGCTGGGCATCGTCGAGAAACGCACCTTGCAGATGCTGCCTGACACGCTGGGCGGACTGAAGGTCGAGTACATCATGCTCGACGATGCGTCGGACACCACCGCGGCGGTGCGCAACGCGCGCCGCATGACCAGCGAAGACAAGGTCGATGCCTTGATCGGATCGACCACCACGCCCAACTGCATCGCGATGCTGGAAGTGGCCGCGGAATCGCGCACGCCGATGCTCGCCATGGGTGCCGGCTCGGCGATCGTCGAGCCCATGGACGCCCGCCGCGCGTGGGCTTTCAAGGGGGTCCACAACGACGCCATGATGGTCGACGCCATCGTGGAACACATGGTCAAGATGAAGTTCAAGACCATCGGGTACATCGGCTTCTCGGATGCCACCGGCGAAGGCTACTGGGCGCGCCTGACCTCCCAGGCCGAGCGGCATGGGCTGAAGCTGGTGGGCAATGAGCGCTATGGGCGCGGCGACACCAATGTCACGGCCCAGGCACTGAAGCTGGTGACCGCGCGGCCCGATGCCATTCTGATTGCCGCGTCGGGCTCGCCCGCAGCGCTGCCGCAGATCACGCTGAAGGAGCGGGGCTACCAGGGCGCCATCTACCAGACGCACGGCGTGGCGAACAACGACTTCCTTCGTGTTGCGGGGGCCAGTGCCGAAGGCATCTACCTGCCGGTGGGCCCGCTGCTGGTTGCCGATCAGCTGCCGGCGGACAACCCGATCGCGAAGATCGCCACCGACGTCGTGCGCCGCTACGAGCAGAGGTACGGGGAAGGAAGCCGGACCACGTTCATCTCGAACGCCTACGACGCCTACATGCTGCTGGATGCCGCGGTGCGCGTCGCGGCCAGGAGCGCCAAGCCCGGGACGCCCGAGTTCCGCGTGGCCCTGCGCGATGCGCTGGAAGGCACGAAGGATCTGGTCGGCACGCAGGGCGTCTACAACATGACGCCGACGGATCACGTGGGTCTGGACAACCGCTCGCGCTACATCGTCCGTGTCGAAAGCGGCAAATGGAAGCTGGCCCCTTGACCACCGGCACGCGTGCCTGAGCGGTGCGGGTGACGGGCGCCACCTCAACCTCAGCCCCCCGCCAATGAACTGGCGTCCCGCCAACGGGACGTTGCGCCTGAGCCTGCGCGCAAAGGAACTGCATGGACTTCTCGATTGCGGGCATCTTGATGCTCGACGGCACCACCCATGGCGCCATCTACGCCCTTCTGGCGTTCGCCACGGTGCTGGTGTTCGCCGTCACACGCGTTCTTTTTCTACCGCAGGGTGAGTTCGTCGCGTACGGCGCGCTCACGCTGGCGATGCTGCAACTGGGGCGGGTGCCCGGCACGGTCTACCTGCTGGTCGTTCTGGCCTTCGTGGCTTGTGCCATGGATGCGGCGCGCAGCGTGCGCGTGGGGTTGCCCATTGCCGCTTCGCTGTGGCGTGCGGTCCGTTCGCTGCTGCTGCCGGCGGTGTTGCTGGGCGTGACGCTGTGGGCTGCGCCCCGCCAACTGCCGCTGCTGCTGCAAAGCCTGCTCACGCTGGCCATCGTCACGCCATTGGGGCCGCTGGTCTATCGGCTGGCGTACGAGAAGCTCGCAGACGCTTCCGTGCTCGTCCTGCTGATCGTCTCCGTCGGCGTGCATTTCGCGCTCACGGGTCTGGGCTTGCTGTTCTTTGGTGCGGAGGGCTTCCGCAACCCGAGTTTCTGGGACAGCCGCTTCGAGGCGGGCGGGTTGATGCTCACCGGGCAGGCGCTGATCATCCTCATGGTGACGGTGGCCCTGATCGCGATCCTGTTCCTGTTCTTCGAGCGCACGCTGCGCGGCAAGGCATTGCGCGCGACGGCGGTGAACCGTTTGGGCGCGCGCCTGATGGGCATCTCGCCGGCAGAGGCCGGCAAGCTGAGCTTTGCGCTGGCGGCGTTCATCGGCGCGCTGTCGGGCCTGTTGATCAGCCCGGTCACCACGATGTTCTATGACTCGGGCTTCCTGATCGGCCTCAAAGGATTCGTTGCCGCCATCTTCGGCGGCCTGGCGAGTTACCCCGGGGCCTTCCTGGGCGCGTTGTTCGTGGGGGTTCTGGAGAGCTTCGGCTCGTTCTATGCCAGTGCATTCAAGGAGGTGATCGTGTTCACGGTGATCCTTCCGATCCTGCTGCTGAGAAGCCTTCAGCATGGCCCGCAAGACGAGGAGGCGTGAGCATGCGCCGCATTTCTCTGTTTGCTTTTCTCGCTGCCATCGCCGCGCTTCCGCTGTTGCCGGTGCCGGAGTTCTGGATCACGCAGGCCAACTACATCGGCCTGTACGCGCTGGTGGCGCTGGGGCTGGTGCTGCTCACCGGCGTGGCCGGCCTCACATCGTTCGGGCAGGCGGCGTTCGTGGGCCTGGGCGCCTACGCGTCGGCCTACCTGTGCACTGCGCATGGCCTGTCGCCGTGGATCACCCTGTGGGCGGGCCTCGCCATCACGGGGGTGGCCGCCTGGGTGCTGGGCTGGGTCACGCTGCGCATGTCGGGCCACTACCTGCCCCTGGCGACCATCGCCTGGGGCCTGAGCCTCTTTTACCTGTTCGGCAACCTCGGCATGCTGGGCAAGTACGACGGCTTGTTCGGCATTCCAGCGCTGGAGATCGGCGGCTTCGCGCTGAACACCGGGCGCCGCTTCTACTGCCTGCTGTGGGCGCTGGTGCTGCTGGCCGTGCTCGCGATGACGCATCTGCTGGATTCGCGGGTCGGCCGCGCGATGCGCGCGGTCAAGAGCGGGGCCATCCTCGCCGAGTCGATGGGCGTGAACACCTTGCGCGTGAAGGTCACCGTCTTCGTGCTCGCGGCGTTGCTGGCGGGGCTGTCGGGATGGTTGTTCGCGCATTTCCAGCGCACCGTGAACCCCTCGCCGTTCGGGCTCAACATGGGCATCGAATACATGTTCATGGCCGTCCTCGGCGGCGTCGGGCACGTTTGGGGTGCGCTGGTCGGCGCTGTGGCGGTGCAGGTCTTGAAAGACCAGTTGCAGGTCGTGCTGCCCGGCCTGCTGGGCAGTGGCGGCAACTACGAGATCATCGTCTTTGGCGTCTTGCTGGTGCTGGTGCTGCAATACGCGCGCGACGGCCTCTGGGCCTTCGTCGACGCGCGCTTGCCGCGCCGCGTGCGCCAGGCGGATTGGCGCGAGGCGGCGCCGCTGGCCGAGCGGCCCCGGCCGCAGCCCGGGGAATTGGTGCTCGACGTGAAGCGGGTGCGCAAGCTGTTCGGCGGCCTGGTGGCTGTCAACGATGTGAGTTTCGAGGTGCGTGCCGGCGAGATCCTGGGCCTGATCGGGCCGAACGGTGCGGGCAAGTCGACCACCTTCCATCTCGTGACAGGCGTGCTCGGTGCGAGCGGCGGAGAGGTGGCGCTTTGCGGGCAGCGCATCGATGCGCTGGCATCGCGCGAGATTGCCCAGCGCGGCGTCTCGCGCACGTTTCAGCACGTGAAGATGGTCGCCGGCATGACGGTGCTGGAGAACGTGGCGCTGGGTGCGCACATGCGCGGGCGCTGCGGCGTCGCCTCCGCGATCCTGCGGCGCGATCGCGCCGAGGAGCGGCAGCTTCTGAAGGAAGCTGAAGCGCAACTGGTGCGCATCGGCATGGCCGGCCAGATGCATGAGCTGGCCGGCAATCTCTCGCTCGGCTCGCAGCGGTTGATGGAGATTGCCCGTGCCTTGTGCGCGGACCCCATCCTGTTGCTGCTCGACGAGCCCGCCGCCGGGCTGCGGCTGAAGGAGAAGGAGGCGTTGGCCCAGGTGCTGCGCCAGTTGCGCTCGGAGGGCCTGTCCATCCTGCTGGTGGAGCACGACATGGACCTGGTGATGAACCTCGTCGACCGCGTGGTGGTGATGGAGTTCGGCACCAAGCTCATCGAGGGCACGCCTGGCGAAGTGCAGGCCAGCCCGGCGGTGCGCGCGGCCTACCTCGGAACGGAGCATTGAGATGGGCGAACTGCTGTTGAACGTCACCGATCTGCGGGCCGGCTATGGCCGGGCCGAGGTGCTGCACGGCCTGGGCCTGCGCGCGCCGCAAGGCAGCGTGATCACGGTGATCGGGCCCAATGGCGCGGGCAAGTCGACGCTGTTGAATGCGCTGATGGGGGTGTTGCCGTCGCGCGGGGACATCGCGTACCGCGGGCAATCGATCGCCCGGCGCTCGCTGGAAGATCGCGTGATGGCAGGCATCGCGCTGGTGCCTGAAACGCGGGCGCTGTTCTCGACGATGACCGTGGAAGACAACCTGCTGCTCGGCGCCTACCGCCAGGTGCGGCTCGGCCTGCGGGACCACGGCGCGGCCATGGCGGAGGTGTATGCGCTTTTTCCCCGCCTCAAGGAGCGGCGCGGGCAGCTCGCGGGCACGCTCTCCGGCGGGGAGCGCCAGATGCTCGCGCTGGGGCGTGCCTTGATGGGCCGGCCTGCGCTGCTGATGCTGGACGAACCCAGCCTCGGCCTGGCGCCGCTGGTGGTGAAGGAGATCTTCCGCACCCTCGACAGCCTGCGCCGCACCGGGGTCACGATCCTGCTGGTGGAGCAGAACGCGCGGGCCGCCCTCGAAGTCGCTGACCATGGCTATGTGCTGGAGATGGGCGAGGTGGTGCTGGAGGGTGCGGCGCGGGACCTTGCGACCGACCCGCGCGTGATCGACACCTACCTCGGTGCCAAGCGCAGCGAAGCGGCCTGACGCATCGCCGCCGGCCGGGCGCCTATAGTCGCCATCGCCTGTCTGGAGCGCGTGTCGATGCCGAGATCGAGAGTCCCTTCTGAAGCGCCGCAGCGCGGTGTGGCGGCCGTCGAGATCGCCGCGCCATCCTCGACGTGCTGCATGAAGCGACCGCGCCGCTGGGCGTTTCGGCCATTGCGCGCGCCAGCGGGTTTGCGCCGTCGCGGGTGCACCACTACCTGGTGAGCCTCGTCAAGACAGGTTTGGTGCGCAAGGTCGGCAAGCCGGGCGGCTACGTGCTCGGGCCTTTCGCGATCCGCCTGGGATTGACGGCCGTGGACCGGCTCGACGTCCAGCACATCTGTGCGCCTTACCTGCGGGAGATCAGCAATGAAACCGGGGAGGCCTCGTTCTTCAGCATCTGGTCGCCCACCGGTCCAGTGATTGTTCGCTGGGAGCAGGGACTGCGGCCGCTCACGGTGTATGCGCGGCTGGGCACCGTCATGCCGCTGCTTCGGTCGGCCACGGGCGAGGTGTATTGCACCTGGGGGGCTGATGCGGAGGTGAACCCCGCAGTCGACAAGGCCTTGCTTCAGTACGCACCGGCGTCTCGCAGCGAAGAGCGCGAGCGGCTGCGCAAGCGTGTGCGTGATGTTCGCCAGCAAGGGGTCGGCACGACCTGCGGCGCCATGCTGCCTGATGTGAGCGCCGTGGCGGCGCCGGTGTTCGACCGCTCGGGCGCCTTCATTGGCGCGCTGACGGTGCTGGGATTGCTGCAGGTCTTCGACGCCTTGCCGCAGGGGCCCAATGCGCGTGCCGTGCTGGCTGCCAGCCGGCGGTTTTCAAGCAAGCTGGGCCACGAGTACGCAGAAACGTAGATCGTCGCCGGACGCGACGCGCTATGTGTCCGGTTCGCCCAGCGCCCGCCGTGTTTGCTCCGCGCGCTGCTCCACCCATTTGCAGAACTGCGCCACTTCGGGCCGTGCGCGCCGCCCGTCGGTCGAGATGAGCCAGTAGGCGTATCGGTTGGCGAGGCGCCCCGCCGCGCCGAACGGTTCGAGCAGGTCGCCCCGCTGCAACTGCTCGGCCACGAGGGCCACGCGCGCCAGGGCGACGGCCTGGCCGCCGAGCGCGGCCTGCACCTGCTGGTAGGTGAAGTTGAGATACAGCCAGCGGCGCGGATGCAGATGCGGATGGCCATGCTGCGTGAGCCAGTGCCGCCAGCTCAGGAATTCCGCGCTGGGACGCAGGTCGTCTTCTTCGGCCAGCGTGTGATGGCGCAGGTCGTCGGGTGTGGACAGCGGCGGCGCCTGCCCCTGGCGCACCTGCTCGGCCATCCACGGGCTGATGACCGGCGTGATGACTTCGCCAAACAGGCGTTGCGAGCCGGCGGGCGCGTTCTCCGGGCTGGTGTAGCGCAGCACGAGGTCGAACTCCGAGTCGTTGATGTTGACCAGGTGGTCGGTGGCCGAGACGCGGATGTCGATCTCCGGGTGCTCGCGCTGGAAGGCTTCCATCTGCGGGATCAGCCACAACGAGGCGAAAGAGGCGAAGGTGCTCAGGCTCACCACCCGCCGCCCGCGCGATTGGCGGATCTGCTGCACGCTGGCGTCGATGCGCGCCAGGCTGGGCGCCAGCGCCCGCAGGAACGCCGCGCCTTCGGGCGTGAGTTCCACGCGCCGCGTGCCGCGCAGCAGCAGCGTGGCGCCCATGTCTTCTTCCAGCGCCTGGATCTGTCGGCTGACCGCCGATTGCGTGAGGCTCAGCTCTTCGGCCGCGGCCCGAAAACTCAGCAGGCGCGACACGGCTTCGAAAGCCCGGATCGGGCCGATGGCGAGTGGACGGCGGCGTGGCGTATTCATGAGAAAACGGCATCAATGCCGTGTTGGCAATTCATTGGACGGCGCTCCAGGCCGCCGATATTCTTTGCTCCAGCAGTTTAGGAGCCTCGACCATGAACACGCAACTCATGACACATTTGCAACAGTCTCGCCGCACGCCCGCGCAGTGGGCACTGGCCGCGAACCGTGCCATGACGTTGGAGATCGGCCCGGGCCCGCGCGAACTTCACGTGACCGAAGGGCGGCTGTGGCTCACCCGCGCAGGCACCGCCCAACGCGGCTCCGAGGACATCTGGCTGCTGCCCGGCGATGCGTTGGCCATGGTGTCCGGCAGCGAGTGGGTGATCGAAGCCGACGGCGAATCCCGCTTCCAGCTGCTGGTGCCGCCGTGCGAGGGCGCCACCGCCTGGTTGTCGCGCGTGATCAGCGCTTGGTCGGGGCGGCGCCGCGGCGGCGCGGCGAGCGCGCTGCCGGCGCCGGGCTGAGCTTCGGCTTGCGCACCGGCTTGGCGTTGCGCGCACGCAGGCCGGCCTCCATCGCCAGCCGCGCCCAGGCGTGCATCAGGCCGGGCGACTCCATCGCGTCCTCGGGTGCAGCCCAGTAGCGCAACGCGATCTCCCTGCCGGGGAAACCCACCACCATCTGTTCGCAGCCCGCGGCTTCGAACTTGGGCTGGGTCTGCGCATCGGCCTTCAGGTACAGGCGGTCGGAGGCCACGAAGGCGATGAACACGTCGTCCACATACAGGCCATGGCCGCCGAACATCCGGCGCGCGCGGGTGGGGCCCAGGGTGCCGAGCAGCTCGCGGCAGTGGGCGATGAATTCGTTGTCGGCCGGCATGGCGTGCAGTGTGCCGCAGCCGCGATGGGCCGGGGCGCCGCGGGGCTCCTGCACAATGCGTCGGCCCGTTGGTTCTGGAGACCCGCATGACCCCCGAAGAACGCCTGGCGCTGCGCGACAAGCTCACCGCAGCCCGCCAATCCATGCCCGACCGGCTGGAGCGCGCGGTTCAGCTGCAAAGCGTGCTGCGCGCCTGGCTGGTGACGCGGCGCGAATCCACCATTGGCGCCTACTGGCCCATCAAGGGCGAGTTCGACCCGTTGCCTGCGCTCTTCCGCTGGACCGAAGGCGGCCCCGAAGGCGCACCCCGCCGCATCGGCCTGCCGGTCACGCGCAAGGAAACCGGCGAGCTTCGATTCCACGTGTGGTTCCCGGGCTGCCCGATGGAGCTGGATGCGCACGACATTCCCAAGCCCAAGGACACCGACGAGTTCACGCCGGCGTTGCTCGTTATCCCCTGCGTCGGCTACGGCGCGGGCGGCGTGCGCCTGGGCTACGGCGGCGGCTTCTACGACCGCACGCTGCAATCGCTCACCCCCCGCCCCCTCACCATCGGCATTGCCTATGCGCAAGGCTTCCTGCCGCTGCTGCGCGCGCGGCCCGATGACCTGATGATGGACGTGGTGCTGACCGAAGAGGGGGTGATGTGGCAGCGTGAGGGGTTGTGACGCGGGCCTCGGTCGTTTTCAGCCGAACACCGTCACCGCCCGCCCCACGCCTTCCAGCGACATCTCGAACCGGTCGCCTGCTTGCGCGGGCTCCAGCGGCACGAGGCTGCCGGAGAGGATGATGTCGCCGGCGTTGAGCGTGACGCCGTGCGCGCCGAGTGTGTTGGCCAGCCACGCCACGGCGTTGAGCGGTGAGCCTTGCACGGCAGCGCCCACGCCTTCGCTGAGCGGTTCGCCGTTCTTCCACACCTGAACGGACAAGGCGGCGAGATCGAGCGCACGGGGGTCGGCGCGTGCTTGGCCGAGCACGAAGACGCCGCAGGAGGCGTTGTCGGCCACGGTGTCGACGATGCCGATCTGCCAGTCGGCGATGCGGCTGTCGACGATCTCGAAGCACGGTGCGATGGCGCCGGTGGCCGCCAGCACGTCGGCGGGCGTGATGCCGGGGCCGTTGAGGTCGCGGTCGAGAAGGAATGCGATCTCGGCTTCGGCGCGCGGCTGGATGAGGCCATGGGCCCGGATGTCGATCACCTCGCCATCACCCACCTGCATGCGGTCGGTGAGGAAGCCGAAATCGGGTTGGTGCACGCCCAGCATGTTCTGCACCGCCGCGGAGGTGACGCCGATCTTCTTGCCGATCACCCGCTCGCCTTGCGCGCGACGCAGCGCGAGGGTGTGCAGCGAGATCCGGTAGGCGTCGTCGATGTCGAGCGAGAGGCCGCGCTGGCTGAGCGGGGGTACGGTGTGCGCTTGCCGCAAGGCGGCATGCAGCTCGGCGCCGAGCTGTGCGTGCAGGGTGCTGAGGGGACTCATGCGCTGGCGCCGCGTGCCCGCGCCATCGTGAGCGCGGTGTCTTCGATCATGTCTTCCTGGCCGCCGACCATGCCGCGGCGGCCGAGTTCGACGAGCAGGTCGCGCGCAGGCACGCCGTACTTCTGCTCGGCACGTTTGGCGAAGAGCAGGAAGGAGCCATACACGCCGGCATGGCCGAGCGTCAGCGCATCGCGGTCGATGCGGATGGGGAAGTCCATGATCGGCACCACCTGGTCCTCGGCCACGTCCTGGATCTTCGAGACGTCGATGCCGGTCTCGATGCCCATCAGGTCGCACACGGCCACCAGCACTTCGGTGGGCGTGCTGCCGGCGCCGGCGCCGAGGCCGGCGGCGGCGGCATCGATGCGGTTGGCGCCGGCCTGCACCGCGGCGATCGAGTTGGCCACGCCCATCGCGAGGTTGTGGTGGCCGTGAAAGCCGAGTTCGGTTTCGGGGCGCAGCGCCTGCCGCACCGCGCCGATTTTTTCCGTCACGTCGTCGGGCAGCATGTGGCCGGCGGAGTCGGTGATGTAGATGCAGTTGGCGCCGTAGCTTTCCATCAGC
>CAZBOF010000067.1:20109-22200 GCA_964493285.1 uncultured Rhizobacter sp. | reverse complement strand
TGGTAGATCGCCATCAGCGGGCCGAGGCCCATCGAGACCGTGGGGAACTGCCAGAACTCGGGCATCAGCTTGGGGTGCGGGTAGCTGGAAATGCCTTTGCCGTCGACCTCCTGCCGGAAGTTCAGCAGCTGCTCTTCACTGATGCGGCCCTCCAGGAAGGCGCGGGCATAGACGCCCGGGGAAGAATGCCCCTGGATGTAAAGCAGATCGCCCCCGTGGCCTTCGTTCTCGGCGTGCCAGAAGTGATTGAAGCCGGCACCAAACATCGTGGCCACCGAGGCGAACGATGAAATGTGGCCACCCAGGTCACCGCCATCGGCGGGATGCAGGCGGTTGGCCCGCACCACCATCGCCATGGCGTTCCAGCGCATGAACGCGCGCAGCCGCTCTTCGATCTCCAGATTGCCGGGACAACGCTCTTCCTGGTCGGCAGGAATGGTGTTCACATAAGCCGTGCGGGCAGAAAACGGCATATCGATGCCCGCTTGGCGCGCGTGGTCGATCAGCTCACCCAGCAGGAAATGCGCGCGCTCGTCGCCTTCGTTGGCGATGACGGCCGACAAAGCGTCCAGCCATTCGCGGGTTTCTTGTGAGTCGGCGTCGTTCGCGGCTGCGCCCAGAAAAGCCTCAGGCATTGCTGACATGCTTGTCTCCAATTGTCGTTCGAAGGTACGTCTGCGAGTTTGGCACAAGGCCCCCCATTTTTCAAATAGCGCGAAAGAATCCCGCATTACGATAATGAGACGGAGCCACCGCGCCGCCTCGGGCTCCGCAAAGCGGTGCGCCGCCCGGCAACCTTGATAATTCGCCGCATGACTCCCGCCCCCGATCCCACAGTGCCCCTGCGTTCCGAGCCCACGCGGCTGAAACGGCTGTTGGGCAGTTGGTGGCTGCGCCAGTCGCCGTCCCGTCAAGACCGCTACGCCACGCTCGGCCCGCTGATTTCTGTGCTGCTGTTCCTGGCTGCCATCATTTCGGCGTTCTGGTATTTGCGAAATGAAGAGTTCGAACGGGAGCAAGAGTCCGTCAAGCGCGACACGGAGATCGCCCAGCAACAGATTCGCCTCCAGCTCATCGAGAACCAGGAGCAACTGGTCCGCATCGCGAGAGAGGTGGTGACCCGCACCATCAACCAGGACGAGTTCCTGGCTCAAGCAGCCAGCTTCACCCAGGAGCGGCCGGAGATCACGGCACTGCTCTGGGTCGACGCCCAAGGGGCGCATCGCGCCAGCTACTCGCCCATCACGGCCAGCGCCGAAATCGGCGGCAGCGGCAAAGAAATCGGCCGCTCCCTGCCCGGCCCCCGGAATCCAGAAGCAGCCGAGGCATTCAAGAACCTGCGCGAGCAGCGCCAGCCGGTTTACTCCGATACCTATGTCGACGCTTTCGGGGGCCCGGCGTTCCAGGTGGCCGTGCCGTTGCTCGATCGCAGCGCGTTCTCCGGTGCATTGATCGCCGAGTACTCGGTGGACACGCTGGTGCGCTACTACATCCCGCTCGAAGTCTCGGCGCGCCACACCATGACGCTGCTCGATCACAAGGACATGGTGGTCGCCAGCACGCTGGCGCTGACACCCGGCGAACCTGCCCGTCCCGCCCAGATCGTCCACCATCTGCCCCTGGCGCCGGCCAACAACGACCTCATGCTGCGCGGCCAGGGCTATCGCACGTCCATCGGCCTCATCAGCAACACGCTGTTCTGGATGGTGGCCGCGCTCAGCGTCTTGACGGTGTGGATGCTGCTGGGCACCTGGCGCCACATGCGCCGGCGCATGCAGATGCAAAGCGCACTGGTGTCCGAGACCAATTTCCGCCGCGCGATGGAAAACTCCATGCTGACCGGCATGCGGGCGATGGATCTCGAAGGCCGCATCACCTACGTCAACCCGGCGTTCTGCGCCATGACGGGCTTCAGCGAGACCGAACTCATCGGCCGCCTGCCGCCTTTCCCTCACTGGCCGCCGGACCGCTACGAAGAGAACAACCGCCTGCTGCAACAAGAACTGCACGGCCGCAGCCCCGCCGGCGGCATCGAGGTGAAGGCCATGCGCAAGGACGGCACCCGCTTCGACGCCCGCATGTACGTCTCCC
>CAZBOF010000067.1:268-20099 GCA_964493285.1 uncultured Rhizobacter sp. | reverse complement strand
CCCCAAGGGCATGCAGACCGGCTGGATGACATCGATGACCAACATCACCGAAGCCAAGCGCGTGCGGGATCAGCTCTCGGCATCGCACGAACGCTTCACCACCGTGCTGGAAGGCCTGGACGCCGCGGTGTCGGTGCTGTCGGTGCAGCAAGGTGAACTGTTGTTCGCCAACCGTTCTTATCGCCTCTGGTTCGGCGCGGATGCCGGCGGCCACGCGGTGCTGGCAGGCGGCAATCCGAACCTGCCGATGATTTCCGACTTCGACGACTCGGTCGACAGCTTCGGCGGCCTGCCGACGCAAGAACTCACCGAAGCCGGCTCCGATCCGCGCGAGATCTTCGTGGACTCGCTGAAGAAGTGGTTCGACGTCCGCGCGCGATACCTGCAATGGACGGACGGCCGCCTGGCGCAGATGCTGATCGCCACCGACGTCACCAGCCGCCGCCATGCCGAAACGCAAGCAGCCCAGCAAGCCGAGAAAGCACAAGTCACCAGCCGCCTCGTCACGATGGGCGAGATGGCGTCCTCGGTCGCCCACGAGTTGAACCAGCCGCTGACCGCGATCACGAACTACTGCAACGGCATGGTCTCGCGAGTGACCGCCGACGCCATCAGCAAACCCGACCTGGTGGCCGCCCTGGAAAAGACGGCGCGCCAGGCCGAACGCGCGGGCCAGATCATCCGGCGCATCCGCGCCTTCGTGAAGCGCAGCGAGCCGCAACGCCAAGCCTCCCAGGCGCGCGTCATCGTCGACGATGCGGTCGACCTCGCCGGGATCGAGCTGCGCCGGCGCAACGTGACCATCCAGGTGTACGTCGCCCAGAGGCTTCCGACGCTGATGGTGGACCCGATCCTCATCGAACAAGTCGTGCTCAACCTGCTCAAGAACGCCGCCGAAGCCATCGACCTCGCCGGCCTGCCGCCGGCCCGGCGCACCATCGAACTGCGCGTCGTGCCCAAGCACACGCCCGAAGAAGGCGGTGTCATCGAGTTCAGCGTCACCGACTCCGGCCCGGGCCTGAAGGAAGAAGTGCTGCCCCGCCTGTACGAGGCCTTCTTCTCCACCAAGGCCGATGGGCTGGGCATTGGCCTGAGCCTGTGCCGCTCGATCATCGAGAGCCACCGGGGCAGAATCCGAGCACAGAACTTATACAATGGCGACCTCGCTGTCGGCTGCCGCTTTACCTTTACGCTGCCGGTCGAAACCGCCAAATCCCCCGGCCTTGAACCGGCCATGACATGAGACAGCACCCATGAGCTTGATCCCGAAAAAGGGCACGGTCTACGTTGTCGATGACGACGAAGCCGTTCGCGACTCTCTTCAATGGCTGCTCGAGGGCAAGGACTACCGGGTCAAGTGTTTCGAATCCTCCGAGTCCTTTCTGGCGCGATTCGACCCCCGGGAGGTTGCGTGCCTGATCGCCGACATCCGCATGGACGGCATGAGCGGGCTGGAGCTGCAAGACCGGCTGCTGGAGCGCAACTCGCCGCTGCCGGTGGTATTCATCACGGGCCATGGCGACGTGCCCATGGCCGTCACCACCATGAAAAAGGGCGCGATGGATTTCATCGAGAAGCCCTTCAAGGAAGAAGAGCTGCTCAGCCTCGTGGAGCGCATGCTCGACCAGGCCCGCAGCGCGTTCTCGCACCACCAGGAAGCCGCCAGCCGGGACGCCTTGCTCTCGCGCCTGACCACACGTGAGTCGCAGGTGCTCGAACGCATCGTCGCCGGACGCCTGAACAAGCAGATCGCCGACGACCTGGGCATCAGCATCAAGACGGTGGAGGCGCACCGTGCCAACATCATGGAGAAGCTCAACGCCAACACCGTCGCCGATCTGCTGAAGATCGCGCTCGGCGCACAAAGCAAGGCCTGATCCGCAAGTGCCACTTGACCTCCGCCGCCGAGCCCCCATGTCATCTGCATGCGGCGTCCGGGCGGCGGCGAGCACAGACCCTCGAAGGGCCGCCCACAGCGGCCCTTTTTAGTTTTTCGTTCCCATCCTCACTGCCATGACTGCACAACTCATCGACGGCAACGCGCTTGCCAAAAAGATCCGCGCCGAAGTCGGCGAACGCGCTGCTGCGCTGACCACCCGCAATCACCGCCCCGGCCTCGCGGTCATCCTGGTCGGTGACGACCCGGCCAGCCAGGTCTACGTGAGCCACAAGGTCAAGGACTGCGAAGGCAGCGGTGTGCGCTCCGTGCTCGAGAAGTACCCGGCGACCCTGGCCGAGGCCGAACTCCTGCAGCGCATCGCGGTGCTGAACAACGACCCGAGCATCCACGGCATCTTGGTGCAAATGCCGCTGCCAAAGCACATCGACCCGCACAAGGTCATCTCCGCGATCGCCACCTCGAAAGATGTGGACGGCTTTTCGGTGCAAAGTGCTGGCGAACTGGCGAGCGGCCTGCCCGGCTTCCGGCCGTGTACGCCCTACGGCTGCATGAAGCTGATCGAAAGCACCGGCGTCTCGCTCAAGGGCCGGCACGCGGTGGTGATCGGCCGCAGCAACACCGTCGGCAAGCCCATGGGCCTGCTGCTGCTGCAAGCCAACGCCACCGTCACCATCTGCCACAGCGCCACGCCCGACCTCGCCCACCACACCCGCCAGGCAGATGTCGTGGTGGCCGCCGTGGGCCGCCGCAATACCTTGACGGCCGAAATGGTCAAACCCGGCGCCGTGATCATCGACGTCGGCATGAACCGCAATGACGAAGGCAAGCTGTGCGGCGACGTCGACTTCGCCGGCGTCGCCCCGATCGCGAGCTGGATCACGCCGGTGCCGGGAGGCGTCGGCCCCATGACGCGGGCGATGCTGCTGGTCAACACGATCGAGTCGGCGGAACGCTTCGCGGGCAACTGAGTCCACATCCGACATGACGAATCCCCTGCTTCAAGCCGAGGGCCTGCCCCGGTTTGCCGAGATCCGCCCACACCACGTGGGTCCGGCTGTTGACCAGTTGCTGGCCGAAGCCAACGCCGCGCTGGAGCGCGCCACCGGCCCGGATGTCCCGGCCGACTATGACGCGATGTCGGCCGTGCTCGATGTCGCCACGGAACGCCTCTCCAGTGCATGGGGCGCCGTCGCCCATCTCAACCACGTGGCCGACAACCCCGAGCTGCGGGCGGCCTACAACGAGAACCTGCCCAAGATCACGGAGTTCCACACCCGGCTGGGCGCCGACGAACGCCTGTATGCCAAGTACAAGGCCATCACCGCCGGCCCGTCGGCTGCCGCGTTGTCGCCTGCGCGGCAGCAGGCCTTATCGAATGCGATGCGCGACTTCGTGCTGTCAGGGGCCGAACTGCGAGGTGCCGCCCGTGCACGCTATGCCGAGATCCAGGAGCGGCAAGCCGCTTTGTCCCAGTCGTACTCGGAACACGTGATGGACGCGACCGACGGCTACGCGCTCTTCGTCAGCGAGGCCGAACTGGCAGGCGTGCCCGAAGACGTCAAAGCCGCAGCGCGCGCTGCGGCGCAAGCGCAAGGCCGTGACGGCTACAAGCTCACGCTGCATTTCCCGAGCTACTTCCCGGTGATGCAATACGGCGAGAACCGCGCACTGCGCGAAAAGCTCTACCGCGCCTATGCCACACGCGCCAGCGACCTCGGCCAGCCCGAACACGACAACAGTGCGGCGATGCAAGAGTTGCTGTCACTGCGGCAGGAAGAAGCCGAGTTGCTGGGCTACCGCAACTTCGCCGAGGTGTCACTCGTCGCCAAGATGGCCGAATCGCCGCAGCAGGTCACGACCTTCCTGCGCGACCTCGCTCAAAGAGCCCGCCCCTACGCCGAGAAGGACCTGGCTGAGCTGCGCGAGTTCGCGCGCACCCAGCTCGGCCTGGACGCGCTGGAATCCTGGGACGTCCCTTTCGCCAGCGAGAAGCTCAAGGAAGCGCGGTACGCCTTCAGCGACCAGGAGGTGAAGACGTATTTCACCGAGCCCAAAGTCCTGAGCGGCCTGTTCCGCATCATCGAAACCCTGTTCGACCTCCACATCCGGCCCGACACCGCCGAGGTCTGGCACCCGACGGTGCGCTTCTTCCGCATCGAACGCCGCGGGCAGTTGCTGGGCCAGTTCTACCTCGACCCTTACGCCCGGACAGGCAAGCGCCCAGGCGCCTGGATGGATGACGTCCGGGGCCGCTGGGCCCGGCCAGAAGGACACACGCAAACGCCCGTCGCGCACCTCGTCTGCAACTTCACGCCGCCAGCGCAAGACAAGCCGACGTTGCTGACGCACGACGAAGTCACCACCCTCTTCCACGAGTTCGGGCATGGGCTGCACCACATGCTCACGCAGGTCAACGACATGGGTGTGGCCGGTATCTCCGGCGTGGAGTGGGATGCGGTCGAACTGCCCAGCCAGTTCATGGAGAACTTCTGCTGGGAGTGGGACGTGCTCAAGCACCTGACCGCGCATGCAGACACCGGCGAGCCGCTGCCCCGCGCGCTGTACGACAAGATGCTCGCAGCCAAGAACTTCCAAAGCGGCATGCAGACGCTGCGGCAGATCGAGTTCGCGCTGTTCGACATGCGGCTGCACACCGAGCCCGAGCACGCAGCCAGCATCCAGCAGGTCGTGGATGAAGTGCGCCGCGAAGTCTCGGTGCTGATCCCGCCCGCATTCAACCGCTTCCAGCATTCGTTCTCTCACATCTTTGCGGGAGGCTATGCCGCGGGGTACTACAGCTACAAGTGGGCGGAGGTGCTCAGCGCCGATGCGTGGAGCGCGTTCGAGGAAACCAGCGCCCTCGACCCCGACACCGGCCGCCGTTACCGGGAGGCCATTCTGGAGGCTGGCGGCAGCCGCCCCGCCATGGAAAGCTTCAAGGCGTTTCGCGGTCGGGAGCCACGAATCGACGCACTTTTGCGGCACCAGGGCATGGCGTGATGCATAGAATCTGAGCCGTCCCTTGCCGCACCGAACCCCGCTGGAGCAACCCATGACCCTTCGCAAGCCTGCTCGCCTGCACTGGACCTCGGCACTCGCCGCTGCCACCTTGCTCTCAGCCCTGCCCGTCCACGCCCTCTACAAGGTGGTGGGCCCGGACGGGAGGGTCACCTACACCGACCGGCCGCCGGTTTCCACCGAGAACCGCGTTCAACCGGTCGGCAGCGCAGGCGCCGTCACCAATGACGTCGCCCTGCCGTTCGAGTTGCGCCAGGTGGTGCAGCGCTACCCCGTCACCTTGTTCGTTGCGCCGGAATGCCAGCCCTGCGATGCAGGCCGCCAGTTTCTTCGCCAGCGCGGTGTTCCGTTCGCTGAAAAGCTCGTGGCCACGGCCGACGACAGCGCCGCCCTGCAGCGCATGACGGGCTCCACAGGCTTGCCGTCGATCACCGTGGGGGCCCAGGTGCTGCGCGGCTGGCAACGCGAAGAATGGGCGGCTTACCTGGATGCGGCGGGCTACCCGAAGGAATCGCGCCTTCCCGCCAACTTTCCGCAAGGCCAGGCCGAACCTCTGACAGCACCACGCCAGACCGCCCCTGCGCCAGCCGCCGCAACACCGGCAGCGCCCGCGCCCACCGTGCCCGACATCCCCGCCGCGCCGCCGCCGGCACCGGGAGGAATTCGCTTCTAGGCCCTGTTCCCGCGGCTAGCCGGCCGCATCCTCACCGTCTTCCGCGACGTCCGTCGGCAAGGGAAGCAACAGTTTCGAGCGCGCATCCGGCAGCGCCTCGACATGGCGCAGCTCGCGTGCCATGACGCGTGAGCGGCGCTCGGCCATCTCGATATTGCTGCTCGCCTCGTCGAGCTTCTTCTTGGTTTTGGCCAACACGTCGCCGAACTTGCCGAACTCGGTCTTGACCGCGCCCAGGATCTCCCACACTTCCACGGAGCGCTTCTCCAGCGCGAGCGTACGGAAACCCATCTGCAAGCTGTTGAGGGTCGCCAGCAAGGTGGTCGGCCCAGCCACCATGACGCGGTACTCGCGATGCATGGCCTCCACCAACCCGGGCCGCCGAAGCACTTCGGCATACAGCCCTTCGGTGGGCACGAACAGGATGCCGAAGTCTGTGGTGTGCGGCGGCGAGACGTATTTGTCGCGGATGGCCTTGCCCTCCAGGCGCAAGCGCTGCTCGATCGCCTTCGCCGCGCTTTCCGCGCCCGGCGCGTCGGCACGGTCCTGTGCGTCGAGCAAACGTTCGTAGTCTTCGCGCGGGAACTTCGCGTCGATCGGCAGCCACAACGGCACGCCGTCCGTGCGTTGGCCCGGGAGCCGGATCGCGAATTCCACGCGCGCCCCGCTGCCCGGAACCACTTCCACGTTGAGCGCGTATTGCTCGGGCGTGAACACCTGTTCGAGCAGGCTGGCGAGCTGCACCTCGCCGAAAATGCCGCGCGTCTTCACGTTCGTGAGAACACGGTTCAGCGACCCGACGTCGCGCGCGAGCGTCTGCATCTCGCCCAGGCCCTTGTGCACCTGGTCCAGGCGGTCGGCCACCTGCTTGAAGCTTTCGCCGAGCCGCTGCTCGAGCGTCGCGTGCAGCTTCTCGTCCACGGTGGCGCGCATCTGCTCCAGCTTCTGCTCATTGCCTTGCTGCAACGCTGTGAGGCGCTGCTCCACCACGGTGCGCACTTCAGACAAGCGCCGCTCGTTGGCCTCGGAGAGATGCCGCAACTGCTCGTTCAAGGTGTCGGAAAAGCGACGCAGCCCCATGTCCTGCGCCTCGCGCGCCGCCGTGGCCTGCGCAGATTGCGCTTGCGTGGCGGCCTGAAGCGCATCGCTCACGGCCTGCTGCATGGCCGACAACTGGATGCGGAACGCGTCGATCTGCTCGTTCTGCAGGCGCGCGACCTGGCCCTGGGCGTTGCCGAGCGTCTGCTGGAAATTGGCCAGCGTGCTGCCCAGCTCCTGACGCGTGCCCTGGGTGCTGCGGCCCAGTTCATCGCGCAATTCGCGCTCCAGCCGCTCGCTGGCCGCATGCACGTCCGACTTCGAGGCGCCATCGGCGGGCGGGCGCCGCTGCGCCAGCCACAGCAACACGACAAGATTCACCACCGCCAAGGCGGCCACCACCCACACAACGATGTCCATCGCCGGATTGTGTCAGGCCGATGGGCGCAAAACGTCCGGATTGATGGCGTTCGGCGGCCGGCCGGCGTCGGGCCCGCAGCCCAATGCAGCAATCAGGTTGTCCACGGCCAGGTTGGCCATGGCTTTGCGCGTGGCCAGGGTGGCGCTGGCGATGTGCGGCGTCAGCACGACATTGGGCACGGTCAAGAGGTCGGGGTGAACGGTCGGCTCGCCTTCGAACACGTCGAGCCCGGCCGCTGCGATGCGACGCTCACGCAGCGCGCGTGCGAGCGCCGCATCGTCCACCACACCTCCGCGCGCGATGTTCGTCAGCGTCGCCGCGGGTTTCATCTGCAAGAGTTCGGCCTCGCCAATGGCATGGTGCGACGACGGCGAGTACGGCACCACGATCATCAGATGGTCGGCCTGCGCCAGCAATGTCGGCTTGTCGACATAGCGTGCGCCGCAGGCGGCCTCCACCTCGGGTGCGAGCCGCGAACGGTTGTGATAGAGCACCTTCATGCCGAAGCCCAGCGCCCCGCGGCGCGCGATGGCCTGGCCGATGCGCCCCATGCCCAGGATGGCCAGCGTGGCGCCGTGGATGTCGCTGCCGGCAAACATGTCGAACGACCAGCGCTTCCATTCGCCGCGGCGCAGGAAGTGCTCGGACTCGGTCAGGCGGCGCGCCGCGGCCATCATCAACGCAAAGCCGAAATCGGCCGTGGTATCGGTGAGCACATCCGGGGTGTTGGTGCAGACGACCCCGCGTGCCGTACAAGCTGCGACATCCAGGTTGTTGTACCCGACCGCCATGTTGCATACCGCACGCAACTGCGGTGCCGCCGCCAGCACCGCCGCATCCACACGTTCGCTGCCCGTGGTCAGCGCGCCGGCCTTGCCACGCAGGCGCTCAACCAATTCCGCGGGCGAGAACACCTCGTCACCGGGGTTTTCTTCGACAACAAAAAACTCTCGCAACCGCTCGATCGCTTCGGGAAAGATTGCACGCGTCACGAGAACGTCCGGCCTCATGTCAGGAACCTCGTGAAACCAGAAACGGGTTCGCGTTCGCTGAGCAGCGCGTTCTCTGCCGCGTCGGGATCCTCGTGACCGAGTGACATGCCACAAACGAGCCGTTCACCATCGCCCGCATCCGCATGGGCCATGACGATCTTGTGAAATTTCGAGAACGCAGCCTGCGGGCAGGTGTGCAGCCCCCGCGCCCGGGCCGCCACCATGACGTTCTGCAGGAACATGCCGTAATCCAGCCAGCTGCCAAGTTCCAGGATGCGATCGATCGTGAAAATCAACCCCACCGGGGCATCGAAGAACGTGAAGTTGCGGCCCAGTTGCTCATGCATGCGCGCCTTGTCGCCCTTCCCGATGCCCAGCAGGCCGTAAAGCTCCCAACCCAGCTTGCGGCGTCGATCGATGTACGGCGACTCCCATTGGATCGGGTAGTAGGCGTAATCCTCCTCATGCTGCGCGCTCTCTTGCGGGTCGTTGTAGGCGCGCATGATGTCGTCCGTCATCCTTCGCAGCGCATCCCCTGTGAAGACGGTGACCTTCCAGGGCTGGATGTTCGAGCCCGAAGGCGCGCGCGACGCCACCCGGAGAATGTCCTCGATGGTTGCAGAAGGCACGTCCGTCGGCAGGAACGCCCGCACGGAACGCCGCGACGAGATCGCCTCGTCAACCGCGGCAATGGATTCAGCAGAAACCGCCACACTCATACCAACAACTCCTTGACAAGATCGGCCAGCATCGGCGGCAGCGCCACGGGCCTGCGCGTCGCGCGATCAACATACACATGGATGAAGTGCCCGCGGGCGGCAGTCTGCGCCGCGCCTTGGGCAAAGATGCCGACCTCGTAGCGCACGCTCGAGGTTCCTGCACTGGCCACCCGGACACCCGCCTCCAAAGATTGCGGGAACTCGACAGACGCAAAGTAGTTGCAATGCGTCTCGACCACCAACCCGATCACGCCACCGCTCTGGATGTCCAGCGCGCCGGCCTGGATCAGCAAGCCATTCACCGCCGTATCGAAGAGGCTGTAGTAGACGACGTTGTTGAGATGCCCGTAGATGTCGTTGTCGGACCAGCGGGTGGTCAGCGGAACGAACCGGCGATACGCCGAACGGTCCTCCGGAAGGGGGCGGGGAGCAGGATTCATGGCGGCACATTGTTCCATCAGCGACAAATCGGCGCTGTCGCACCTTCTGGACGCCCGTCGGGACCGGCGTGCACCCAGTTAGAGCGCGCAGTCTAGATTGCTGCGGCGCACCAAAAACAGCTTGATCTCCCCGCCAACACCCGTATACTTCCACTTATGGTGCGGTGCAACAAATCGCATCCGGAAGCCCCTCTACCTACTTACGGAGATTTCTCATGCTGACCGCTGAACAAGTGATTGCCGCCCACAAGGCGAATGTCGAAACCCTCTTTGGCCTGACCGGCAAAGCGTTCCAAGGGATCGAGAAACTGGTCGAGCTGAACCTGCAGGTCGCGAAGACCGCGATGGCCGAAGCCGCGGAAAACACCAAAGCTGCGCTGTCGGTGAAGGACGCCCAGGAATTGCTCGCGCTGCAAGCCGGCCTGCTGCAACCCACCGCCGAGAAGGCCGCTGCCTATGGCCGCTATGTCTATGACATCGCCGCCAGCACCAACGCCGAAATCAGCAAAGCCGCTGAAGAGCAAGCCTCTGACGCCCAGAAGAAGTTCCTGGCGCTGGTCGACACATCGGTGAAGAACGCTCCGGCCGGCACGGAAAACGCCGTGGCGCTGGTGAAGTCCGCCGTGGCGGCTGCCAACAACGCTTATGAGAGCCTTCACAAGGCCTCCAAGCAAGCCGCTGACGTCGCTGAAGCCAACTTCCAAGCCATGACGGCCACCGCCGTCAAGGCAACGCAATCGGGTTCGCGCGCAAAGCGCGCAGCCTGATCACTGCCGGAGATCTCGGGCGCGGCCCCGCCCGCGCTTGATATCTTGCAGAACCGCTCCACCTGGGAATCTGCTGTCACACGGGCAGATCACCCTGCACAGTTGTCTCCTCGGCCCTGAGAATTCGTTCAAAGGACCGTTCGGCCCGGCGTCAAACCCGGGCCGTTTTGTTTTTGGCCGACGGCTTGATCCGGCCAATCTGCCATTTCGCTCATATCGACAGCCTGAAAACGACGTTGCGGCAGGCTGGCGCGGCCTGAAGAATCGCGGGGGTATTCCCACGCAGTCGCCAGGTCCCCGCATGAACATCCAACAGCTCGAAACGTTCAACTGGGTGGCCAAGCTGGGATCCTTCACCCGTGCCGCGGAACGGCTGAACGCCACGCAGTCCACGGTGTCCATGCGCCTGGCCGAGCTGGAACGAGACCTCGGCACCGTCCTCCTGGACCGCTCGCAACGCCAGGTCACGCTCACGCCCAAGGGCCGGGAGGTTCTGCGCTACGCCAACGAAGCGGCCCAGCTGTTCGCCGAGATCCGCAACGTGGCCTCCCCTTCGCGCGAGCTGCAGGGCAGCTTGCGGCTTGGCGTGGCCGAGGTCATCGCCACCAGTTGGCTGCCAAGATTCGTGCAGCAGGTCAGCCGGCAGTTCCCAGGTCTCGATCTCGACGTGAATGTGGATCTGTCCGTTTCGATGATGAAGGCGCTGCACAGCGGACACCTGGATCTCGTTCTCAGCCCCGTATCGAACACGGAGTCTCGACGCGACGTTCGGATCACCCCTCTCGGCGACGCCCGATTCGGCTTCTTTTGCGCGCCAGGCTTTGTGGATGCCACGACGCTGTGCGCGCAGACCCTCGCCTTGGTACCGATCATCGTGCACGGAGCATCGTCCGTGCTGCATGACCTGACCGGCGACTGGCTCGCCCGTCAGAGCGTGATCAACCCTCGCATCATCACTTGCAACAGCCTGAGCGCGGCTCGCACGCTCGCGCGCGCACGGCAAGGCGTGGCCTTCCTGCCCGTGGTCCACGCGGCGTCTTGCGACGATCCTGGCGCCGGGCTCGTCGAACTGCCCACGCCCTTCGACGTGCCGGTCGTCAAGTTCGGCGCGATGTACCTGCCCGAGAAATCGCACGCGCTCATCGAGACCGTCGCGCATCTGGCAGCGCAAAGCAGCGACTTCGACACCCACTGATCCCCTCCCTTCGCGCAGCCTGTCCTGCACTGGCCTGGGCGAACCCCAGGCGTTCCGCAACTCGCAGGCAGCCCAGCCCGCCCCCCGAACACAGCTGCGAAGGCGACATCCAGATCCTTGATGCCGGCATCCGGATTTGTCGTTTTACCCCTTTCGCCTGCCTCCATAGACTGGGTGGCTTCATTCGCAATCCCTGCGTTCAGGCGGCAATTCCCGCTTCATATCCCTCGACAACTCACGCTGCAGCAGAACTTGATGACTCTGGATTTCGTGGCACAGGCCATCGTCAGCGGCCTCCTGATGGGCTGCCTGTACGGGTTGATCGCCGCCGGTCTCAGCCTGATCTTCGGCTTGATGGAAATCGTCAACTTCGCTCACGGCGAGTTCCTCATGCTCAGCATGTACGGCTTCTTCTGGCTCTGGGCACTGGCTGGCGTCGATCCCATCTTCTCCATCCCGATGGTGGGCCTGGCGATGGGGTTGCTGGGTGTGCTCACCTACCAGTTGCTGATCCGGCGATTGCTGCGTGCACCCGTGCTGGCCCAGATCTGCGGCACCTTTGGTCTGTCCGTGGCGCTGAAGGCACTCGCTCAGTTCTTCTGGACACCCGACTTCCGCACGATCGAAGACCCCCTGGCCGCAGGACGGCTGGCCTGGAACGGCATTTTCATCGGCACCCCGCAGGTCGTCGCAGGTGCCCTCAGCCTCGCCGCCTTCGGCGCGCTTTGGTTGTTCATCACCCGGACCCAAACCGGCCTGGGAATGACGGCGACCGCGCAGGACCGTCGCGCGGCGGCCGTGCTCGGTATTCCGGTGCACCGCATGTATGCCATCGGCTGGGCCGTGGGACTGCTGTGCGTGACGGTGGCCGGCGCGGGCTTGTCGAACTATTTCTACATTTTTCCCAATGTCGGCGACAGCTTCGTCCTGCTGGCGTTCGCCGCCGTCGCCGTGGGAGGCTTCGGCAGCATCTGGGGCAGCCTGCTGGCGGGCCTGGCGATCGGGCTGGTGGAGTCCCTGGCGGGCGTGCTTCTCGACCCTTCCTACAAAACGCTGTTCGTCTTCCTGCTGTTCTTCGGCGTGCTGGCCATCCGGCCAAACGGCTTCCTTGGAAATCGCTGAACCCATGCAAGCCAAGCTTCAGGCCATTGCCGCTGCCGAACCCGTGTGGGCCCGCCTGCCGCGCCACGCAGCGCCCGGCATCGCCATCGCACTCGTCGCCCTGGCGCTGCTGCCTCTCGTGACGCACGACTCGCACGTGCACCATGTGCTCATCACGATCTTCATCTACGCCGTCATGGCGCAGTCGTGGCGCTTGATGGCCGGCTTCGCAGGCATGTACAGCCTGGGTCACGCGGCCTTCTTCGGCCTCGGCGCCTATGCGTCGGGGGTGCTCTTCACGAAGTTCGGCATCAGCCCGTGGTTCGGCGGGCTGGCCGGCATGGCGTTGTCGAGCGCGTGGGCCGCGATCATCGGCCTGCCGATTCTTCGACTCAGGAGCCACTACTTCTCCATTGCGACCCTGCTCATGGCGTCGTGCCTTCAACTGTTCTTTCTCCGTTGGGACGACGTCGGCGCCGCTTCGGGCCTGTATCTCCCCATCCAGCGCGAGAACCCGTGGTGGGACATGCAGTTCCACACCAGCAAGCTGCCTTATTACTACATCGCGCTGGCGGTTCTGTGCGCTTGCACGGCACTGATCTGGAAGCTTGGCCGCAGCCGCTGGGGCCTGCGCCTGCAAGCTTTGCGCGACGAGCCCGACGCGGCGGCCAGCCTCGGCATCCACGTGGGCCGCCACAGGATCGTCGTGTTCATGCTCTCGGCGGCCATGATGTCGCTGGCCGGAACGCTGTACGCCCAGTACGTGATGGTGGTGGATGCAGAACGCGTGTTCTCGGCCGAGCTGTCCACCCTGGCCTTGTTGATGGCGGTTCTGGGCGGCGTGAACACCACCTTGGGGCCGGTGCTGGGGGCGGCGATCCTGGTGCCGCTCTCGGAATACTCGCGCGTGTGGTGGGGCGGCACCGGCCGCTCGATCGATCTGTTCATCTACGGCGTACTGATCATGGCGGTCACCCTCTATCGACCTGCCGGCTTGATGAGCCTGATCGGCGAGAAGGTCCAGCGCAGGGGCACGCCATGAGCGAGCCTCTGCTGCGCGCGGTCTCGCTTTCGAAGCGCTTCGGTGGTCTTCAAGCCAACGCGGACATCAGCTTCGACGTGAATCCGGGCGAGGTGGTGGGCATCTTCGGTCCCAATGGCGCCGGCAAGTCCACGTTGTTCGACCTGATCACCGGCTTCACGCCGCCGGACTCGGGCCGCGTGACGCTGGGCGCGGACGACATCACCGGCCGCGCGCCGGCCTGGATCGGTCGCCGCGGCGTGGCGCGCACCTTCCAAAAGCTCAAGCCATTCGTCGGCCTCACAGTGCTCGACAACGTGTTGGTCGGCGCTTTCTCACGCACGTCCGATGCCAAGGCGGCAAGGTGGCTGGCACTCGATGCGCTGGATGCCGTTCATCTGGTGGACAAGCGCCACAGCTTCGCACGCGAGCTGTCCACCGGCCAGCGCAAGCGGCTTGAACTGGCACGCGCGATCGCGACGCAGCCCCGCATTGTTCTGATGGACGAGATCACCGGCGGCGTGGACCAGCGCACCATCCCCGAACTGGTCGCACTGGTGATCGCGCTGAAGCAGCGCGGCGTCAGTGTGATCACCATCGAACACAACTTGCGCGTGCTGATGCAGGTCTGCGACCGCCTGCTGGCGCTTCACGCTGGACGGGTGATTGCGTTCGGGACTCCCGCCGAAGTGCGGGCCCATCCCGCGGTGCTTCACGCGTACTTGGGAGACCACCGTGTCGCTGCTGCAGCTTGAGCACGTGGATGTCGGCTACGGCGACTACCAGGTGCTCTGGGACATCTCCCTCACCGTGGAAGCCGGCGAAGTGGTGGGGCTGCTCGGGGCCAACGGTTCGGGCAAGAGCACGCTCTTCAATGCCATCAGCGGGCTCGTGCCGCCGCGTGCCGGGCGGGCCCGGTTCGACGGCGTGGACCTGTTCGCGACACCGACCCATTCCCGCGCCGCGCTCGGCATGGTGCACGTGCTGGAGCGGCGCTGCGTGTTCCCCGACATGACGGTGCAGCAGAACCTCATTCTCGGCGCGTGGCACCCGGCCGCCCGCGCGGTGCGGCAGCAGTCGATCGACAACGCCTACGCCCTCTTTCCTCGGTTGCATGAACGACGCGCCCAGCGCGCCAAGAGCCTCTCGGGCGGTGAGCAGCAGATGCTGGCACTTGCGCGCGGGCTGATGGCCCAGCCCACGCTGATGCTGGTCGACGAGCCGTTTCTCGGCCTCATGCCACAGGCGGTGAAAGACATCAAGCAGCTGTTCGCGCAGTTGCAGCAACGCGGGATCGCCGTGCTGTTCATCGAACAGGATGTCTCGCAATCTCTGGACATGGCCGATCGGCTGTACGTGCTCGACAGCGGCGGCATCGGCCTGTCGGGGCCTTCGCGCAGCCTGCGCGCCGACCCGCGGCTGGCCGAAATTCTGCTCGGGGCCTGAAGGCATGAACGCGTCCGAACTTGAACGTTTTCACATCCGCCTGGCGTCCGATGGAACGCTGATCGAGGTGCGCCGTGGCATGACGATCATCCAGGCGCTGCGCGATGCCGGAATCGCAATCGACTCCTCCTGCGAATCGGGCTATTGCGGCACCTGCCTCACCCGCTACCTGGACGGCCAGCCCGTACACCGCGACACGGTGCTCAGCGAGGCCGAGCAGTCCCATTGCCTGCTGCCCTGCGTGGCGTGGTCAGCCTCGGCCGTCATCACGCTGGACCTGTGATCCCGCCCCGCCTCTTTTGATCTGGAAAGCCCTATGCAAAAACTCTACGACGCATGCATCAAGAACTGCTGGTACGCCGCCGGCATCTCCAGTGAGTTCCCCAACGAAAAGCTCACCGGACAGGTGATCTGCGACCGCCCGATGGTGATCTGGCGCACCCGTGAAGGCCGGATCGTCGCCTATGACAACCGCTGCCCGCACAAACGGTTTCCGCTGTCCGACGGCGCCTTGATGCCCGACGGCACGCTGCGCTGCGCGTACCACGGGCTGCACTACAACGCCGACAGCGGCAAGTGCGTGCTGGTGCCCTCGCAACCCGACCGGCCGATCTCGCCGATGGCCGCCATGCGGCCCATTCCGGTGCTGGAGCAAGATGGCGTCGTTTGGGTCTGGCCGGGCGACCCCGATCAGGCCGCCGCGCACCACCCGCCGCGCATGCCCGAGATCGTCGACCCGGCCTGGAGCCACGCGCTGGTGGGCCCGATCAAGATTCCCGCGCACTACCTGCTGCTGATCGAGAACCTTCTCGACATCACGCACTTCTATCCGCTGCACGACGGCAACATCGGCGACCTCGAGAACAGCCGCATCCCGATGGAACTGGCCGAGGGCGAAGAAGACGGCAACCGCTTCTGCGGCACCGTGCGCCGCGTCACGGGCTATCGGCAGCCGCCGTATCTGGTGGATTGGTTCCACTACGAAGTCGTCGACCGCCTGCACACCCATTTCATGCGCAGCCCGGCCACGACGCGGGTGGCCATGCGCAACTGGCCGGCCGGCCAGGAGGGCCGCGCCGATCTCGAACGCGGCTACGTCCTGCACCACCTGCATACCCCCGTCAACGCGCAGTTGCACAGCTGGCGCGTCGTGGTCACGGCGCCCGCCCACCACATGGCCAAGGGAGATCCGACCCAGAGCACCGCGGCACGCGTGGCGGCGATGTTTCCCGACGTGGCGGCGGAAGACCGATGGGCCCTGGAGAAGCAGGACCAGATGATCCGCTTCCCGGACCAGGGCTACCACGAGCTGTATCTGTCGCCTGACGCGGCCGTGCGCGCCGGGCGAAAGATCTTCGCCGATCTCCTGCGCCAAGAAACACCCGACCCACCCGCCAACGCGCGGCCATCCGTCCCCATCCATACCGCCATTCAATAACCGAGGACTCTCCATGATGCTGAAACTCTCCCGACTGGCACTCGCCCTTGCCGGCGCGCTCGCCCTGACCACTGCGCACGCCCAGGAAACCCTGCGCGTGGGCGTGATCTTCCCCTTGTCCGGCCCGGTCTCGCAGGTCGGCCTGGACGCGGTGGCCGCCGTCAAGACGGCCGTGGACATCGTGAACAACGGCGCCGACGTCGACGTGCCTTTTTCCAACGGCAAGGGCCTGCCGGGGTTGAACGGCGGCAAGATCGAGATCGTGATCGCCGACATCCAGGGCAAGCCCGAGCTGGGCCAGAGCGAGACCGAGCGCCTGATCAGCAAGGACAAGGTGCACGTGGTCTTCGGCGCCTTCATGTCTTCGGTATCGGCCGCCGCCAGCCAAGTGAGCGAGCGAGCCGGCATTCCCTTCGTGAACGGCTCGTCGTCATCGCCCACGCTGACCCAGCGCGGCTTCAAGTACTTCTTCCGCACATCGCCCCACGACGAGCAGTTTTCGGAGTTCGTCTTCGACTTCCTCGCCAAATTCCCGTCACTGCAAGGCAAGGCGATCAAGACGGTCTCCATCCTGCATGAAGACACGGCGCTGGGCTCGGACAGCTCGAAGGTGCAAAAACGCATTGCCAAGGACAGCGGGCTGCCGGTGCTGGAATCCATCAGCTACAAGGCGCAGACCACCAGCCTCTCATCGGAGATCCAGCGCCTGAAGCGCGCCGGGGCAGACGTTCTGCTGCCCACCGGCTACACCTCCGACAGCATCCTGCTGTTCAAGACCGCCAAGGAGCTGGACTACAACCCGCCGCTCACCATTGCCCAGGCGGCCGGCTTCGTGGACCCAACCTTCCTCACGACACTCGGCACCGATGCAGAAGGCGCGATCACCCGTTCCACCTTCAACAACGACCTCGTGAAATCGCTGCCACTCATCGGCAAGGTCAACACGATCTTCAAGAAGCACTCCGGCGGGCGGGACCTCACCGACGTGCCGGCGCGTGAGTTCACGGCCTTTCTCACATTGCTGGATGCGGTGAACCGCGCCGGCTCGACCGACCCGGAAAAAATCCGTGCGGCGCTGGCACAGACGAAGATCCCGGCTTCGCAGCTCATCGTCCCGTACCGCGGGGTTCAATTCGACGCCTCGGGCCAGAACGTGCTGGGCCAGCCCATCCTCGTGCAGGCCCAGCAAGGCCAGTACTGCACGGTCTACCCTGCCGAGTACGCCGCCTGCAAGCTGGTTTATCCGGCGCCGACCTGGGCCGAGAAAGCGCTGCTGCGCAAGAACGCCGCCGCACGCTGAACGCCTTGCCTGGCGGCGGGCGCGGCAGTTCAGCGCGTCTTGTCGGAAATGCGCAGTTTGAGTGCACCGAGCGCGGCGACGGCCGCGTCGCGCCCGGCCTGGATGGACTGCGTGCGGGCTGCGAAATTCGCGCCCGACACGCCCACCAATTGCGGGCGAATCACCACGTCGGCCTCACGCAGCTCAAACGCATTGATGCTGCGGCCCATGATGGCGAAGGTCTGCAGCAGCATCCGCATCGCGTCCCCCGTCGGATTGCCGTCGGGGATGGCGGAGATGTCCACCGCGATGACGAGTTCCGCGCCCATCTGCCGCGCAAAACGCACCGGCACCGGAGACACCAGCCCCCCATCCACGTACTCCCGGCTGCCGATGCGCACCGGCGTGTAGACCGCCGGTACGGCGCTGGAGGCCCGCACCGCAAGCCCGGGGTCGCCCCGCTGGAAGAGAATGGGCTGGCCGCTGTCCAGGTCGGTGGCGACGATCCCCAGCGGCACCTGCATCGCCTCGATCAACAACCCGCCGGTTTGAGATCGCACATAGCGGGCCATGGCTTCGCCCCGGATGAGACCGCGGCCTGGAAAGGCCCAATCGGTGAACACCGACTCGTCCATCTGCTCGGCCAGGCCTGCAAGCGCGGCGCCGGATTTTCCAGAGGCGTAGAGCGCGGCGACGAGGCTGCCCGCCGACGTGCCGGTCACCACGTCCACCTTGATCCCGTTCTCTTCCAGAACCTGGATGACCCCGATGTGCGCGAACCCGCGGGCAGCCCCGCCACCGAGCGCCAGCCCCACCCGCGGCGCACGCATCGGCGCCACCGGGGAAACGACCGGATCCGGAACCGTCAGGACAGGGGGGGCACCAGGCACTTTGGGTGCGATCTGGCAGGCGGACAACGCCATGCCCACGAGCACGGCCCAGCCGACGCGGACCAGGGGGAAACGCAGAAGATTCAGCATGGCGCCATTCTGAACGCCCGAACCCGCCGGCAGCCGCATATCCTCATTTCGAATAATCAACTTACTAAACTGTTCTTTCTATATATATAGGCGGTTCGTACAGTCTCTACCTGCGCGAGATGTCATGGCGCGGCGCCCGCCGCAACGGCGGGCGCCGCGGATGAAGACGACACATCGCTTGGCGGGTGAAAATGTTCGGTTTTCGTCCGGGCCAGGGCCGTTCTCTCACCCGTGCCGGTTTCGCAGTCATTCATCCAACGATTCACTGATGTACCAATACACCGCCTTTGACAAGCAATTCGTCCACCAGCGCGCGGCACAGTTCCGCGACCAGCTGGAACGCAATCTCGCGGGCAAGCTAGGCGAAGAAGAGTTCCGTGCGCTGCGGCTGCAAAACGGGTGGTACATCCAGCGCCATGCCCCCATGGCGCGCATCGCCGTGCCCTATGGCGAACTCAGTTCCAAGCAGTTGCGCATGCTGGCGCGCATCGCGCGCGAGTTCGATCGCGGCTACGCGCACTTCACGACGCGCCAGAACTGCCAGTACAACTGGATTGCGCTGCCGCGCTCGGCCGACGTCATGGACCTCCTTGCCTCGGTGGACATGCACGGCATCCAGACCAGCGGCAACTGCATCCGCAACATCACCAGCGACTGCTTCGCCGGCGTGGCCGCCGATGAAATCGTCGACCCTCGCCCCTATTGCGAAGTGATGCGCCAGTGGAGTTCGCTCCACCCGGAGTTCGCCTTCCTGCCGCGCAAGTTCAAAATCGCCGTCAGCGGGGCCGCCGAAGACCGCGCAGCCATCGGCTGGCACGACGTGGGCCTGCAGTTGGTGAAGAACGAAGCAGGCGAAGTCGGGTTCCAGGGGCAGGTCGGCGGCGGCATGGGCCGCACGCCTCTGGTCGGGCCCATCGTCAACTCGTTCGTGCCCTGGCAGCAGATCCTGGTCTACCTGGAGGCCGTGGTTCGCGTCTACAACCGCTATGGCCGGCGCGACAACATGTACAAGGCGCGCATCAAGATCCTGGTGAAGGCCGAAGGGCAGCGTTTCATCGACGATGTGAACGAGGAGTTCCGCAACATCGTCGAGCAAGACGTCGATGGCGCCAGCCACTTCATCCCGCAGGCCGAGCTGGATCGCGTATCCGTGCATTTCCAGCCGCCCGTGAACGTGGTGCCGGCCCCACCGAGCGCCGACTTCGGCGCACCCGCCGATGCGCCCGAAGCTTTCCGCCGCTGGCTGCAACGCAACGTCCACACGCACCAGATCGCCGGCTACCGCGCCGTGACGCTGTCGCTCAAGCGCGTCGGCCAAGCGCCTGGCGACGCCACCGACGAACAAATGGAAGCCGCCGCCGATCTGGCCGACCGCTATAGCAGCAGCGAGCTGCGCGTCTCGC
>CAZBOF010000067.1:0-258 GCA_964493285.1 uncultured Rhizobacter sp. | reverse complement strand
ACCTCGTGCTGCCGTGGGTGCGCGAGAGCGACCTGTTCGGCCTGTGGAACGCCGCGCGCGATGCCAGCTTCGCCACGCCCAACATCGGCCTGCTGACCGACATGATCGCCTGCCCCGGCGGTGACTTTTGCGCGCTCGCGAATGCGCGCTCCATCCCTGTGGCCGAGCAAATCACGGCACGGTATCAAGACCTCGACGAACTCTACGACATCGGCGACATCGACCTGCACATCAGCGGCTGCATCAATTCATGCGGCC
>CAZBOF010000066.1:0-22593 GCA_964493285.1 uncultured Rhizobacter sp. | reverse complement strand
TGATGCGCAAGTGCCACTTGAACACCTGTCCGGTCGGCGTGGCCACGCAAGACCCGGTGCTGCGTGCCAAGTTCCAGGGCCGCCCCGAGCACGTGGTGAATTTCTTCTTTTTCATTGCGGAAGAGGCGCGCCAGATCATGGCGCAGCTCGGCATTCGCAAGTTCGACGACCTCATCGGCCGCAGCGATCTGCTCGACACGCGCAAAGGCATTTCGCACTGGAAGGCGAAGGGGCTCGACTTCAGCCGCATCTTCCATCAACCCGCGGCACCGGCCGGGGTGGCGCGCCGCCACGTGGAGTCGCAAGACCACGGGCTGGATCGTGCGCTCGACGTGAAGCTGATCCAGAAGTGCCTGCCCGCGCTGGAGCGCGGCGAGAAGGTCCAGTTCATGGAGGAAACGCGCAACGTCAACCGCACGGTGGGCGCGATGCTCTCAGGCGAACTGGTGCGCCGCCACCCCGAAGGGTTGCCGGACGAAACCATCTTTGTGCAGATGGATGGCACCGGCGGCCAAAGCTTCGGCGCCTTCCTCGCGTCTGGCATCACGCTGTACCTGATCGGCGATGCCAACGACTACACCGGCAAGGGTTTGTCGGGCGGGCGCGTGGTGGTGCGTCCGAGCATCGATTTCCGCGGCGATGCGTCGCGCAACATCATCGTCGGCAACACGGTGCTCTATGGCGCGACCAAGGGCGAGGCGTTCTTCCGCGGCGTGGCGGGCGAGCGGTTTGCGGTGCGGCTCTCTGGTGCGACTGCGGTGGTCGAAGGCACGGGCGACCACGGCTGCGAGTACATGACGGGTGGCACGGTGGTGGTGTTGGGCAAGACCGGGCGCAACTTTGCGGCGGGCATGAGCGGTGGCGTGGCGTATGTCTACGACGAAGATGGGCAGTTCGCCAGCCGCTGCAACACCGCGATGGTGTCGCTCGACAAGGTGCTGCCATCGGCCGAGCAGGCCGCCAGCGGCGATGCGGCTTCCTGGCACGCGCGGCAGACCGATGAGACCTTGCTCAAGAAGCTGCTGGATGACCACCATCGCTGGACGGGCAGCCTGCGCGCGCGCGAGTTGCTCGACCGGTGGTCCGAAACCCGCGGCAAGTTCGTGAAGGTGTTCCCGAACGAATACAAGCGCGCATTGAGCGAGTTGAATGCGGCCGCGCAGGCCGACCAGACCATCGCCAAGGCCAAGAGTGCCGACAAGGCATCCGGGCAGGCCCGCCCGGCGCAGGTCTGAACAACGCAGGCGAGAAAGTAGAAATCATCATGGGAAAAGTCACTGGCTTCATGGAATACGAGCGTGTGGAGGAAGGCTATGAGCCGGTCCCCGTGCGCCTGAAGAACTACAAAGAATTCGTCATCGGCCTGAAGGAAGACGAGGCCAAGATCCAGAGCGCGCGCTGCATGGATTGCGGCACCCCGTTCTGCAACAACGGCTGCCCGGTCAACAACATCATTCCGGATTTCAACGACCTCGTGTACCAGGGCGACTGGAAAGACGCTTGGGACACGCTCGACTCCACCAACAACTTTCCGGAGTTCACGGGCCGCATCTGCCCGGCGCCGTGCGAAGCCGCTTGCACCTTGAACGTCAATGACGATCCGGTCGGCATCAAGAGCATCGAACACGCCATCATCGACCGTGCCTGGGCCGAAGGCTGGGTGACGCCGCGTCTGCCTCTGAAGAAAACCGGCAAGAAAGTGGCCGTGGTTGGCTCCGGGCCGGCTGGGTTGGCGGCGGCTCAGCAGCTTGCGCGCGCCGGCCACGATGTCACCGTGTTTGAGAAGAATGATCGCGTGGGCGGCTTGCTGCGTTATGGCATTCCCGACTTCAAGATGGAGAAGTCGCACATCGATCGCCGCGTGGCGCAGATGCAAGCCGAAGGCGTGACCTTCCGCACCGGGGTGCTGGTGGGCTCGCTGCCCGAGGACACCAAGGTCACCAACTGGGCCAAGGAAACCATCTCGGCCGAGCAGTTGCAAAGCGAGTTCGACGCCATCGTGTTGGCAGGCGGCGCGGAACAATCGCGCGATCTGCCGGTGCCTGGGCGCGACCTGGAGGGCGTGCACTTTGCGATGGAATTCCTGCCGCAGCAGAACAAGGTCAATGCCGGCGACAAGGTGAAGAACCAGCTTCGCGCGGATGGCAAGGATGTGGTCGTGATCGGCGGCGGCGACACCGGCAGCGACTGCGTCGGCACCAGCAACCGCCATGGCGCGAAGAGCGTCACCCAGTTCGAACTCATGGCCATGCCGCCTGAGCAAGAGAACAAGCCGCTGGTGTGGCCCTACTGGCCCATCAAGCTGCGCACCAGTTCCAGCCACGAAGAGGGTTGTGAACGCGAGTTCGCGATCGCGACGAAGGAATTCATCCCGGGTGAGGGCAAGAACAAGCGGCGCGTGGCTGCGGTCAAGACCGTGCGCCTGGATTGGCAAGGCGGCAAGATGACCGAGGTGCCGGGGTCCGAGCAGGTCCTGCCGGCGGATCTCGTGCTGCTGGCCATGGGCTTCGTGAACCCGGTGGCCACGGTGATCGACGCGTTTGGCGTCGACAAGGATGCCCGCGGTAACGCCCGCGCCAGCACCGAGTTCATCGGTGGCTACGCGACGAACCAACCCAAGGTGTTCGCGGCCGGTGACATCCGCCGCGGCCAGTCCCTGGTGGTTTGGGCCATCCGCGAAGGTCGCCAAGCGGCGCGGGCGGTGGATGAGTTCCTGATGGGCGTGAGCGACCTGCCACGCTGAGGGCCGGGCCAGGGTTGCGGCACCTGGGGAGGTGCCGTGTCAGCCGGGGGCGGGGGATTTTCGCGCCGCCTGCGGCGTCAGCGGTCCCAGCAATCGCTGGCGCTGCTGCCCGTCGTTCCTTTGGCGCCGGCCTGGTTGACATAGAAGGTGCCGCACCGGTCGTTCGCCATGGCGCCGGTCGGCGCCATCTCCAGCCAGTAGGTGGAAGTGGTCGGCGCGGAGGCGCCGCCGGCCACGCTGATGGCGTAGAAACTGGATGTCGATCCACGCAGCGGGGGCAGCGTTGCATCCTCGTAGGTGTTGCTCATCGTGTAGCGGCGTTCCATCCACTGCGCGGTTTCGAGGAGCGCGGCTTTCGCGTCCGCGCGGCGGCCTTTCGCGACCTGTTCGGTATAGGCCGGGTACGCGATCGCGGCGAGGATCGCAATGATTGCGACGACGATCATCACTTCGATCAGGGTGAAGCCCGAAGCATCCGGGCGGCGGAAACAGGCGCGGTCGACGTGTGGCATGCAAGGTTTCATGATGGATTTCATTGGAGCTGACGCCACGAAACGCGGCCGGTGCATTCGGCGAGGCGAACGCGCTGGTTGACGATGTCGACGTTCGAGATGCCCGCCAGGATTCGGCCGGTGGCGCCATCGGTGCAGGGCGAATTGCTCGATCCGCCGAATTCCACGCCACCATCGAGCGTGCCGGTGCGGCCTCGCGTGCCAGGAGCCTCTTGTCCGAACGACGAGTTGGCCGCGCCACGCAGGAGCTTCGGTTGCGAGACAACGCCCGCGAGCACGGTCAGCACATTGAAGCGGCCGTCGGAGCTGTCGATGCGGCCGTCGTCGTTCGTGTCGAACGGCGACACGCGCGGCGCCAGCCCGGTGATCGGGTCCAGCATCAGGATGCGTGCTTGGCCGCCCGATTCGCAAGCGACGTTGGATGGCGTGTTGGCGACGAACAGCGCCGGCAGGCCACGGCCCATGACGAAGGGGTTCACGTTCACGCGCTCGCCGGTGCGAGGCAGCGGCAGTTCCCAGCCGCGGCGGGTCGCCCAGTCGATGTCGGGGTCGTCCGTGGTCGTGCGCTCGTATCCCGGGCGCGCGTCGGTGAACGCACGCTGCATCAACTGGCTGACGTTGGTGACGCGCGTCGGGCCATTGTCCCAGATGCCGTAGATGGATTGCTGTGAGAGGTTCACGTTCACGGCCGGACTCGGGCTCATGTCCTGCTCGTCGAACTGCTTGCCGGTGCCGAACAGGACCATTGCATTGCCGGAGCCGGCCGGGAACTCTTCGATGTCCGGCATCACGGTGATGGGTTGGCTGGCCCGCGTGGTGAACAACGGTGCACCGCTGAACGCAACCTGCCAGTCGGCGCGGTTGGGCGAGTTCACGTCGAACTTCCACATGTTGCCGCGCAGGTCGCCGGCATAGATGGCGGTGACTTCGCGATAGCGGTTGAGCAGGAAGTTGGGCTGGCTGAGGCCGTTGCCGGCCACGGTGCTGACGGCCTGCTTCCAGACGACCGCTCCGGTTTCCAGGTCCAGCAGGTACAGCACGGCCCGCCCGCTCGCGCTGTCGAACCCGTTGCCGAACATGGCCACCCAGGTGCCGTCCTGCATCTTCGCCACGTGCGGGTAGCTGGCGACGTGCCCCATGTCCGCATCTTCGGATTCGGAGAACTCCCACAGGATCTTGTTGGCATTGAACTGGTCGGCGCCATTGCCGGCCACCGGGTTGGTGACGTCCATCGCGAAGACGTTGCGTGCGCCGGCACCTGTGGAGCCCATGAGCAGTGCACGCCAGGCTGCCCGTTCGCCGGGGATGCTGATGTACGCATCTGAAAGCTGCGGGGGGCCGTTGACCGTGAACAGGTGGCTGTAGTCGGGCCGGCTCATTTCATAGAGCTTGCTCACGGTGCGGTTGGTGCCGGCGTACTGCGTGCGGGGCACGCTGAACACCGCATTCGGTACGAATGCGAAGCGCTCGACCCCGGTCTCCGAGTTCACGGCGTGCAGCATGCCATCGTTGGCGCCGAAGTACACGGAGCTGATCATGTTGCGCAGTGGCGAGTCTTCGGGCGAGATGGGGCGGAACTGCGCATAGCTGTCCTGGCCCGGCGCGCTGGTTCGCATGCGGTGATATCCGCCTCCGAAGCCGGAGCCTTTCAGCGGTGAACCGCCCACGATGTCGCCCAGCGCGCCACCGTTGGTCTCGCGAACGCGATCACGCAGGGGGCCGCCGCTTTGGACCTCATCGGCTATGACGCCGCGTATGTAGTCGACGATGCGGCGGCGTTCCGCCTCGGTGCTGCCCGCGCCGGCGGCCGGCCCCAGCGCCGTGCGTTGCGCTGCGTTCAGCCCGTCCCACGTGAAGACGGAGCCGCGGGGTGTGGCGGCGGCGGGATTCCAGGTGAAGATGTTCCTGTTCTCCGGCGAGGGCAAAACGCGGGACGCTTCCCATGTGGCGGCTGCGTACTCGTTGACGACCGAGCCACCGCTGTTCATCGGGAAGGCATACAGCCGACCGTACCAACCTGCAGGGTTGTAGACGGCCTGGAAGAGCTGATTGCCGTCGGCCGCTTCACTGGACACTGAGATGCTCAGGTTGGCAAGGCTCGCGTCCTGATTGCTCGCTTCGGCCAAGGCAGCCGCCAGTCCGCTGGCCAGCGATTGCGGATCGTTTGCCGAGTAGTAACGGCCTCGCCCGTTCATTGCGGCGTGCACGAGGTCGTCGCCGGTCGCGGGGGTGTTCTCGGTGATTGAGGCGGGCCAGGACATCGGCGTGCGGTGAGCGACCAGCAGGTCGCGCAACACCGGGTCGGACAGCCAGGGTTTGCCGGCGTGCGCAACGAAGGGCGACGTTGCGGGCAGATTGGAGGCCACCACCCATTCGTTCGCTGCATTGCGAACGGACAGCGCGGCTGCAGCCGGGCGTACCTGTCCCGATCCACTGATCCCCAGGCCGACGGTATAGGTCGTCAAATGCTGCCAGTAGGCCGGGTCTCTAGACGATGGCGCCACTTGGTTTGCCAAACCCGTTTGAAGATCAGTCTTCCAGTAATAGGCGGCAACGTCGGCCAAGGTGTTGGTTGCACTGTCTCGGAATGGGTTGATGGTGAAGCGAGCAGCGAGCGTGCCGGGCGCACCGGTGTCGGTGTATGGGTAGCCCGAGCCCGGGCCTTCATTCGGGCGATCGGGTGTTCGCTCCGATGCGGCGAACTGGTCGTTGTTTTGCCGAGCGGCCGCTGTGGCTGCTCCGGGGTCTTGGTTCCAGAAGCCGTCGGTGCTGAGAATGTGAAAGGATTTTCGGCATGAGTCGGCGCGCGTCGGAGCGGAGTTGGCATCTTCAGACCAAGGGTTGCCGAGACTAGGAATCGAGCCTGAGAAGTAGCGACCGACATCGTCCAGGGCTCGACGCAATTGGGTGTAGGTGGATACAGGTCGGTCGTAGAGTGCGTTGTAAAACGCTGTGCGGCTGATTCCCGAGAAGGGCGCGACCCGGCGCACCACTGCGTTGTTCGGATTGGCGTCCTGATAATTGATGGCGGCAAAACCTACCCGCAGATTGGTGCCTTGCGCTGCGAATGCTGCGGCCACGCCACCTTTGGCCATCAGCATGCGGCTGCGGTAGTACTGCAGCCAGTTGGCGAAGTTCTGCAGCTCTTCGGCTTGTGTGCAGCCTGTGGTCGCGGGAAGGACTGCGCCGCTGCAATCGGTGCGCGTAGAGGCTCGCGGAAAACGTTGGCTTGCGTCGTTCGTGATCTCGTACTTCGTGAAAGCGCTCGCGGTGTTCAGTGACGTGTGCGGCGTGGCCAATGGCAGGGGCGTGGTGCCGGTGTATACGTAGTAAGTGGCATACCAGTACCGCTGGTTTCCGCTTTCTTGTTGGGCTGTGAGATCGAGCAAGCGACTGCCCGAAGTGGAGTACGGGATGGTGGGATGGATGCGAACGGCCCTGGGATTGGCTGGCGCCAAACGGCCAGTGTCATTGTTTGGGTCAGGCCATGGCAAATAGGTGACCTTGGGGTCATAGTAGAGCGGGTTGCCTGCTGACGAGCGCATATAGCGGGACAACGCATTTTGGTTGGCCGAGCCGTAGCCGTAAAAAGCTCGCGTGAGGTAGGTTGAAGAACTGCCCCACATATTTGGGTACGCGTTTATGCCGTTGTACCGACTGTTGTTGTTGTTTTCGGTTGGCCGGCCCTCGTAGCTAACCCCTTCCAGCGAGAAATCGGGAATGACATCTGCCTGCATCGAGCCGGAATCGTCCAGCGTGAACATGACGTTCGACGCCGGCGGCGGCAGGAAGATGCCGGGCACCTGTGAGGGCACCTGCTGCGCGAACGCGGGCGTCAAGGACTGCAGCAAGAACGTGGCGGCGATGCTGGAGGCAATCCACCGCTTCGCGCGCGAACCGTTTTGTGTTGTCGTCATGGAAGTCACTCTCTTTCGAAGAACCCGCGCAATGCCTTACTCGGCAGAGTAGGTGGCTTGCAATATCACGATGGAGGTTTCAGAGCCGCCCACGGCCCTGCCGGTGATTCGGTAGTTGTCCGCACTGCCCAACCGTTCGACCATGCAGCGTGGGTTGCTCGCAAGCCCGTCATCGAGCATTTCGATCTCGATGGATCCGGTGGCGCCTTCGGCCCAGTTTTCCGGGACTTCCCAGTTCTCGGCGCCCGTCAGCGCGGGGGAAAGCACCGTGCCGGTGAACGTGGGAGGCACTTCGTAGACCACTTGGCGCAAGCACGTACGAACCGCCGCTTCTGCGGCTTGCAACGCTTTCTCGCGGTCACGTGCGTTGCCTGCCATGCGTTCGTCCATGGTGGCGGTGCGAATGGAGGCAATGCTGACGACGCTCACGAGCAACAGCATGATCAAGGCGACGATCAGAACGGCGCCTTCTTGCTCGCGACGCTGAGAGGGGGCGCTGTGCAACTTCTTCATGGTGCGGCGTAGGCGATGCGGTTGCGCAAGGCGACGGTGGTGGTGAACACCCGTCGATCGAATTGAGGGCCCGTGGTGGGAAACACCATGGACATGCCATTCATGGGCGCGGACGCTGGCGCCATGCTGGCGTCAACGGCGTTGGTTGAGCGAACCAGAAGGCTGACGCGCACCGCAATGACTTGTGCCCAGTTCGTGACCGCGTCGGCGGTGACATAGTCCCCGTTCATCAAGCCGTCGGGCTCAGCGTCGGTGTCGAGCGCAAACCGCAACTGCATGCTTTCGACGCCCTCGATCAGCTCGTGCTCTTGCAATTCGACATCGGTCTGGCTGCCATCGAACACGCGACGGTACAGCGAGGAGGTGGTTCCGTTCGAGGAAGGCTTCACGTAATAGACGACGGTGTGCAACGGAAACACTTCCGAGGCGTCTTGCGCGTAGTTGCTGGTACCAACCAATGTGTTCTGCAGTGTCAAGGTGGCGCCTGAGGTGGCCACCTGGAACACCTGCGCGGCATTGCAACTCGCGATGACGCCGAAGCTGCCAGCACAGAAGCCGCTGGTATTGGCGCTTCCGTTGGGGCAGTTGCCGGTGCTTTGGTCGGTGATGGAGATCGAGCCGGCCCCACCCACGATGGGTGCGGTCAAGCGCACAGGTTTGCCGGTTGCAGTACCGCGAAGGATGAGCACATCACTTCCCGGCGTGAGCCCGAGCCCGGCGCCTCCGGCAATCTCAGCGAGTGGAATGGTGGGCGAGGTGGCACCGGGGCTGTTTGCCCAGGTGCTCTCCACCGAAGACTCTTGCTCCAAGTCGCTCGACATCTCGTAGGTGTTTGTCGGCGCAGTCCCGGTGAATTCGTAGCCTTCGATGCCGATCGCAAAGTTGTTGGCCAAGCCCGCGCCCGAGATTCCGTTCAAGCTGGGCAGGCGGGTGAAGCAACCAAGGTGGCCGACCGATCGCGCATCGAATGCAACGTATTCGAAGGCCGTGCGAACACCTTGCTGGATCGTTCCCAGATCGTCTTGGCGCTTGGCGGCACTCTTGCTGTTGATGTAGACCACCGACATCACGGTGAGCAAGACCAAGCCCACCGTGATGGCGACCATCATTTCCACCAGCGAGAAGCCCGACATCTGGCGGCGCTTGAGAGGCATGTGTACCTTCATGGTCTCTCCTAGAGGCGGGTGGATGTGACGAATTCTTCGAATCCGTCTTCTTCATTGGTGGTGTCGGTACCGCGCGAGTCGTTCCAGCGAATGATCACGGTGATGGTGTTCTCGTTGGCGGCGTCCATCACGATGCTGGCCTGACCTTGGGGCAACAGGCGCTCGACTTCGAGTTTCCAGTCGCGAAGGTCGAACTGATACGGGCTCGCGCCCGTGGTGATGCTGTCGCCTGCATCGTCGAGCGATGTATCCCAACTGCCGGCGATGGCGTTCTGGCGATCCACCCGCATGCGATCCATCACGTCATCGGTGAGAGCCGTTGCCTGCGAGCGCAGCAGCGAACTTTGCCCGTAGGTCAGCAAGCGCGTCTGCAGCCCGGCCAGGCCGAGCATGCCGAACGAGAAGATGATGAAAGCCACCAAGACTTCGATCATCGTGAAGCCACCGGCGCGGCGCCGCTGGGCGCTCGAGGGGGCGATTCGGGGAGCGTTGTGCATGGTCATTCCGAGCAGTCAACGGTCGTGCTGTCGAGTGACACGCGCCCGACCACGGAAACTTGAACGATGCGCCCGGCGAGGCCTGGCGCGCTGGTGTTGCAGATGCGGAAGAAGGCGGCGCCCGCTTGCAGGCCGCCTCGCGAATTGAAGGTCAGCAACTGGTTGCCTGCGAGGCTGGTTGCGTCTGCATAGGTGAATGACGGTGCCGTGCCTGTGCGTGTCACGCGAACGACCGCAACGCCTCCAGCCAACGGCGCGCTCTCCCGGAGCATGGTTCCGTCTTCTTCGGTGGCGGGATCGGCTGCAGCGCCATCGGCGTCGGCATCCGTGAACAATTGCCAGCCCTGATGGAAGTTGATGGGCGTGGCATCGTTAGATGAGAGAAGCGTGACGGAATGCCCGCGGCGAACCGCTTCCGACTTGGCCGTGTTCAACGCGACGACGAACTCATTGGTCTGGGTCGTCATGCGGTTAGTCGCCAGCATGTTGAAAAAGGACGGTGTCGCCAGCGAAACCAGGATCGCAAACACGGTCAGCGTGACCAACAGTTCGATCAGCGTGAAACCCGCGGTCCGTCTCGAACCGATGGCGTGGCTGGGGGGGGGGTGGCGATGCTTCCAGGGGGTGGACATCCGATATCTCCTCGTGGCGGAATTGTCCCGTCGGGGCGAAGGGCTGTGTTGCCGCGTGTCCGCCGCAACTTGCCATCTATCACCGTTTTGCCTTGGCGGGTGCGAGGTCGGACTTCCAGCCCGCTCGCTTCCATCCCCTATCATCTGCCTGCTGCCGGGCCCGAACGCCCAATACCTTTCTCTATGTCGCCTTCGCCTCATCCCTCCCTGATCGAACTGCGCAACGTCACCTGCGGGTATGGCGACCGCGTGATCCTGGAGAACGTCACTCTCAGCGTGCCGCGCGGCAAGGTGATGGCGTTGATGGGCACGTCCGGCGGCGGCAAGACCACGGTGCTGCGCCTCATCGGCCGCCAATTGGCGCCGATGAGCGGAGAGGTGCTGTTCGATGGCGTCGATCTCGCCACGCTCGACGCGCAGGGTTTGTACGCGATGCGCCGCCGCATGGGCATGCTGTTCCAGTTCGGTGCCTTGTTCACCGACCTGTCGGTGTTCGAGAACGTTGCGTTTCCCCTGCGAGAGCACACCAACCTGTCGGAATCGATGATTCGCGACCTGGTGCTGATGAAGCTCAACGCCGTGGGCCTGCGCGGTGCGCGCGACTTGCTACCGTCTCAGGTGTCGGGTGGCATGGCGCGGCGGGTGGCGTTGGCGCGTGCGATTGCGCTCGACCCCGAACTCATCATGTACGACGAGCCGTTCGCTGGTCTCGACCCCATTTCCATGAGCGTGGCGGCCACGCTCATCAAAGAATTGAACAGCGCGCTCGGGGTCACCAGCATCGTGGTCTCGCACGATGTGAACGAGACCTTCCAGATTGCCGAGCATGTGGTGTTCATCGCCAATGGCCAGGTCGCGGCGCAAGGCACGCCCGATGAAATGCGTGCCAGCGACGACCCTCTGGTGCAGCAGTTCTTCGGCGGCCTGGCGGATGGCCCTGTGCGGTTCCACTACCCGGCTGCGCCGGTGGAAGAGGATTTCGGCTTGAGGGCTGCTCCATGAACTGGCTCAACCCGGCTCACTTGGGCTTGTGGGTGCGCGGCAAGCTGGCCGACATTGGCGCGGGTGCTCGGCTGTTCGGGCGCATGATCGCGCTGTTCGGCGTCACGTTCGGCCGCTTCAGGCTCGTGGCCGATCAGCTGTTTTTCCTGGGGAACCGGTCGTTGTCGATCATTGCGGTGTCGGGCCTGTTCGTCGGCTTCGTGCTTGCGTTGCAGGGGTACTACACCTTGCAGCGCTACGGTTCGGCGGAGGCGGTCGGCCTGCTGGTGACCTTGTCGCTGGTGCGGGAGCTGGGGCCGGTCGTGACAGCGTTGCTGTTTGCAGGCCGGGCGGGAACTTCGCTGACGGCCGAGATCGGTTTGATGAAGGCAGGCGAGCAATTGGCGGCCATGGAGATGATGGCCGTGGACCCGGTCCGGCGCGTGCTGGGCCCGCGTTTCTGGGCAGGCGTGATCGCGATGCCGCTGCTCGCGGCGGTGTTCAGTGCGGTCGGCGTGTTTGGCGGCTGGCTGGTCGCGGTGCCCATGATCGGTATCGACCCCGGCAGCTTCTGGTCGCAGATGCAAGGTGGCGTCGATGTCTGGGCCGATGTGGGCAACGGTGTCATCAAGAGCGTCGTGTTCGGCTTCACGGTAGTCTTCATTGCCTTGCAGCAAGGCTATGGGTGCCGCCCGACGCCGGAAGGCGTATCGGCCGCCACGACGCGCACGGTGGTGATGGCGTCGTTGGCTGTGCTGGGGCTGGATTTCATTCTGACCGCGATGATGTTTTCGATTTGATGGGAGGTGACGAATGAAAAGTTCTCGCCATGATGTGTGGATTGGGCTGTTCGTTCTGCTTGGTGCAGCCGCTGTTCTTTTTCTCGCGCTGAAGGCAGGCAACCTGCTGACGCTGAGCTTCGCAGAGACCTACCAAGTCACGGCCAAGTTCGACAACATCGGTGGCCTGAAGCCGCGCGCCGCGGTCAAAAGCGCTGGTGTCGTGGTGGGCCGCGTGGAGGCCATCGGCTTTGACGACCAGACCTATCAGGCGCGTGTGGTGTTGCAGCTCGAGAAGCGCTTCGTCTTTCCCAAGGACAGTTCCGCCAAGATCCTGACGTCGGGCCTGCTCGGCGAGCAGTACCTGGGCCTGGAGCCCGGGGCCGAGGAGAAGAACCTTGCCGAGGGCGACGCCATCACGCAAACCCAGTCGGCCGTGGTGCTCGAAAACTTGATCAGCCAGTTCCTTTTCAGCAAGGCATCTGAGTCCGGTGAGGCGTCAAACGGAGGTCGCAGGTGACTTCGAGGCGATGGTGGGCCGTTGTGTTTGCGGTGGTGTCGCTGCAGCTGGCGGGTTGCGCCACGACGCCGCCCGACGCGTCGTCCCGCCCCGAGAGTTCTCAGCGGGTGGATCCCTGGGAGAACTGGAACCGCAAGGTCTATGCGTTCAACGACGCCGTGGACGAAGCGGTGCTGGTGCCGGTGTCCACGGCCTATACGAAAGTGGTGCCCGAGCCGGTGCGGCGCGGCATCGGCAACTTCTTCGGCAATGTGTCCGATGTCTGGTCGGCCTTCAACAACTTCTTGCAAGGCAAGTTCGCCAATGGCCTGCAGGACGTGATCCGCGTGGGGACGAACACCTTGTTCGGCCTGGGCGGCTTCCTGGATGTGGCCAGCGAGTTCGGCGCCGATCGCCAGGGCGAAGATTTCGGCCAGACGCTCGGTTGGTGGGGCATGGCCCCGGGCCCATACGTGGTCTGGCCGCTGCTGGGGCCATCGACCCTGCGCGACTCGTTCGCGGTGCCGCTCGATCGGGCGGTATCGCCCGCGCTGGCGGTGAGCAGCGAGGGAGGGCGCTATGCGCTGGTCGGCCTGCAGGTGGTGAACGAGCGCGCCAATTTGCTCGGCGCGGGCAACCTGCTCAATGACATTGCATTCGACAAGTACATCTTCATGCGCGATGCGTATCTGCAGCGCAGAAGAAGTCTGGTGTATGACGGAAACCCGCCCGACGAGGCGGATGAATCGGCGGACGAGGACGATGCAGCGCCTGCGCCGGCCGAGGCGCCGACAGGCGATGGCGGCGCACGCTGAACACGTGCATGTGCGGCCGGTACCCCGCTGGCTGCATAACCTTGCCTGGAGAACGGCTATCTGCCGCTGCCGGATCCAATGAACTTGGACGCCCACACACTGTCCAAGGGGCATCCCAGTGACCGCCCATCGGGGCTCGAAAGGAAAGAAATGCTTCGACGACAACTGACATCCTGGCTTTCCGCGCTGTTTCTTCTGTTTGCCATGGCTGGCGCGGCGCACGCTCAGCAATCGCCTGATGCGCTGATCAAGGAGGTGTCCAACGAAGTGCTGGATGCTGCCAAGGCCGACAAATCCATCCAGACAGGAGACGTGCGCCAGGTCATGGCCTTGGTGGAGGAAAAGGTCATGCCGCACGTCAACTTCCAGCGCATGACGGCCTCGGCCACCGGGCGCTACTGGCGCCAGGCCACACCCGAGCAACAAAAGCGCCTCCAGGAAGAGTTCAAGATCCTCCTCGTGCGGACGTATTCCGGCGCGCTGGCCCAGGTCAAGGATCAAACCGTGCAACTCAAGCCGATGCGTGCCGCTGCCAATGACACTGAGGTCATCGTGCGCAGCGAGGTGCGAGGCAAGGGCAGCCCGGTTCAGCTGGACTACCGGCTCGAGAAGGCTGCTGACGGTTGGAAGATCTACGACGTGAACGTGATGGGTGTGTGGCTGGTCGAGAACTACCGCAACACTTTCGCGCAGGAGATCAACGCGGCCGGCATCGATGGCTGGATCGCCAAGCTGGCCGAGCGCAACAAGGCCGCGGCGCCGAGGAGCTGAGATGCTCGTGCTTCCCGCCATCATCACCACCCAGGAGGCGCGCGACGTGCAGCGCATGCTCGCGCAAACACTGCAGCAGGGCATCAAGAGCAACGCGTCCGCGCAGGTGGTGGTCGACGCGTCGGATCTGCGTCAGTTCGATTCGGCTGCGCTCGCGGTTTTGCTGGAGTGCCAGCGCCTGGCCGGGGCGTGGGGCAAAGGCTTCGGTGTGCGTCAGGCGCCTGACAAGCTGCGCGAGTTGGCGCGCTTGTACGGCGTGGATGCGCTGCTGATGCCCGCCGAGGTGCGGGCTCAGTCCTGAGTGGCCTCGCGCCGGGTGCGCAAGTTGCGTTTGATGTCCTGCAGCATCGGGCGCAGCTCCTTGCCCAGGCGCAGGGCCGTGCTGGTGGCCAGGATGTCGATCACCAGAAGATGCAGCAGCCGCGACACCATCGGGCTGTAGCGCTCATGGTCCTCGGGGTGGTCCACCGGCAGCAGGATCTGATTTGCGCCGCTCAGCCCCATGTGCGCCAGCGGTGAGCCGCTGGGGGTGATGAAGATGGTGGTTGCGCCTTTCTTGCGCGCGATCTCGGCTACGCCGAGGAGGTCGCGGGTGCGTCCGGAGTTCGAGATGATGACGGCGCAGTCGCCGGGTTGAAGCATCGTGGCGCTCATCACCTGCACATGCCCGTCGGTGATGGCGTGGCTGCTGACCCCCAGGCGAAAAAACTTGTGCTGCGCATCGTGGGCCACGATGCCGGAGTTGCCGACGCCGTAGAACTCGATGCGCCGTCCGGCGCGCTGCGCGGCGGCCATGGCCACCGAAGCGCGCTCGAAGGCCAGCGTGGAGGCCGAGTTGCGGTACTTCAGCAACGCACTCACGGCGTTGTCGGTGACCTTGACGACGATGTCTTGCGTCTTGTCGTCTTCATTGACCGCGCGATGCACGAATGGCACGCCTTCGTTCACCTGTCCGGCGAGCTTGCGCTTGAAATCGGTGAGGCCGTCATAGCCCATGCTGCGGCAGAAGCGAACCACCGTGGGTTTGCTGACCCGTGCGCGTTCGGACAGCGTGTTCACCGGCTGCGTGGCGAAGCTGCGCGGGTCGGCCAGTACCAGCTTGGCCACACGCTGCTCGGCGGGTGGCAGCGCGGGGATCGCGGCTTGGATGCGGTCCAGCATGTTGATTCCGCCGATCAGGGGCCCGCGGGAGGCCTCACTGCTCCTCCGACCACGAGAAGCCGTCGCGCGCCACGAGCGCGCTGGCCGCGGCAGGGCCCCATGTGCCGGCAGCATAGGGGCGCGGCCCGGCGTCGTCGCTGGCCCACGCATGCAGGATCGGCTCGACCCAGCGCCACGCCTGCTCCTGCTCGTCGCTGCGCACGAAGAGGTTGAGCCGGCCGGCGATGGCGTCCAGCAGCAAACGTTCGTAGGCGCCGACGCGGTTCTCGGCGAATGCCTTGTCAAAGTCCAGGTCGAGCGACACCGGTGACAGCGATTCCTGTTGGCCGGTGCCCTTGGCGGCCAGCAGGTGCAGCTCCAGACCATCTTCCGGTTGCAGCTTGATGACCAGCTTGTTCGCGGGATTCAGCCCAGGAAAAATGCTGTGCGGCGTGGGGCGGAAATTGACCACGATCTGCGCATCGCGGGCCGCAAGCCGCTTGCCGGTCCGCAGATAGAACGGCACTCCCGCCCAGCGCCAGTTTTGTACTTCGGTGCGCAGCGCGACAAAGGTCTCGCGTGGGCTGTCGGGAGGGACTTTCTGTTCTTGCAAATAACCGGGCACGGGCTCGCCTGCCACCGTGCCTGCCCGGTATTGGCCGCGAATCACGTCGCGTGCGACCGAATGCGGCGTGAACGGCTTCAGCGAGCGCAGCACCTTGAGTTTCTCGTCACGGATGGCATCGGCGTCGTAGCTGGAAGGGGGCTCCATCGCCACCATCGTGAGCAGCTGCAACGCGTGGTTCTGGATCATGTCGCGCAAGGCGCCGGTGCGGTTGTAGAAGTCACCACGTGAGCCCACGCCAATGCCCTCGGCCAGCGTGATCTGGATGTTGGCGATGCTGTCACGGCGCCACAAGGGCTCGAACAACGCGTTGCCGAAACGCAATGCCATCAGGTTCTGCACCGATGGCTTGCCCAGGTAGTGATCGATGCGAAAGGCCTGCGTTTCGCTGAAGACTGAGGCCACGACGCGATTGATCTCCTGGGCACTCGCCAGATCGTGCCCCAGCGGCTTTTCGAGCACCACGCGAATGTTGGGCCCGTTCAAGCCGGCCATGCCAAGCTGCTCGCAGATTTGCGGGAAGAGATGAGGGCTGGTCGCAAGGTACAGCACTGCGGTGTCGGCCTGGCGTGATTCGATCCAGGTCTTCAGCGTGCCGTAGTCGGCGGGCCGTGAGAGATCGAGGCGGCGGTAATGCAGCAACCGCGCGAACTCGGCGTACTCTTCGTCGCTCGGGCGTTTCGCGCCTTCGACTTCCTGAAACCGCTCTCGCAGCCACGCCCGGTAGGCATCGTCGCTGATGTCATCTCGGGCTACCGAGAGCACGCGGCCGCCGGGTGGCAGCTTGCCATGCCGAAATGCCTGGAACAGCGCAGGCATGAGCTTGCGCCATGTCAGATCGCCGGTGCCGCCGAAGAAAACCAGGTCGAATGACATGCGTGTGAAGAAGGATGTAATTTAATTACACTTGAATGATGCATGAAGTTCCATGCCCCCGTCAAACCGGGTCCGCAGGCGTTGAATCCCTGCGAGGGCTCGGTTCTAATGGCTTCTCGCCGTTCGCGATTGCCCCATAGACCCATGAATCAACTCGATCAGCTCAAGCAGTTCACCACGGTGGTTGCAGACACCGGCAACTTCAAGCAGCTCGCGCAGTTCGCCCCGCGCGATGCGACGACCAATCCTTCCCTGATCTTGAAGGCTGTGCAGCAACCCGAGTACGCTCCTTTGCTTGCGGACACCGTGGCCGCCCACAAAGGCCGCAAGCAAGACGAGGTGGTGGATGAAGTTCTGGTGCGCTTCGGGTGCGAGATCCTGGACGTGGTGCCGGGGCGCGTGTCCACCGAAGTGGATGCGCGGCTCAGTTTCGATGCGGCGTCCATGGTGGCGCGCGCCCGGCACATCATGGCGTTGTACGAGGCGCGCGGCGTGGCCCGCGATCGGGTGCTGATCAAGATCGCGTCCACGTGGGAAGGCATCCAGGCCGCGCGCATCCTCGAGCGCGAAGGCATTCATTGCAACCTCACGCTGCTGTTCGCGTTCTGCCAGGCGGTGGCGTGTGGCAATGCGGGCGTTCAGCTCATCTCGCCGTTCGTCGGGCGGATCTACGACTGGCACAAGAAGGCCGCGGGTGCGCAATGGGACGAAGCTGCCAACGCGGCTGCAAACGATCCGGGTGTGAGATCGGTGGCCGCGATCTACACCTACTACAAGAAGTTCGACATCGAGACCGAGGTGATGGGGGCGAGCTTCCGCAACGTCGGCCAGATCACCGCCCTGGCAGGCTGTGATCTGCTGACCATCAGCCCCGAACTCCTCGCTCAGCTCCAGGGGAGCGATGCACCGCTTGAGCGAGCCCTCGACCCCGTGACGGCGCGCAATGCACCGATCCATGCCATCACCTACAACGAGGCGAGCTTTCGCTATGCGCTCAATGAAGATGCCATGGCCACGGAGAAGCTTGCCGAGGGCATCCGCGCCTTTGCGGTCGATGCGGCCAAGCTCGACAAGTTGATCGAAGGGCTGAAATGACCGCAGTGCGCTGCGACCGCACGTCGGCTTGGAGTGCGTTGTCCGGCTACTTCGAGCGGCAAGGCCGTCACTTCGACTTGCGCAAGGCATTCGCCGGCGACGCGCGGCGCTTCGAGGTGCACAGCGTGCAGGCCCCCGAGGTGTTTGCCGATCTCTCCAAGAATCTGATCGACCTCACGCTGACACGCCTGCTGGTGGCGCTGGCCCAGGAGTGCGGGCTCGAAGCACAGCGCGATGCGATGCTGCGCGGCGATCCGATCAACCTGACGGAGGGCCGAGCGGTACAGCACACGGCTTTGCGTCTGCCGCGTGGGCAGGGGGCCCATGCGGGCGAAGTGCATGCGGTGCTCGACCGCATGCTGGCCTACGCCGAAGGCGTGCGCGACGTGGCTCGCAGCGGCATCCGGCACGTGGTCCACATCGGCATCGGAGGCAGTGACCTGGGCCCGCAGATGGTCGTCCCGGCGCTGGCGCCCTTCGCCCACGAAGCGCTCACCTTCCATTTCGTTTCGAACGTCGATGGCCATGACATCGGGCCGGTGCTCCAGCGCCTGCGGTCCGCCGAGACGCTGTTCGTCATCGCCAGCAAGACCTTCACCACACAGGAAACCATGGCCAACGCGCAAGTGGCGCGCGCCTGGTTTCTTGCGCAGGGTGGGCAGGACATCGCCCGCCACTTCGTGGCTGCCACCAGCAATGTGCAGGCTGCGGCGGGGTTCGGCATCACCACGACCTTCGGGTTCTGGGACTGGGTGGGCGGACGCTACTCGCTGTGGTCGGCGATCGGTTTGCCGATTGCATTGGCCATCGGTGCGGAGAACTTCCGTACGTTGCTGGCGGGTGCGTGCGCCATGGACGAACACTTTGCCGATGCCCCCGTGCAGGCCAACCTGCCCATGCTGCTGGGGCTGCTGGATGTCTGGTACCGCAACTTCCACGGCTTCACCAGCCGGTGCGTGGCGCCATATCACCAAGGTCTGGCGCGCCTGCCCGCGTACCTCCAGCAATTGGAGATGGAAAGCAATGGGAAGCGGGTGGATCGCGATGGCGAACCGGTGCCGTTTCGCACCAGCCCGGTGGTGTGGGGCGAGCCCGGCACCAATGGCCAGCACGCGTACTTCCAGATGCTGCACCAAGGCACCGACGTGATTCCCGTGGAGTTCATCCTCGTCAAGCACGCGGCGCACGGCCTGCCGCAGATGCATCACAAGCTGCTCGCGAACGGCCTGGCACAGAGCCAGGCCCTGATGCTGGGCAAGACCGCCGAGCAGGCATTGCGCGAGCAGGTGCCCACGGCTTCTGCCGCGCTCGACGCCATCACGCTGGCGCACCATCGGACGTTTCCCGGCAACCGGCCCAGCACCACGCTGATGCTGGATCGGCTCACGCCGCGCAGCCTGGGGGCCTTGATCGCGCTGTATGAGCATCGCGTGTTCACCAGCGGCGCGTTGTGGGGCATCAACAGTTTCGACCAGTGGGGCGTGGAGCTGGGCAAGGCCCTGTGCGGCGATCTGCTGCCGCGCCTGTCATCGGGCGACGTTCAGGGGCTTGACGCTTCGACGGCAGGCTTGCTGACCCGGCTGCTCGCTTGACGGTCTTCAGCTGCGGAGCCTGCTGTGCTGCGGCACGCTGGCCAGCAGGAACTCCATCTGGTCGGCCAGGATGCGGCGCCCTCGCAGGATCATGTCCTCGTGCAGGCTGGGTGTGTACGGCAGGTACATCAGCGTGATGTGGGCCTCTTCGGGGAGGCGGTTGCCTTTGTGGCCGTTGCAGGGGCGGCAGGCTGTGATGCAGTTCATCCAGCTGTCGTGGCCGCCGCGCGAGGTGGGAATGATGTGTTCGCGGGTGAGTTCGTCCACGTGGAAGTGGCCACCGCAATACGCGCACACCATGCGGTCGCGCGCGAACAGTTTGGGGTTGGACAGCGCGGGCGTTTGGCGCCAGGCGCGGCTTGGTACGGCCCCGCGCACCGCGATGATCGGGTGCACGTCGATCCGCGATTGAAGGCCGCTGCGGCGTTGGGTGCCTCCGCGCAGCACATGGATGATGTCACCCAGTGTCCAGGCGACGCTGTCGCTGGCGTAGAGGATGGCTGCTTCTTTGGCCGAAATCCACGATTGGGGCCGGCCTGACACGTCAAGTTGCAAAACGTCCACGGTGCTCTCCAGGTGCAGAGCGTAATGCATCCGGCGGTTGCCGCTCAAGCTGGGTGGCTTGTACCTTCAGGCGGCGGCCGTCACGGGCGCGTCATCCGGGTATGACAAGCGTCATACGGCGGGGTACAAGCCGCGTGTGCGAGCCATCAGGCGCGTGAGGCCGAGCACGGCGTCGATGTTCGGCGTGGCGATGCCCAGCTTGAGGCCGATCTCGCGCACCGCGCTGACGAGCGCATCGAGTTCCAGCGAGCGGCCCGCCTCGGCATCCTGCAGCATGGAGGTCTTGAATGCGCCGAGCTGTCGTGTCAGGTTCAGACGGTCTTCACCGGATTGATGGATGGGGCAGCCGATCTGGTCGCCGATGGCAGCCGCTTCCGCCATGGTGCGCAGGAGAAACCCGCGCACCAGCGGGTCGTCGAGGATCGCATCGGCCGTTGCACCGGTGAGGGCGGAGACCGGGTTGGCGGTCATGTTGCCCCACAGCTTGTACCAAATGTCGCCTCGGATGTTGGCGCTCGGTTCGGCGGCGAAACCGGCTTGGTTGAACACCTCCGCGATCCGCCCGGCTCGCTGGCCGAGACCACCCAGCGGTTCACCGATGATCAGCCGGTTGCCTTGCGCATGCGCAATGACGCCCGGCGCGCGCTGGGCGCAGGTGAGGTGCACGACGCAGGCGAGCACCTGCGGCAAGGGGAGGGCGGCTTCGATGCCGTGGCCTGGGTCGACGCTGTCCAGGTGTTGCTCATCGGGTGTCAGGCGCTGGCCCAGTTCGGGCGTGCGAAGAAACCACCACGGCACGCCGTTCATCGCCGGCATGACGCAGGTGTCGGCGTGCATCAAGGCGGGAAGGTCTGGCGCGATGCCCGGCAGGGCCTGGGCTTTCAGCGCGATGACGATCAGGTCTTGCGGGCCGAGCGTGCGCGGATCGTCGCTGGCCTCGATGGCGATCCGTTCGGTGCGACCGCCCGATTGCAGGACCAGCCCTTGCTCCCGCACCGCGTTCAACGTGGCGCCACGTGCGAGTGCGCTGACTGGATGCCCTGCGAGTGCCAGGCGTGCTGCCAGCAATCCACCGATTGCACCCAAACCCACCACTGTGATCTTCATTCGGCGATCGTACGGCGTCTCGCCAGGTGATGGGTTCGGCACAGCGCCCGTGCCTCGCCATGGTCCGGCCCTGTGGGTGATTTCAGGATGGGTGCCTTCAGCATTGCAAATGCTCGCGGTAGCCACCAGTGCGCCCGCTGCGCTTTGCGCCTCGATGGCGCCCGTTTCCTGAGTCACGCGGGTGCGCCATAGAGTGTGGGCAGTCCTTAGAGGCTTGGGCCTAGAAATACCCTCTCTTCGCGGCGATTCGGCGTGCACAAGGTGCAAAAGTCGGCGAGAATAGAACGACCGTTCGTTCTATTTCGTCATGCGGGAGGCTGCACATGCCCGTCACTCACAAGCCGATGCGCGAGAACCCGAAACAGTTGCAGAAGGGGCAGCAAACCCGTGCCGCCATTCTCGAGGTTGCCTTGGGCCTGGCCTCGCACATGGGCCTGGAGGGGTTGTCGATCGGCGCCTTGGCCGACGCGATGCACATGAGCAAGTCCGGCGTGTTCGCGCATTTTGGCTCGCGCGAGGAGTTGCAGATTTCGGTGATTCGCGAATATCACGCGAAGTTCGAAGAAGAAGTGTTTTTCCCCGCGTTGCGAGAGGCAAGGGGGCTGCCGCGGCTTCGCGCATTGTTCGAGCGCTGGATCCGGCGGGTGTCGGTCGAACTCGATTCGGGCTGCATCTACATCAGCGGTGCCGTGGAGTTCGACGACCGTCCCGGTCCTGTGCGCGACGCGCTGGTGAGCATGGTGCGTGCGTGGCATCTCGCCCTGGCGCGCGCGATCCGCATGTCGATCAAAGAAGGCCACCTGCGGGCCGACACCGACGCGGAGCAGATGCTGTTCGAGTTGCATGGGCACATTCTGGCCCTGCACCACGACGCGCGCTTCCTGCGCCTGCCGGGCGCCCTGGACCGCGCCCGCACCGGTTTCGAGCGCGTGGTGTCGTTCTATGCCACGGGGGTGGCCCGGGCGGAGCCCGTTGCGCCTTCCCGTCGCACTTCCTAGTTTCTTTCTCTGACCTATCAAGGAGCCCACATGGCCCAGTACAACCCACCATTGCGCGACATGCAGTTCGTGTTGCATGAGCTGCTGAATGTGGCCGACGAACTGAAGGTGTTGCCGCCGCATGCGCAGACCGATGCCGACATCATCAATGCCGTGCTCGAAGAAGGCGGCAAGTTCGCGTCGCAGGTGGTGTTCCCGCTGAACCAGAGCGGCGACGAAGAAGGCTGCACGCACGACAAGGCCACGCATGCCGTGACCACGCCCAAGGGCTTCAAGGAAGCTTATGCGCAGTATGTGGAAGGGGGCTGGCCGGCGCTCAGCTGCGACCCGGCGTACGGCGGCCAAGGACTGCCCCACGTGGTGAACCAGTGCTTCTTCGAGATGATGAACTCGGCCAACCAGGCGTGGACCATGTATCCCGGACTGTCCCATGGCGCCTATGAAGCCTTGCACGCGCATGGCACCGATGCGCAGAAGCAAACTTACCTGCCCAAACTCACCGGCGGCCAATGGACAGGCACGATGTGCCTGACCGAGCCTCACTGCGGCACTGACCTGGGCCTGTTGCGCACCAAAGCCGAACCAGTCGGCGACGGCACCTACAAGCTCAGCGGCGCCAAGATTTTCATCTCGGCCGGCGAGCACGACATGGCCGAGAACATCATCCACCTGGTGCTGGCGCGGCTGCCTGACGCGCCTGCCGGCTCGAAAGGCATCTCGCTGTTCGTGGTGCCGAAGTTCCTGGTCAACGACGATGGCAGCCTGGGCGCG
>CAZBOF010000065.1:0-22878 GCA_964493285.1 uncultured Rhizobacter sp. | reverse complement strand
CGACCGACTCGACATCGGACATCCTCAGGTTTTCAAACGGTACGACCAGGGCGGCCGCCAGGTTGGAGGTGGACATGGGAAAACTCCGTAAAGGTAAGAAAACCGGGGTTCCCAGTGGATTCGCGAGCCAGCGAAGGGCTCAAGCGTGCTGTGTGCGGCCCACCGCGTGATGAGTTCTTTTAGGTGCGTGGGCGGCATCATGGGTCTGACTGGGAAGAAGTCTGCGCGATTCTACGGGCGAATGCCTATGATCCGCCTTTGCATCTCGTTCACCCCGCCTTCCACCACCCCCATGCAGAACCGAACTGTGTACTTTGTCTCTGACGGTACCGGCATCACGGCCGAAACCTTCGGGAACTCGATCCTGGCGCAATTTCCCGGCAAGCCGCGCCACGTGCGCCGGCCGTTCATCGACACCCTCGACAAAGCCCATCAGGTGGTCCAGGAAATCAACCATTCGGCCACCGCGGAAGGCCTGCGGCCGGTGGTCTTCCTCACGCTGGTGGACCGGGAGATGCTTGCACTCCTGAAAACCAGCAAGGGCCTGGTACTCGACATGTTCAATACCTTCATCGAGCCCCTGGAGGCCGAGTTCGGAATCACCTCCAATCATCGGATCGGACGCTTCATCGACGTCTCCAAAAGTCAGGAGTACACCGATCGGATCGAGGCGATCAATTTCTCGCTGGCTCACGATGACGGGCAGTCAGCCAAGAACCTGGAGCAAGCGGATGTGATCCTCGTCGGCGTGAGCCGCAGCGGCAAGACGCCCACCTCGCTCTACTTGGCGATGCAACACGGCATCAAGGCCGCCAACTACCCACTGATTCCCGAAGACTTCGAGCGGGAGGAGATCCCGCGCAGCCTGGCACCCCACAAGCGCAAATGCTTCGGGCTGACGATTGCCCCCGAGCGCCTGGCGGAGATTCGCAACGAGCGGCGGCCCAACAGCAAGTACTCCAGCCTGGAAAACTGCCGGCACGAGGTTTCAGCGGCAGAAGCAATGATGCGCCGCGAAGGCATCTCATGGCTGTCGTCCACGCACAAATCGATCGAGGAAATCGCGACGACGATCTTGCGCGACATCCGCCCCGACCGCCTGATGTACTGAGATCCGTTCAACGATTCTGGCGGCGCTGCCGCGAGGATTCATACATGCACACCGCCGCGGCAACGGCGGCGTTGAGTGACTCTTCCCCTCCAGGCTGGGGAATGCGCAGGGCCAGCACGCACCGCTGCATCAACGAATGCGAGATGCCCTGCCCCTCATGGCCGAGCACCCAGTTGCAAGGCCATGGCAGCTTCACCGCATCGATGGCCGCGTCGGCATGCGAGCTGGTCACCAGCAGCGGCGACGCCAATGCGTCAAGTGCCGTCTCGTCCACCCCTTCCATCAGGTGCAACGCAAAATGCGCGCCCATGCCGGCACGCAAGACCTTCGGCGACCACAGCGCGGCCGTGCCCTTCAGCGCAATCACCTGGGTGAAACCAAATGCCGCAGCGCTGCGGATGATCGCGCCCACATTCCCCGGGTCCTGCAAGCGATCAAGCACCACACTCGCCGCTGCCGGACGAAGCGCTCCAGCCGGCTGCCAGGGCACCAGGAAAGCCAGAGACGACGGCGTTTCCAGCGCCGTGAGGCTTTTCATCAAGGCCGATGGCACCCGTGCGACCGCATCGGCGCGCTCCGCCAGTTCGCGCAGCGCCGGGCGCTCCCAGGCCTCGTCGGTGATGACCGATTGCATGACGGCGCCGCCGTGGTGCAGGTAGGCCTCGCACAGGTGGTCACCCTCGATCCAGACGTTTCCCTGCTTGCGGTAGGCGCCGGCATCGGCCACCAGCTTGCGCAAACGCACGAGCAGCGGGTTGTCACGCGACGTGACCACCTTGCTGGCGCCCAATCAGAGGCTCCCCAGTACGTCGCGCACCGGTGCGAACGAGCGCCGATGATGGGCGCAGGCACCGTGCTTGCGCAACGCGGCCAGGTGCTCCGGCGTGGGATAGCCCTTGTGCCCCGCAAACCCGTAGTGCGGGTGCTCCTCGTGCAATTGCCGGCACAAGCGGTCGCGGTACACCTTGGCCAGAATCGATGCCGCGGAAATCGATCCCACCGTGGCATCGCCCTGCACGATCGCTTCCGCAGCCACCTTCAAAACCGGCAGGCGATTGCCATCCACTAGCACCTTGCCGGGCTTCAGGCGCAAGCCTTCCACCGCACGGCGCATGGCCAGCATCGTGGCTTGCAGAATGTTCAAGGCGTCGATCTCCTCGACCGACGCCTCGGCAATGGCGCAGCACAACGCCTTGGCACGGATTTCATCGAACAAGGATTCACGCCGCGACGGCGAAAGCTTCTTCGAATCCTGCAAGCCCTTGATCGGCTGCAAATCATCCAGGATCACCGCGGCCGCCACCACCGGGCCGGCGAGCGGGCCGCGCCCGGCTTCGTCCACACCGGCGATCAGGCCGATGACGTCGAAGCGCAGGCCCAGCTGCTCAGGTGTTGACAACTTGCTCGATCGCATCGGTGGCCGCTTGGGCGGTATTTCGGCGCAGTTGGTGGTGCAAGGCTTCGAAGCGCGCGCTCAATGCCGCGCATGCCTGAGGATTGTCGAGCCATTGAAACGCAGCTCGGGCGAGCTTTTCCGGCGTGGCGTCATTCTGAAGCAATTCGGGCACCGCGAACTCTCGCAACAGGATATTGGGCAAGCCGACCCAGGGCTGGTAGGCCATCCGCTTCATCATCTGCCAGCTGAGCCAGTTCATGGCGTAGGCAATCACCATCGGACGCTTGAACAGCGCGGCCTCGAGCGTGGCGGTGCCACTGGCGACCAGGCTCACGTCGCAAGCGGCCAGGGCTTCATGCGAGCGCCCGTCCAGCAGCAGCACACCTGCGTCGGGCGCATGGGCTGCCACGAGCGGCTCGATCATCGCCCGCAACCCCGGCACCACGGGCAGGAGGAACCGCAAGCTCGGACGCTCTCGCTTCATCACGGCCGCGGCGCCCAGCAGCCTCGGCGCCACGTACTCGATCTCGGAGCGGCGGCTGCCCGGCAGCAGGGCAATCACGGTCTCTTCGGCATCAAGGCCGAGGGCCAGCCTGGATTCGGCGTGCGGCAACGCCAACGGAATCGCATCTGCCAGCGGATGACCCACATAGCTGGCGGAGATGCCTTCACTCGCGTAGATCTCCGGTTCAAACGGGAAAATGCACAGCACATGGTCTGCCGCACGGCGGATGTTCTCGATCCGCTTGCCGCGCCACGCCCAGATCGAAGGGCTGATGAAATGAATTGTCTTGATGCCGGAAGCCTTCAATCGGGCTTCGAGGCCGAGGTTGAAGTCGGGGGCGTCGACGCCAATGAAGGCGTCGGGCTTGGCAGCAAGCAAGCGACCGCCCAGGGCGCGACGAATACCCACCAGCTCGCGGTAGTGCCGAAGCACTTCGACATACCCTCGAACCGCCAATTTTTCGTGCGGCCACCAGGCTTCAAAGCCCTGCGCCGCCATGCGAGGCCCCCCGATGCCGAAGGTCTCGACATCCGGCCAGCGTGCCTTCAGGCCGCCCATCAGCAACCCCGCCAGCAAATCGCCAGAGGCTTCGCCTGCCACCAGACCGAGGCGAGGCTTCACCGCGGTCAGCGGGCAATGCCGCGCGCGGCGCGTGCGAGAAAGTCGGTCATCAGCGCCACATCGGCTGCCGCCTGAGGCACAGAGACGGCCAGGGCAGCAATGTCCGCGATCGCGTCCTGCAGTGTCTTGCCACTGCGGTACAAGCTCTTGTGCATCTGCTTCACCGCCGCAATGCGCTCTGCCGAGAAACCGCGACGCCGCAAACCCTCGCTGTTGAAGCCGCGCACCGACAACGGATTGCCGTCGACCATCATGAAGGGCGGCACATCTTGCGAAACATGGCTGGCAAAGCCGGCCATGGCGTGCGCACCGACCTTGGTGAACTGGTGCACGCCCGTGAGTCCGCCGATGATCACCCAATCGCCCACGTGCACATGGCCGGCCAAGGTCGCATTGTTGGCCAGGATCGTGTGATCGCCGATCTGGACATCGTGTGCCACGTGCACATACGCCATCACCCAGTTGTCGCAGCCCATGCGCGTCACACCGGCGTCCTGGGCCGTGCCGAGGTTGAAGGTGCAGAACTCGCGGATGGTGTTGCCGTCCCCGATGTGCAATTCGGTGGGCTCGCCCGCGTACTTCTTGTCCTGCGGCGCCGCGCCGATGGAGGCGAACTGGTAGATGCGGTTGTTGCGCCCGATCGTCGTTCGCCCTTCGATCACGCAATGCGCACCAATGGTGGTGCCCTCGCCCACCCGCACATGCGGGCCCACGACGGCATACGGGCCCACGATCACGGAATCAGCGAGTTCGGCACCGCTGTCGACGATGGCGGTGGCATGGATGCTGGCCATGGCGATCCAGGTCCTGCGCTTCAGGCAATGCGCCGCATCGTGCAGGTGAGATCAGCCTCCACGGCCACCTCATCGCCCACCAGCGCGCGCCCCTTGAACTTGCAGACACCCGCCTTCATGCGTTCAAGTCCCACTTCGAGGCGCAACTGATCGCCCGGCTCGACAGGACGCTTGAACCGGGCTCCATCGATACCGGCGAAGTAGAAAACCGTTTTGTCGTCCAGCGTGATCCCCAGCGTTTCAATCGCCAGAATGGCGGCCGCCTGCGCCAGCGCCTCCAGCATCAGCACCCCCGGCATGACCGGGCGGTGCGGAAAGTGTCCATTGAAATAAGGCTCGTTGATGCTGACGTTTTTCAGCGCGACGATCTGCTTGTTCTTCTCCAGCGACACCACACGGTCCACCAGCAGGATCGGATACCGATGCGGCAGCGTTGCGAGAATTTTGTGGATGTCCATCATCGTCAGTTTGATTTCTTTTCAAGGGCTCGCAAACGCTCGCGCAAGGCATGGAGGTTGCGCAGGGTGGCTGCGTTTTTCTCCCAGGACGCATTGTCATCGATGGGGAACACGCCACTGTAGTGCCCAGGCTTCAAGATCGAGCGTGTGACCACGCTGGCAGCCGAGATGTTGACGCCGTCGGCCAGCGTCAGGTGGCCCAGCACGATGGCCCCCCCGCCGAAGAAACACCGGCTGCCGATCACGGCGCTTCCGGCTACGCCCACACAACCCGCCAGCGCGGTGTGGTCGCCGATGCGCACGTTGTGTCCGATCTGAACGAGGTTGTCGATCTTCACCCCATTGCCAATGACGGTGTCGTCCATTGCGCCGCGATCAACGCAGGTATTGGCGCCGATCTCGACATCATCGCCAATGCGCACGCTTCCGAGCTGCTCGATCTTCACCGCGCCTTCAGCGCTCGGGGCGAAGCCAAACCCATCTGCACCGATCACGACGCCACTGTGCAAGATGCCGCGCACGCCGATCTGGCACCCGTCATTCAATGTCACCCGAGGATAGAAACGCGTTCCTTCACCGATCACAGCGTCGCGGCCGACGACACCGTGCGAACCAATCACCACGTTCTCACCGATGACAGCCCCGGCATCCACGACCACCAGCGGTCCAATGCTGGCAGAGACCGCCACCCTGGCAGAGGGATCGATCACGGCACTGGGATGAATCCCAGGCTTCACGGCCGGACGGACTTGAGCAGCCCACCACTGCGTCAGCCGTGCAAATGCCAGGTAAGGGTCAGGCACGACCAGCGCCGCGCCGCGTCCGCTCGCCACGTCGCGCATGGCAGGGGCAACGATGACGCAGCCCGCCTCAGAGGCAAGCAACTGATTTTGGTACTTCGGGTTGGAGAAGAAGGAGATGGTGGAAGGCGTTGCACCTTCCAGCGGCCCAATGCGCGTGATGCGCAGCCCACGCTCACCGATCAGTTCGCCACCCAGATGCGCAGCGATGTCACCGAGAGTGGCGCTGGCCACTGCGTCACTTGCCACCTTGGGCGTTGAGTGCCTTGATGACCTTGTCGGTGATGTCCACACGAGGGCCGGCGAAGATCACTTCCTGGACGATCAGATCGTATTTCTCCTGATCGAAGATTTGCTTGATCACGCGATTGGCGCGGTCGACCACGATCGCCAGTTCTTCGTTCTTGCGCTGGTTCAGGTCTTCCTGAAACTCGCGGCGCTTGCGCTGAAGTTCGCGATCTTGGTCGACGAGTTCACGCTGGCGGCGCACGCGCTCGGATTCAGCCAACGTCGGAGCGTCTTTCTCGAGCTTGTCGGCAGCCGCCTTGATGCGTGTTGCCAATTCGGCGAGGTCTCTGTCGCGCTTGCCGAATTCCGACTCGATCTTGGTTTGGGCGGCCTTGGCGGGGACGGCATCACGCAGCACCTTGTCGCTGTTGACATAGCCGATCTTGAGTTCCTGCGCCTGCGCACCGACGACCGCCGCGGACAGGAAGGTGGCGACCACCACGGACTTGATAAACGAGATGCTCATTAGAACGCGGTCCCGATCTGGAATTGCAAACGCTGAATTCTATCCGTTGGGACATATTTGATCGGCCGGCCGTAGCTCAGCTTCAAAGGCCCGACCGGCGACACCCAGCTCAGCCCAATACCCGTGGAAACCCGCAGAGGGTCGTTGGCCGGCTTTTGGTCGCCCCAGACGTTCCCGGCGTCCACGTATGCGAAGACGCGCAGGGTTCGATCATTGCCCGCACCCGGAACGGGGAGATACAACTCGCCGTTCAGGTTCAGGCGCCGCGTGCCACCGATGTAGCCGCCAGTGAGATCCACCGGCCCGAGCGAGTTCTGGTCAAAGCCGCGGACCGTGCCCAGGCCGCCCCCATAGAAATTCTTGAAAATCGGATACGGGCGGCCTTGCAAGCCCTTGCCGATGCCGAACTCCCCGTTGAACGCGAAGGTGTATTTCTTCGTGATGGGCCAGTACTGCTGATACTGCAAGTTGGCTCGGAGGTAGCGGGTGTCCCCCCCCACGCCCCACTCCAGGTTGATGCGCTGGTAGCGCCCATCGTTCGGTGCCAGGGCGCTGTCGCGCTCATCTCGCGTCCACCCGAGAGTGATCGGCACGGAGCTGCTTTTTTCACCAAACAGATCCACCTGCCGCTGGTAGCTGTCCGGCATTCCCAGATCGCCGCGAATGCTGGTCTGCTCATAGCCGATGCCGAAGTACACCGTGTCGTACTCGCTGAAGGGCACGCCGAAACGCACCGAAGCGCCCGGGGTCACCAGTTCGTAGTTCTCACCCTGGGTATTGAGCGGCTTGTTGGTGCGGTAGTAGATATCGAAGGCACGCGAAATACCGTCGATGGTGAAATACGGATCGACGGCGCTCAACACCAGCGTCCGGGCCGACCTGCTGGTATTGACCTCGATGCCGAGGTAATTCCCTGAGCCGAACACATTCTCCTGGCGAATCGAGCCGGACAACGCCACTTTGTCGGCGCTCGAAAAACCTGCACCAAGCGTCAGGTTCCCGGTCGGACGCTCCTCCACGGTCATCGTCAGGTCGACCTGATCCGGCGCGCCCGGAACCTCATGCGTCTCGATGCCGATGTCTCGGAAGTAGCCCAGGCGGTCGACACGATCACGAGACAAGCGGATCTTGCGGCCGTCGTACCAGGACGATTCGAACTGCCGGAACTCCCGCCGCACGACCTCGTCGCGCGTGCGCGCATTGCCTGCGACGTTGATGCGTCGCACGTACACGCGGCGCTGGGGCTCGGCCAACAGCACAATGACGACCTGCCCAGTGGCCCGGTCGATCTCGGGCCGCGTTTCGACGCGTGCGAACGCATACCCGAAATCACCAAAGCGATCGGTGAACGCCTTGGTGGTTTCAGCAACCGATTCAGCGCGATAGGGTTCGCCCGGCGCGATGCTGACCAGGTCGCGAAACTCGTTCTCCTTGCCCAGGTAGTCACCTTCCAGTTTGACACCGGTCACGGTGTAAGGCTGGCCTTCGTTGACGGTGATGGTGATGGTGATGTCTTGCTTGTCGGCGGAGATGGCCACTTCGGTCGAGGTCACCGCAAACTCCAGATAGCCGCGGTTGAGGTAGTACGCCCGAATCGTTTCGAGATCGGCCGTGAGCTTCGAGCGGGCATAACGGTCGGCCTTCGTATACCAATTCAGCCAGCCGCCTTCATTGAGGTCCATCAGGCCTTTGAGCGTACCTTCAGAGAACGCCCGGGTGCCGAGCACGCGGATCTCCTTGATGCGCGCGACTTCGCCCTCCGTGATGGCAAAAGCCACGTTGACCCGGTTTCTCTCTTGGGGCGTCACGGTGGTCACGACCTCCACGCCGTAGAGGCTGCGTGTGAGGTACTGGCGTTTCAATTCCTGCTCGGCACGGTCCGCGAGGGCCTTGTCGAACGGCATGCCTTCTCCAATGCCGAAATCCTTCAGGGACTTCAGCAGGACATCCTTGTCGAACTCCTTCAAGCCGATGAAGTCGATGTTCGCGATGACCGATCGCTCATCGACGATCACGATCACGACATCCCCCTCGATCTCCAACCGAACGTCCTTGAACAAACCGGTGGCGAACAAGGCCCGCAAGCCCGCCGCGCCTTTCTCGTCGCTGTAGGTGTCGCCAATGCGAAACGGCAACGAGGCGAAGACGGTACCTGCATCGGAGCGCTGAAGGCCCTCGACGCGGATGTCTTTCAGCACGAAGGGTTCGACCGCCCACACGGAGCCTGTATGGAGCGCCGCTGCCACGGCAACAGCCATGACGCTCGGACGCCAGCGTGGGAACGGAATGGAAGAGAGGAAGCGGGAGGTGCGCATGCAGTGATCAGTGCAGGCCCAAGAGCCGGGCCACATCGTTGTAGAGAGCGAGCGACGTCATCATCAGAATGATCGCCACCCCACCTCGTTGCAGCCGCTCAAGCCACACGTCGGAGAGCGGTCGCCCAGTCACTGCTTCGAAAAGATAATACATCAGGTGGCCTCCATCGAGCATCGGCAGCGGCAGCAGATTCAGCACTCCCAGGCTGACACTGACCACCGCCAGAAAGCCCAGGTAGTAAGCCAATCCGAGCCGCGCGGATTGGCCGGCGTAGTCGGCGATGGTGAGCGGTCCGCTCAGATTCTTCAGGGACGCTTCCCCGGTCAGCATCCGCCCGAGCATTCTCAGCGTCAGCGTCGAGACCTCCCAGGTCCTTGTCGCTGCCTGGGAGAGACCTTCCAATGGCCCGTAGCGCACGGTCACCATCGCAGGCGGAGTGCCGAGAAACGCTTCGATCCGGCCGATCGATTGGCCGCCATCGGAAACCACGCGCGGCTGAACGGTGAACTCACGGGTCTGGCCTTGCCTGTCCACTTGCCAACGCATGGGCCCAGATTCCGTCCGTCCGGCACTGTCGCGAATGATCTGAAGCAGTTGATGAATGTCTTGTACCGCCACACCATCCACTTGGCGGACGAGATCGCCTTCGTGCAGCCCCGCCTGGTCGGCGGCACCGCCATCAATCACCCGGCCCAGCACAGGCCGGCTTTCTCGGTAGGCGGCACCCAGGCCGATATTGCGCATGAGGCTGGCGTCCACATCTTTGGCGTTCAAGGCGCCCAATTCCAGCTTCGCTGCGCGCTGGCTGCGGCCATCGCCATCGGTGATCATCAGATGCAAGGCCCGGCCGCGAAGAACGGCTTGAGTGACTTCCCACCGCAGATCAATCATCGAGCGGACATCGCTCCATTGCTCGCCGTCATAGGAATAGGCGCGAACCCAGTCGCCCTCGCGCATGCCTGCCCGCTCTGCCACGCTTTCTACAATCGGCGCAGAGAATCGCGCCATCAACTCATCGGTTCCGACCCAGTGCTGGCCTGCATAAAGCAGCACCGCGAGCGCCAAGTTCGCCAACGGCCCTGCCGCCACGATGGCGGTTCGCTGCCACAACGGCTTGCGGTTGAAAGCCATCGCACGCTCATGGGGTGCCACCGGGCCTTCGCGCTCGTCCAGCATGCGCACGTAGCCGCCCAAAGGCAATGCGGAGATGACGAATTCCGTGCCGCCGGGCTTGGACTGCCGGCGCCAGATGACCTTGCCGAAGCCCACCGAGAAACGCAGCACTTTCACGCCACAGGCCACCGCCACGCGATAGTGGCCGTACTCGTGGATGACGATCAGGACGCCGAGCGTGACGAGGAAGGCCAGCGCCGTGAAGATCATGATCGCACCCTCTTCACACTGGCTTCGGCACTGGAGCGCGCCCGCGCATCCAACTCAAGCAAGTCATCGATCGAGCGCATGGCGCACTCTCCAGGTGAGACAGCTTCAAGGGTGCCGGCATTCACGCTATGAATCTGGTCGAAGCGTATGGTTCCCGCGAGGAACGCGGCCACGGCGACCTCGTTGGCCGCGTTCAAGACGGCGGTGCTGCCTTGCGGGCCGTTCAGGGTATCCCAGGCGAGCTGCATGCACGGGAAGCGGCGGTTGTCCATGTCTTCGAATGTCAGACCGGCCAGCTTGGTGAACGCAAGTGTCGACGCGCCCGATTCGATTCGAGTGGGGAACGACAAGCCATAGGCAATGGGAACGCGCATGTCCGGTGTTCCAAGCTGCGCGAGGACGGAGCTGTCTTTGCAGATCACCATCGAATGGATGATGCTCTGTGGGTGGATGAGCACACGGATTTGGTCTGGCTTCAAGTCGAACAGCCAGCGTGCCTCGATGACTTCGAGCGCCTTGTTCATCATGGTGGCCGAGTCGACGGAGATCTTGCGCCCCATCACCCAATTCGGATGGGCGCAGGCTTCTTGGGGCGTCACCTCATGCAAGGTCGCCGGATCACGCGTGCGGAACGGCCCGCCGGACGCCGTCAGAACGATGTGATCGATGCGCTGCGCCCAAGTCGAAGCATCTTCTGGAAGGCACTGGAAGATGGCGGAATGCTCGCTGTCGATCGGCAACAGCGTGGCGCCACCCTCTTTCACCGCCTGCATGAACAACGCACCGCCGACGACGAGCGCTTCTTTATTCGCCAGCAGGAGCCGCTTGCCCGCACGCGCGGCAGCGATGCACGGCGGCAGCCCCGCGGAACCCACGATCGACGCCATGACGACGTCCACGTCCGGATGGCACGCCAGCGACACCAACGCCTGCGCACCGCTCAGGACTTCGGTCCGCAGGCCGGCGGCGCGGAGCCCGTCGCGCAAGACGGCAGCCAACGCTTCGGTTGCAACCGCAGCGTAGCGCGGGTGCCAATCCATGCATTGGGCGAGCAACACATCGACGCGCTGGTTCGCGGTGAGCGCAAAGACCTCGAACTCGCCGCGATGCCGAGATATCACGTCAAGCGTATTGGCGCCCACGCTGCCGGTGGAGCCGAGGATGCAGACCCGCTGAGGCGGCGAGATCAAAGGATGGGGCATGGGCAACGCTGACTCAGAGGGTGCTCAGCGCCATCGCAATGGGAAACACCGGCACGAGTGCGTCGATGCGATCGAGGACACCGCCATGCCCTGGCAGCAGATTGCTGCTGTCTTTGGCGCCGGCGCTTCGCTTGACCAGCGATTCGACCAGGTCACCCACCACGCTCATGGCCGCCAGGAAAACCAGCGCGAGCATCATGCCCGCCATGCCCAAGGTGTCACGCAGCGCGGTGTAGAGGCTGGCGGAATCGACCCACCTGCCCGCGCCTTGCTGGTCCAGGTACAGCCATCCAAAGGCCAGCAACTGCACGCCGAGCATCCCACTCCAAACACCTTCCCAACTCTTTCCGGGGCTGATGGCAGGTGCAAGCTTGCGCTTTCCGAACGCGCGGCCACCGAAGTAGGCGGCAATGTCGGCCACCCAGACAAGGCAGAAAATGGACAGAACGAAATTGACGCCTGCCACGCGCGCAGAGGACAACGCCAGCCACGCCACCCACAGCATCACTCCGCCCAACAACCAACGTGCAGCGCGTGGCATCCTGGGCCACGCGCCGGAGCCCGAGCGAATCGCCCACGCCGCGCCCAGCACCCATACGGCGCACGCCGCCCACCACACCCACGGGGCCGCAGTGGCCACATAGCCTCCCGCCCAGGCCAGCGCACATGCGCCAGCCGTCACTCCACCCATCAAGACGCTCTGCATGGCCGTCGCCTGGTTCAATCGCCCCCATTCCCAGGATGCAGCGCCCACCATCACGAGCATCAGCACGGCAAATGGCCATGCCTGCGGCGCCAGCAATGCGCCAAGCAACGCAATCACCAACACGACGGCCGTGACAACGCGTTGCTTGAGCATGATCAGGCACCCACCTCGGCATGCGAAGGCTCGGCTTTGACCAGCCCGAACCGGCGATCGCGCCTGGCGTAGTCGGCGAAGGCCGCATCGAGCTGGGCTTCGCCAAAATCGGGCCACAGACAATCGCTGAATACCAGCTCCGAGTACGCTACCTGCCAGAGCAGGAAGTTGCTCACCCGCACCTCGCCGCCCGTGCGGATGAAAAGATCGGGGTCCGGGGCAAAGCTCATCGCCATATAGCGCGACAGCACGGATTCGTCGAATGCGTCAGCGGGCAGGCCTGATGCCACGGCCTTCTTGCAGGCTTGCACGATATCCCAGCGCCCGCCATAGTTGAACGCAACGGAAAGGTTGATGCGCGTATTGTGTTTCGTCGCCTCTTCGGCTTGGTCCCAGGCCGAGCGAACCTTGTCCGAAACCTGCGAGCGATCGCCCACGATCCGGATGCGGACGCCTTCGCCGGCAAGCTTCGCGAGGTACTTCGACACCGCCACCAAAACCAGGCTCATGAGACCCGACACTTCCTCGGTCGGGCGCTTCCAGTTCTCGGAAGAAAACGCAAACACGGTGAGGTACTCAACCCCGCGGTCGGCGCAGGCCTGAACTGTTCTGACCAAGGCATCGACGCCTTGCTTGTGGCCGAAGAAACGGGGCATGAACCGCTTCTTCGCCCAGCGGCCGTTACCGTCCATCACGATGGCCAAGTGGCGAGGGACAGAGGCGGGTTGATCCACGATGGCGTCTGGCTGGAAGATGACTGTGAGCCGCTGGCGTCAGACAGCCATGATCTCGGCTTCTTTCGCGGTCACCAGACGGTCGATCTCGGCGATCACCCGATCCGTGAGTTTTTGCACCTCGTCGGTCGAGCGGCGCTCTTCATCTTCGGTGATTTCCTTGTCCTTGAGCAGGCGCTTTGCGTGGTCATTGGCTTCGCGGCGAAGGTTGCGGACCGCAATGCGGGCATCCTCGCCGGCGCTGCGGACCACCTTGGTGAGGTCACGCCGGCGCTCCTCGGTCAAGGCCGGCATGGGCACCCTCAGCAGATCGCCTTGTGACGCCGGGTTCAAGCCCAGATCGGACTCCCGAATCGCCTTCTCGATCTTCGGGCCCAGGCCTTTTTCCCAAGGTTGCACGCTCAGCGTACGCGCGTCCAGCAAAGACACGTTGGCCACCTGGCTGATCGGCACCATGGAGCCGTAATACTCGACCTGCACCTGATCCAGGATGCCGGGGTGAGGACGCCCCGTGCGAATCTTCTGCAGTTCGTTCCGGAATGACTCCACAGACTTGGCCATCTTCGATTCGGCCGTTTTACGGATGTCTGCAATGCTCATATCGCCACTCTCCTGACAAGAAATCCGCCCCGGCTCAATGTGGGCGCCGGTCGGCTTGGTGCGCTGCACACCGGTGCAGTACATCGGCCTGCGGTTTAAACATGAACCAGCGTGCCTTCATCTTCCCCCAACACCACCCGCTTGAGCGCGCCGGACTTGAAGATGCTGAACACCTTGATCGGCAGCTTCTGGTCACGGCACAAGGCAAACGCCGTGGCATCAAGCACTTGAAGATTGCGCGTGATCGCCTCGTCGAAACTGATGCGGCTGTAGCGAGTCGCCGTGGGATCCTTCTTGGGATCGGCCGTGTAGACGCCATCAACTTTGGTGGCCTTGAGGACGATCTCCGCGCCGATTTCCGCGCCCCGCAAGGCCGCAGCCGTATCGGTGGTGAAGAACGGGTTCCCCGTGCCGGCGGCGAAAATCACCACCTTGCCCTCTTCCAGGTACTGCAACGCCTTGGGCCTCACGTAGGGTTCGACCACCTGCTCGATACCGATGGCAGACATCACGCGGGCGGTCATGCCTTCCTGCCGCATGGTGTCGGCCAGCGCCAACGAGTTCATGACCGTGGCCAGCATGCCCATGTAATCGGCCGTTGCCCGGTCCATTCCAACAGAGCCACCGGCCACGCCGCGGAAGATGTTGCCTCCGCCGATCACGACAGCCACCTCGCAGCCCAGTTGCGTGATTTCCTGAATCTCCCGCACCATCCGCACGATGGTCGCGCGGTTGATGCCGTAGGCATCATCGCCCATGAGGGCCTCGCCCGAGAGCTTCAGCAAGATGCGCTTAAACGCCGGCATTCGGAGTTCCTCCTGAGATGGCTTTCGATGTTGGCGTCGCAGTCTATCTCCGAAGATGAAGCCCTCAGTCCTCGCTCCAGCAGACAGACTGCGTCGTGGAATCAGCCGCCCTTGGCTGCGGCAACTTGGGCGGCGACTTCAGCGGCGAAGTCATCAGCCTTCTTCTCGATGCCTTCACCCACGACATAGAGCGTGAACCCCTTGACCGTGGTGCCCTCCGCCTTGAGCATCTGCTCGACGGTTTGCTTGTCGTTCTTGACGAAAGGCTGATTGAACAGGCTGACCTCCTTGAGGTACTTGGCCACGGAGCCTTCGACCATCTTGGTGACGATCTCGGCCGGCTTGCCGGATTCAGCCGCCTTGAGCGCGGCCACCGAGCGCTCTTTTTCGATCAGGGTGGCGGGCACGTCGGCAGACGTCACCGACACGGGCTTCATCGCAGCCACATGCATTGCCACGTCCTTGGCCGCCACCTCGCTCCCGTCGTACTCGACCACCACGCCGATGCGCGTGCCATGCAGGTAATGAGCCAGCTTGCCGCCATCGGCATAGCGCTTGAAACGGCGGATCGACATGTTTTCGCCGATCTTGCCGATCAAGCCCTTGCGCACGTCTTCCACCGTGGGGCCGAAGGTAGCCTGCGACAGCGGCAGCGCGCCCAATGCATCGACATCGGCGGGGTTGTGCTTGGCCACGATCTCGGCAACGCTCTTGGCGAACGCCAGGAAGTCGTCATTCTTCGAAACGAAGTCTGTTTCGCAGTTCACTTCCACCAACGCCCCTGTCGTGCCTTCGACGGCCGCAGCCACCACGCCTTCCGCGGTCACGCGCGACGCCGCCTTGCCGGCCTTGCTGCCCAATTTCACGCGGAGCAGCTCCTCCGCCTTCTCCATGTCGCCCGCTGCTTCGGTCAGCGCCTTCTTACATTCCATCATGGGCGCATCGGTCTTGGCACGCAGTTCAGCGACCATGCTTGCGGTAATAGCAGCCATTTTTCGATCTCCTTTGGCCTGAGGCCAGCCAATGCGCCTCAGAAAACATCATGCGTAAAAAAGGGGCCGAAGCAGCCCCTTTCCGAGCTCACCATGCAGGTGAGACAGGGGTCAGCCTCAAGCCGATTCGTTCACTTCCACAAACTCATCGCCTTCGGCAGAAACCGCCTGCACCACTTCATTCGTGGCGTTGTTTCTTCCGTCCAGCGCGGCGTCAGCCACTGCCCGGGCGTACAGCGCCACGGCCTTGGAGGAGTCGTCGTTGCCGGGGATGACGTAATCGATGCCTTCGGGTGAATGGTTGGTATCGACGATGCCAATCACCGGAATACCGAGCTTGCGCGCTTCGGCCACGGCGATCTTGTGGTAGCCCACGTCGATGACGAACAGTGCATCGGGCAGCGCGTTCATGTCTTGGATGCCGCCGATGTCCTTCTCGAGCTTGGCCAGTTCGCGCTGGAACAAGAGCGCTTCCTTCTTGATGCGGATCTCGGCACCGGCTTCCACCTGCGCCTGCATGTCTTTCAGCTTCTTGAGCGAACCCTTGACCGTCTTGAAGTTGGTCAGCATGCCACCGAGCCAGCGCTGGTCGACGAACGGCATGCCTGCGCGGCGGGCTTCCTGGGCGATGACTTCGCGCGCCTGGCGCTTGGTGCCGATCATCAGGATGGTGCCGCGCTTGGCGGCGAGCTGGCGAATGAACTTCATCGCATCGAGGAAGAGCGGCTGCGTCTTCTCGAGGTTGATGATGTGGATCTTGTTGCGATGGCCATAGATGTAGGGGGCCATCTTCGGGTTCCAGAAGCGCGTTTGGTGCCCGAAATGGACGCCGGCTTCCAGCATTTCACGCATCGTGACAGACATGAATAACTCCAAAGGTTGGTTCTAGAATCCGGCTTGAATTGCGAAGGCTCGAAGAGCCCACCGCAACACCTTTCAACAGCCGGATTCGCGATTTTGTTTGCCTTGGATCTGCCGAAAAAGCAGCCCTGAGGTAAACCCGCGGAGTATAGCACGGCCCTCCCTCGTCACCCATGCCCCACGACCTCACCGCAGCGCGTGCCGCCGTGCAACAGCACCAGTGCAGCGCCGTCGATTTTCTGGGTGAAAGCCTCGCATGCGCCGATGCACCGGTATGCCAGAACGCATTTGTCCGGCGGTTCGATGACCCCGCTCGCGCCGCAGCGCAGTGCGCGGATGCACTGCATCGATCCGGCGCACCCTTGCCGCCGCTTGCGGGGCTGGCCGTGAGCGTCAAGGATTTGTTCGACGTCGAAGGTTTTCCCACCACTGCGGCGTCGGAGGTCCTCCGAGGTGCGCAGCCGGCCGCGAGCGACTGCCCGGCGGTCGCCCGGCTGCGCGTCGCGGGTGCCGCATTGGTCGGCCACACCAACATGACGGAGTTCGCCTTCTCTGGCGTCGGTACCAATCCGCACCACGGGACACCGGTCAATGTGGCCACGCAACCGCTGGACACGCAAGCGCGCATCCCCGGTGGCTCCACCTCTGGCGGCGCCACCTCCGTGGCCGGCGGCGCGGCGTGGGCGGCACTGGGATCCGATACCGGGGGTTCGATTCGCATTCCCGCGGCGCTGCAGGGCTTGGTGGGTTTCAAGAACACCGCGCGCCTCACGCCCACGCAGGGCACGATTCCCCTGTCTCCCAGCCTCGACACCGCGTGCGCCATCACCCGGTCGGTGCGCGACGCCATCCTGATGCACGAAGTGCTCGCGGCATGCAAGGTCACGCTGCTTCACCGCACGGTGGCCGGGCTGCGGCTCGGGGTCCCGGCCGCCCTGCTGAATGACATGGATGCCCACGTCGCAAACGCCTTCGATAGCGCGTTGAGGACTCTCAGCTCGGCAGGGGCGCAGATCACCGACATCGCCTTGCCTGAGATCGACGAACTCGCCGACATCAATCGAACCGGAGGTTTGTCGGCAGCCGAAAGCTGGGCATGGCATCAGCCGCTGATCTCTCGGCGCCAGGCCGACTACGATGCGCGCGTCGCCGCTCGCATCCGCCGCGGTGAAAAAATGACAGCCGCAGACTACATCCGCCTCGTTCAAGCCCGCAGCGACTGGATCGCCCGGATGAATGCAACGCTCGACCGCTTCGATGCCATGCTGAGCCCCACGGTGCCCATCGTTGCCCCCACCATCGAAAGCATTTCAGAGGATGATGCGTTCTTTGCAACCAATGCGCTTTTGCTGCGCAACCCTTCTGTGGTGAACATGCTTGACGGGTGCGCGCTGTCGCTGCCCATTCATCGCCCCGGCGAGTGGCCGGCCGGCTTGATGATCTGGAACACAGGACTGCAAGACGACAAGGTTCTTGACCTGTCGCTCGCCGTCGAGCACACGCTCACGCCGCGGAGCCATTGATGCGCGTCGCAGTGATAGGCGCCGGCATCGTCGGCGTGACCTCGGCGTACGAGCTTGCCGCAGATGGCCATGAGGTGACTGTGTTCGAACGCCGCGGGAGCGTTGCGGCAGAAGCCAGCTTCGCGAACGCCGGCATGATGTCGCCCGGCTATGTCACGCCCTGGGCGGAGCCAGGCATGCCTTTGCACCTGGCGCGCAGCTTCTTCGGCAAGCATGCCGCCATGCGCGTGAACCCGCGGCTCAGCGCCAGCACGCTGAAGTGGATGTGGCGCTGGTGGCGCGCTCGCAAGCCGGACGCGTACCGCGCCAATCACGACCGCATGCATCGGCTGGCCTGCTACAGCAAACAGCGCCTGGATCACCTGACACACACGCTCCGTCTCGACTATGAGCGCGCACAAGGCTATCTCGTTCTATTGCGCACGGAACGCGCGGCAGATCTGGCTCAGACCGGCTTGGGCTTGATGACGGAACTCGGCGTGCGCCACGCGCTGCTGGATGCCGCCGGATGCCGGCAAGTCGAGCCGGGCCTGCACCCGGATACACCCCTGCATGCCGGCATTCATCTGGCAAGCGACGAAGTTGGCAACTGCCGGCAATTTGCGCTGCTGATGCGCGACCAGGCAGAGCGTCTCGGCGCGAAGTTCCGTTTCCACACCCAGGTGCAAAGCATCGAACCCGGCACGACGCCACGCGTGGTGAAAGTGTATTCGCCGATGGAAGAGTCCACCTGGTTCAACGCGGATCTACAGCGTACCGATGGCCCGGCCACCGACGTGCTGCCCTTCGACCCCGATGCCGAACCCTTCGACGCCGTGGTGGTCTGCGCCGCGCTCGGCGGCGCCGAGCTGCTGAACACCGCCGGTCTCTCGCTGCCCATGGCTGCGGTCCACGGCTATTCGGTCACCGCCCCCTTGCGGCACCTGGACAGCCACCACGAACTCGGCCCCCGTGCAGGAGTCATGGATGACAGCTATAAAGTGACCGTCAGCCGGTTCGGGAATCGCATTCGGGTTGCCGGCGGCGCCGAACTCGGTGGATCGCCCGACACCCACCACAAGGCCTCGCTCGAAACGCTCTACAAAGTCATGAACGACTGGTTTCCAGGCGCCGCGCGCATGAGCCAGGCACAGGCCTGGAAAGGCGCTCGACCCATGCTTCCCGATGGCCCCCCTGTGGTCGGAGCCAGCAACCTGCCTGGGATCTGGGTCAATCTGGGCCATGGATCGAGCGGGTGGGCCCTGGCTTGCGGCTGCGCACGCCTCCTGGCCAATGCACTCGGCAACCCATCGCAAGCCATCGAGATCGACGGGCTCGGCGTCGACCGGCTGCAACCCTGAGGCCATGCAGCGCATTCGGACTCATCAACGTGACTGGCCGCTGCATCGCGCCGCGACCAGCAGGCATATCGAGCAGCAAGAGCTGGACGGCGCCGAGCCCTACACGTTGATGAAACAGGCCGGCTTGGCCGTCGCCCGGCTCGCGCTGGCGCTGGCGCCCCACGCGCGCACGGTGTGGATCGCCTGCGGGCCCGGCAACAACGGCGGCGACGGGCTCGAAGCCGCCCTGCAGTTGAAAGCAGTGGGGCTGGACGTCCAAGTGGCCCTGGCTTCTTCCGCCAACCCACCTGCCGATGCGGCCAACGCCCTCGCGCGAGCGCGGATCGGCGGGGTGCCGATTGCAACCGGCTTCCCCGCGACCCGAGTCCCCGATCTGGCCATCGATGCCCTGCTCGGCCTCGGAACTGACCGCGAACCGACCGGAAGCATTGCACGCCTCATCGAGACCCTGAACGACTTGCCGTGCCCCGTGCTGTCGGTAGACGTTCCTTCGGGTTTGCACGTCGACACCGGGCAGCCATTGGGCGACCACTGCGTGCGTGCGCATCACACGCTGACGCTGCTGACCATCAAACCGGGCCTGTTCACCGGCCAAGGCCGCGATTTCGCGCAGGACGTCTGGTTCGAGCCTCTGGGGCGCGCGTCGCCGCCCGAAACACGCGATGCGATGCTGGCCACTGCCGCGCCCGCCAAGGTGTGGCGCGCCCATGCCAAGCACAAGGGCAGCTTCGGCGATGTGGCCGTGGTCGGTGGCGGCCTCGGCATGTCAGGTGCCGCGCTCTTGGCCGCGCGTGCGGCCTTGGGTGCTGGGGCAGGACGCGTCTACCTCGACTTGCTGGCAAAGACATCCCTCGACTGCGATCCATCGCGCCCCGAACTGATGTTCCGCCCCGATTGGTGGCGCGGCCCCATCGACCGGCTGTCGGCCAGCACCGTGGTGTGTGGATGTGGCGGCGGCGATGCCGTTCGCGAAGCGTTGCCGAGGCTCCTGAGCCATGCCGGCAAACTGGTTTTGGATGCGGATGCACTGAATGCCATCGCATCGGACACCATGCTGCAACAGTTGCTCGCCGCGCGTCACGGACGCGAACGCGCCACCGTGCTCACGCCGCACCCACTGGAAGCCGCGCGGCTTCTGCAAATTACCACGGCACAGGTCCAGGCCGACCGCCTGAGTGCCGCGCAGCAGCTCGCAGACCAATTCGCCTGCACGGTGCTGCTCAAGGGCTCGGGATCGGTCCTCGCCTCACCTGGCGCCCTTCCCATGATCAACCCCACGGGAAGTGCCGCACTGGCGACGGCGGGCACCGGCGACGTGCTCGCCGGCTGGCTGGGCGGCTGGTGGGCCTCGTCTCAAACAAGCGCGGCGACAGCTGCGCGCGAGGCCACCTGGTTGCACGGGCGTGCCGGCGAGTGCTCGCGCGTCTCCCCCGTGCAGGCCGCCGAGTTGATCGACGCCATGCGCGAGATCGTCTCTCGCGAAGTGCGTTGAACCGCTGAACCGCTCAGCGCCGCCGCGACGCTTTGCCCGGCGCCGCATGCCCGGCGTTCTTCGCGCCAGCGCCTTTCTTGCTCGCAACCCGACCGCTCTGAAGCACCTTGGTGGCCGCCTTCACCGCGCGGTCTGCGCCCTTGACGGCCGCCAGTTCTGCCACCGCGCTCGCATTGCGTTCGGCCGCGGGCTTGTCACGGCGGGTACGCGAGAGCGACGCATCGCTCCCCCCTTCGTGGACCATGCGGAAGTCGATCTTGCGACCATCCAGATCGACCCGGCTGACCTGAATGCGGACACGGGATCCGATCACGTACCGCACGCCTGAGCGCTCGCCGCGCAACTCTTGCCGTGCTTCGTCAAAGCGAAAGTATTCACCGCCCAGTTCGGTGATGTGAATCAACCCTTCGACGTACAGCGAATCCAGCAACACGAACAGGCCGAACGTGGTCACCGCACTGACGGTACCGGAGAATTCCTCACCGAGATGCTCGCGCATGTAGCGGCACTTCAGCCACGCTTCGACATCGCGTGACGCCTCGTCGGCGCGCCGCTCATTGGCACTGCAATGCGCACCCGCGGCTTCCCAGGCTTCGCCTTCGACCGCGGGCACCTTCTTCGTCTTCGATGCAGACTCCATCGCACCGTTGACCAGGCTGTAACGCTTGTTCTGCAGCAGTGCCTTGATCACCCTGTGCACCAGGAGGTCTGGGTATCGGCGAATGGGGCTGGTGAAGTGCGTATAGGCGTCGTAGGCCAGGCCGAAATGGCCGCTGTTCGTCCCGGTATAGATCGCCTGCTGCATCGAACGCAGCAGCATGGTGTGGATCTGCTGGGCATCCGGCCGATCCTTCGTGGCAGCAGCCACTGCCTGGTACTCCCCCGGTGTGGGGTCGTCGCTGATGCTGACACCGGCGCCCAGTTGCCGGAGATAGTTCTGCAGCACCGTCTTCTTCTCAGGCGTCGGACCTTCGTGCACCCGATACAGCGCAGCATGCTTGGCCTGAAGAATGAAATCGGCCGAGCACACATTCGCGGCCAGCATCGCTTCTTCGATCAGCTTGTGCGCTTCTGTTCGAACACGCGGAACGATCTTCTCGATGCGCCCGTTGTCATCACAGATGATCTGGGTTTCAGTCGTCTCGAAATCCACCGCGCCGCGCTTGGCACGCTGCTTCAGCAAAGCTCTGTACGCGCCATGCAAGTCGAGCAGGTGCGGCACGAGATCCTTGCGTCGCGCAGCCTCCGGGCCTCTCGTGTTCGCCAGAATCGCCGCGACTTCGTTGTAGGTGAAGCGCGCATGCGAGCAGATCACGGCGGGGAAGAACTGGTACGCGTGAATGTCTCCTTCTCGCGTGATCAGCATGTCGCACGCCATGGCGAGCCGATCTTCATTCGGGTTGAGCGAACACAAGCCGTTCGAAAGCTTCTCGGGCAGCATGGGAATGACGCGCCGCGGGAAGTACACCGACGTGGCGCGTTCGAACGCGTCTTCATCGATGGCGTCGCCAGGCTTGACGTAGTGGCTGACGTCCGCGATGGCAACCACCAGCCGCCAGCCCTCGAATGCGTTCTTGCCGCGGCCAGATTTGATTGCTTCGCAATAAACCGCATCATCGAAATCGCGCGCATCCTCTCCGTCGATGGTCACCAAAGGCACGTCGGTGAGGTCCATGCGTCCGCGCCGATCGGCCGGGCGAATCGCCTCAGGCAGGCTCGCGGACTGCGCCAGCGTTTCAGGTGAAAAGCGATGCGGCACTTCATACTTGCGCACCGCGATCTCGATCTCCATACCGGGGTCGTCGATCTCCCCCAGCACCTCCGTCACCCGTCCGACCGGCTGCGAGTACAGAGAGGGTGGCTCGGTCAGCTCGATCGCAACCACCTGCCCCACCGAAGCGTTCGCAATCGCATTCTTCGGCACCATGATGTCGTGCCCGTAGCGTTTGTCTTCCGGAGCCACCAACCAGATGCCACTCTCGTGCAGCAGGCGTCCGATGATGGGCGAACGTTTTCGCTCGATGATCTCGATCACGCGCCCTTCGGGACGCCCTTTTCGGTCGTAGCGGACCACGCGGGCGCGCACGCGATCACGGTGCAGAACGGAGCGCATTTCTTGCTGCGACAAATACAGATCGGCTTGTTTGTCGTCGCGCACCAAAAAACCGTGGCCATCGCGATGGCCTTGCACGGTTCCCTCGACTTCGCTCATCAGTTCAGAACCGACAGCGGATGTGTTTGATAGTTTTATTTGCTTAATGATAGAATCCTAGACTTCCTGAAATGCCCAGGTGGCGGAATTGGTAGACGCACTAGTTTCAGGTACTAGCG
>CAZBOF010000064.1:0-22965 GCA_964493285.1 uncultured Rhizobacter sp. | reverse complement strand
GCGACCGCAAGTTCCAGGCGATCCTGCCGCTGCGCGGCAAGATCCTGAACGTGGAACGTGCCCGCTTCGAGCGCCTGCTCACCAGCAACGAAATCCTCACGCTGATCACCGCATTGGGCACCAGCATCGGCAAGGAAGAATTCAATCTCGACAAGCTGCGCTACCACCGCATCATCATCATGACCGACGCGGACGTGGACGGTGCACACATCCGCACGCTGCTGCTGACGTTCTTCTACCGGCAGATGCCCGAGATCGTCGAACGCGGCCACATCTACATCGCGCAGCCGCCGCTCTACAAGGTGAAGCTCGGCAAGGAAGAGCAGTACCTGAAAGACGGCCACGAACTCGATGCCTACTTGCTCAAGGTGGCGTTGAAAGACGCCAAGCTGGAGACCGGGGTCGGCGGTGCGGTGCTCCACGGCGAAACGCTGGACACGCTGGCCCGCCAGTACGTGCTGGCCAACAATGTGGTCGACCGGCTGAGCAAATGGATGGACGTCGAAGCGCTGCGCGCGATGGCCAACGGCCTGGTGGTCGGCCTCGACACGCTCGAAGCGGCCGAAACCTCGGCGGCTGCGTTGAAGGCTGCGCTGCACGACGCCGAAGTGACGGCCGAGTTCGATGCACGCACCGACAAGCACATCCTGCGCATCAGCCGCATGCACCACGGCAACGTGAAAAGCAGCGTGGTCACCGCCGACTTCGTGCACGGTGCCGACTACGAAGCGTTGAGCACGGCCGGCCTCACCTTCAAGGGTCTCGTCAGCGCCGAAGCCGTCGTCAAGCGGGGCGAAGGTGACAAGCAGAAAGAGGCCAAGGTCGGTGACTTCCGCCAGGCCATGGCCTGGCTGCTGCAGCAAGCCGAAAGCGCCGTCGGCCGCCAGCGCTACAAAGGCCTGGGCGAGATGAACCCCGAGCAGCTGTGGGAAACCACGATGGACCCGAACGTGCGCCGTCTGCTGAAGGTACAGATCGACGATGCCATCGAAGCCGACCGGGTGTTCACCATGTTGATGGGCGACGAGGTGGAACCGCGCCGCGACTTCATTGAGACGAATGCGTTGCGGGCGGCGAATATTGATGTGTGAAGTGTTGTGGGTCGGCCACGGCCACGCTACGTATCTTGCTACGGCACCACACGCGTCTTGCCGACGCTTGGGAGCTGACGGCGCGCTGTGGTGCCCGGAGGCGGGGCCGGCAAGCCTCCATTGCGGTATGGAAGACCTCAGCCGCTGACAATGCGCCGCCCAGACAGAGTGGTGGGGCCAGTTCAACTGTGGACAAACGCCAGCAGCAACTGATGGTCGCCTCGGTCTGCCGCTCGCAGTGCGGCCAAGTACCGGGCTCGCACATCGTTGGCGGCGACGAGATGGCCGCCGCTTCCCCAGGAGAACGCAGGTTGATCCAGGCTGCGCGCAAGCGCGTCGGTCATCATGCGCGCGTGCCGTCCGTTGCCTTCGGGAAACGGATGAATCCGGAGCCGCTGAGCCTGCTGGCGTTCGGTGCGTCCCAAGGCCTCCCGGATGAGCTTCAACCATCCCCGTGGCGGTGCGCGCTGCTTCACCAAGTCCGCGTAACCGGACAGGGTGGCCTGCAGCTGTTCGGAGCACCGGCAGGCAGGCCCGAAGAGGGCCGGGAGCCTGTCGTGAAGAGAAGGCAATTCACCGAGGACCGGTGGGCCTCGGGTGAATGGATGCGTTTGAGGTGTCCGGCATCGCCAACGTGACGCCGCCGAGCCATCGCCGCGCGTTGTCGCGCAGCAGCAGCTTCAGCACGTCATCGCTGAACGCGCAGGCTTGCAGGCGTTGATGGGGCTCGTCGTCCATGATCTGGAACGGATAATCGGTGCCGACCATCACGCGGTCTTCGCCGAAGTGGCTGACAAGCTGTCTCATCGCGCCGGGGTCGTAGACCAAGTCGTCGACGTAGAGCTGCCGTGCCGCGATGGCCGGGCTGGTGGCGATCTTTTCGCGGAGCGCGGGAAATCGGGTCCACGCGTGCTGCAGGCGCGCGAGCAGGATCGGCAGTGAACCGCCGCCGTGGCTGAGCGCCAGCCGAAGTGCCGGAAACCGGCCGAGCGTGCCACCGGTGATGAGCGATGCGCCTGCCAGGCCGATTTCTCCGGGGAACGCCAACGCCTGCTCCAGCACCGGCGGCCCCACCACGCGCTCCATGCCGGCGCGCAGCGGGTGCACGAAGATGCTGGCGCCCCATTGCGCAGCCGCCTCGAAGAACGGGGCGAAGCGGGGGTCTCCGATGGGTGTGCCGTTCACGTGCCCGGCGATCTCGACGCCGGCAAGGCCGAAGTCGTGGATCGCCGCATGCAGCTCGGTGATGGCGAGGTCGACATCCTGCAACGGCACGGCGCCGAGACCAATAAACTTGGCGGGGTGCGTCTGCGCCAGGGTGGCGGCTGTCTCGTTCAGATAGCGGCAGAGCTGTTGGCCGTCTTCGGGGTGCAACCAGTACGACAACAACTCCGGCATCGGTGAAAGTACCTGCGCGGCGACGCCCATTTGCGCCATGTCCGCGATGCGCCGGGGCGGGTCCCAGCACTGGCTGGACACCGTACGGTAGACCTTGCCTGACACCATCACGTGGCGATGGCACTGCGGCGCCTCGACGGTTGAGGGCCAGGGGACATCCACGCGCGAGCCGAGGTATCGCGGGAATGACGCCGGAACGAAATGGGTGTGGACGTCGACCATTCCGCACCCGCAGAAGGCTTGGAGCGGCTTCATGCGGGCGGCAGAGGGTCTTGCCAGACGCGCAACGCTTCGGCGCCGGCCACGAGGCGCACCCGGGCGCCGGGCGCGTGGTTGCGGTGGCTGCGATCGAGCACCCGCACGCGAACACCGTTGCGGTCGACCACGGTGCATTCCACGTGGTCGCCCATGTATGCCAGCGTTTCGATGTGGCCGTCGAGCAGCAGCAGGCCCGCGCCATCGATTTGCAGATCATCGGGTCGGATGGACACCGTCAGCGGTGCGCCCTCGTCATGCGCGGGCAGTGCTTCTGCGGGCAGCACGGCGATCTCACCGCTGGGCAGCTCGACGCCGGCGCCCTGGGCGGTGCGGCGCACGCGCGCGGGCAGCAACACCGTCTGGCCGACGAAATCACGCACGTAGGGCGAGGTGGGCCGCTGGTAGATTTCCCTCCCGCTGCCGATTTGCTCGAAGCGCCCCGCCCGCATGACGCCGATGCGATCGGACAGCACGAAGGCGTCGAGTTGATCGTGCGTGACCAACAGCACCGTCAGCCCGAGCCGGCGTTGGATCGTCCGCAACTGGGTGCGCAACGACTGGCGCAGATGCACATCCAGGTTGGAGAACGGCTCGTCCAGCAGCAAGAGGCGCGGTTCGCAGACGAGCGCGCGGGCCAGCGCGACACGCTGTTGCTGGCCGCCGGAAAGCTGTGCCGCGCTCCGGTTGCGGTAGGGCAGCAGGTCGACGAGCGCCAGCATCTCGTCGACCTTGCTCAGGGGCTCGCGCCTCACCTTCAGGGGGTAGGCCACGTTCTCGTAGACGGTCATGTGCGGCCACAGCGCATAGCTCTGGAAGACCATGCCGATGCGCCGCTGCTGGGGCGGCGCGAACCGGCCGGCGTGCGCGTCGGCCCAGATGTCGTCTCCGAAGGCGATGCGCCCGCGATCCGGGTGGTCGAGCCCGGCGACCATGCGCAGCGTCGTCGTCTTGCCGCATCCGCTCGGGCCGAGCAGCGTGAAGAACTCGCCGGGCTGGACCACCAGCGACAGATCCTCGACCACGGCGTTGGCGCCAAAGGCTTTGTAGGCGCGGTCGATGCGCAAGCTGGGGTCGTCGTTAGTCATGGCAGTGCGCAAGGCGGTTCTGGATGAGGCGGGCCACCAGCGCCACGGCAATCGTCAGCGCGACGACCACGGTGCCGACGACCGAAGCGGCTTCGTAGCGGCCTTCCATCAGGTACTCCAGCTGCATCATGGAAAGCGGTCGGTTGTCGCTGGTGTAGAGAAGCGAGACATGGCTGATGTTGGATGCCGCGCTGATGAAAGCCACCAGCGCCACCACGGCAACGCTGCCGGCGACCAGCGGCAGAACGATCGACACCATCGTGCGCAGGCGGGAGGCGCCGGACAAGATCGAGGCCTCTTCCAGTTCGGCTCCGAGCTGCAAGAGGCTGCTGCGCAGGAGCTGAACCGACAGCGTCATGGAGCCCAGCACCACCGCGGCGATCATCAAAGCCTTGGTTCCGTAGAGGGGCCCGAATCCGGGCACCGACAGCGCGACGTTGAAGATAGCGAACGACAACAGCACGCCGGGCATGCTGAAGGGCACCCAGGTCAGCAGGTCCAGCAAGGCGGCGCGTGCGCCGCGCATCCGCACCAGCGCATAGGCGATCCCGAACCCGACCACTGCTGCGCCCACCGCCGCGCCGAGCGCGAGCTGGAGCGTGTTCATGATCGAGAGCGTGAACACGTTCTCGCCGAGGACATCGCTCCAGTGCTGCAGGGTCCAGGTCTTCGGCAGGCCGAAGTAGCCGTACATGGTCATGAACGTACCCGACAGCAGCGACACCAGCGGAAGGACCACCAGCAGCATGAGCACGCCGGCAACAGCCAGCCACAAGGGCCAGCGCCACCGCCCGAGCCGGATCAAGCGGCTTTGATGCTTGCCGCCGACCGTGACGTAGCTGCGCCCCGCCGTCAGGCGCCGCTGCGCCACCGCGAGGGCGGCCATGGCCAACACGATCGCCAAGCCCAGCAGGCTGGCCGCCTGGAAGTCGGGCGGCTGGGAGCGGATCAGGCGATAGATCAACGTGCTGTAGACCTCGATGCGCGCCGGCGTGCCCAAGACCAGCTCGATCTCGAACGACTCCAGAGACTTGACGATGCCGAGCACCAAGGTCACGAGCAAGGTGGGCGCGAGCACGGGCACGACGATGCGGCGCAGCATCGTCAAGGGCCCGTCGCCGGCGATCAGGGCGGCTTCCTCGAGCGAGCCGTCGAGGTTGCGGAACGCCGGTGTGATCAGCATCACCTTGGCAGAGATGGACGTTGTCACCAGGTGGGCGAACACGATGCCCCACCACGAGAAGATGTTGAACGGCCCCGGCACGCCGAACGCCCATTGCCAGGCGGTGTTGAACACGCCCGATTGGGGTTCCATCAGCAGCACGTAGCCCTGAACCACGGTCAGCGACGGCAGGAAGAAGCTCATCCAGAAACCGAACTCGAGCCAGCGCGACCCGGGCAGGTCGGTGCGGCCCAGCAGCCAGGCGATGCCGATCGCCAACGGGAAAGACAGGCCGATGTAGGTGACAGCCAGCGCCACCGTGTGCCACACCGCGGGGCCGAGTTCGGGCGCTCGCAAGGCGCTGGGGCCGCCGGCGGCCCCAGCGCCGGGAACGCCCGCCGCGGGCGAGACGCCGAAAGCGGTCGCCACCAGCATGCCCAGCGGCATCAGCACAGCGATGCCGAGCAATCCGAGCAAGAGCATCGAGGGCCACTGCGCGCGCAGCGGCGAGCGGGCTGGCCGGGCCACGGCGGCCGCGGTCATAGTGCGAGCACCAGACGCGGCGTTCGGGAGCGGGAGCAGCACGGCGTCATGTGCGTATTGGCCTCTTTCTGATCGTCTGTGAGGCAAAGATCGCGGTGATCCGGAATGCCTTCTCGCACCTCGGTGACGCAGGTGCCGCAGATGCCGCGCTCGCACGACTTGGACAGTGGCACCCCGTGATCGATCAGGACGTCGGCCAGCGTGCGGTCCGCTGGCACTTGCAACTCGACGCCACTGCTTTCGAGAACGACCGTGAACGCGCCACCGTCCAGGTCGGGTTGCGCGTCAAAGTGTTCCAGATGGATCGACGATGCGGGCCAGCCCAGGGCGTGTGCGGCGGCGACCGCGTGGTCGATGAAGCCCGCCGGGCCGCAGACGTACAGCTCGCTGCCGGGACCGCACGAGGCCAGGATGCGGGGCAGATCAAGGCGTTGGGCCGGTGGCCCGTCGTCGAAATGCAGCACCGCGGCGTGGGAGAACGCCGCGTTCTGAAGCACGTCGGAGAACGGCAGGCGCCGGGGGCTTCTGCAGCACACATGCAACTCGAACGAGCGACCCAGGTGCTGCAATCGGTGGGCCATCGCGAGCAACGGCGTCACGCCGATCCCTCCGGCGAGCAGCACCGTGTGCGGTGCCTGCTCGCGCAGCGGGAACAGATTTCGGGGTGCGCTCACGCGCACGGCCATGCCCTGTTGCAACGTGTCGTGGACGCCGGACGACCCCCCGCGCGACGCGGGCTCGCGCAGAACGCCCAGCACGTAGCGGTTGCGCTGCGCCGGGTCGTTGGCCAGCGAGTACTGCCGCACCACGCCGTCGGCGACGTGGAGGTCCACGTGCGACCCCGCATCGAACGGCGGCAGCGTCTCGCCGGGCGCGGGGCCCAGAACGAGTGAAACCACGTCCTCTGCGATCACCCGCTTGTCCAGGATGATCGCCGTCAACGCGTCCTGCGGCATCGCATTCACTTCAGGCACGTCTGCGCAACTCTCATCGCCGTCGTGGAGTCGGCCGCGTTCTTCTGCATGGTGATGTTGTAGCCGTTGAGCCAGGCGTCCGCGGTGATCGCCAGCGCGGGGTTGCCGGGCGGCACGTCCGTGCGGCGGCTGTTGACGCTGGCCGACGCGGACCAGGCGGTCTGAGCTTCCTTGGACAGCATCCAGTTGGCGAACAGCTTGGCCGCGTTGGGATGGGGCGCCCGTTGCATCAGCATCAGGTTCCCCCACTTCGACAGCACGGTCGAGCGGTCGTCCTTGACGAGGGTGACCGACTTCGCCAGGCCATTGGCGCGGTAGGCGTTGAGGGTGGCCGTGTCGGCGCCGATCAGGATGGGATAGTTGCCACGGGCCGCCCAGTCGACGACCTGTTTGGGAGTCTCCGAGAGCACCAGCTTCTGTGTCTTCAGCATCTGGCAGGTCGTGTCTTCGCCGAGGTTCGCGATGACCTGCTGCAGCGCCGTCGACCCCGGACCGCGGTAGCGCGGATCGAGTGCCCCGATTTTCCCGGCGTACTTCGGGTCGGCCAGGCTGGCGAAGGTGAACTCCTCGCGGATCTGATCCTTGTTGACGAAAACGCCGCCGGCGAACTCTGCGGTGAACGCGTAGATGCGCCGCTTGTCGTTGTCGACAAAGCCTGCTTCGAAGCCGGCAATCCATTGGCTGTCGCCGAGGACTTCGGGGTCGACGATAGCGGCGCGCAGGTCGTCGTACCAGCCGGCCGGCACGTAGTGCTGGAAATGCAGCACGCTCGCGCCGGACACATGCACGTCCACCAGGAACTTTCCGGCGGCGCGTTCCGCCCCGATGCGAGGTTCTTGAACCTGCGGCGGCGATCCCAGGTACTCGACCTTGATGCCCGGGTAGGCCTGCTCGAACTTCATGATGGTTTCGCGATGCGACTGCACCGGCGGGCCGGCCACCACGAGCCGGCCTTCTTTCACCGCGGCTTCGACGAGCGCGGCGGGGGGCGCGGCGTGCGAGGCGAGGGCGGTGGCGGTGAGCACGGCGGCGGCTGTGAAGCGCATGGGCTGGCGCCCGAGTGCAATGAGGTGTCGCATGGAATGTCTCCGTCTTTTTTCGGCTGGGGGTGGCGGTACCGGCTCACGGCATCGTGCTGCCGCCGTTGAGGTAATAGGTCTGTCCGGTGATGAAGCCGGCATCGGGGCCTGCGAGGTAGGCCACGAGCCCTGCGACTTCGGCAATGCTGGCGCCGCGCCCCATGGGCACGATGGAGAAGAACTTGGATGCGTACTCGGGCCGCTTGGCGAGAACTTGTTTGACCTGCGGGGTCTCGACGATGCACGGGGCGACCGTGTTGACGGTGATGCCGTGCAGAGCGAACTCGCGCGCCAGCGCGCTCGACATCGCGTGGACGCCGCCCTTGGCCGCGTTGTAGCCAGCGTGGTCCGGGATGCCGCTGCGAACGGAGTCGCCGCCCACGTTGACGATGCGTCCCGATTTCTGGCGCACCATCGCCGGCAGGGCTTTGTGGCAGCACCACACCGCCGTCCAGAGGTTGCGTGCCAGGGTCTCTTGCAGCGAATTGGCATCGTGATCGAGAAAGGGCCGCAGGATGCCGCCGCCGGCGTTGTTCACGAGCACGTCGACCCGGCCGTAGCGCTCGATCGCGGTATCGACCAGGCGCTGGGCGTTTTCCTCGATCGACAGGTCGCCGGCCCACCCGTGCGCGTCGCCGCCCGCGGCGTTCAACGCCGAGGCGGTCGCTTCGACGGCTGCGCTGACATCCGCCAACACCAGCTTCGCGCCTTCTGCCGACAGCCGCTCGGCGATGCCGGTGCCGATGCCGCCGGCCGCGCCGGTCACGATGGCAACCTGCCCCTTCAGATTCATGATCCGGCGCTCTCGTGCAGGATGGCGCCGGTGCTTCCCATGCGCGGGTCCGGGGTGTTGCCCCAGTGGTCGAAGGACGCAGGCACCGCAGGCAGCGTGCGGTGCTCGCGTGCGCCGACTTCCTCGAACGTCTCCATGCCGAAGCTGTACTCCACGGTCATGCCGTCGGGATCGAGGAAGTACAGAAACACGCTCTCCGAAGGCGGATGCCGGCCGGGACCGTAGACGATCGGTACATCCGCCCGCTTCAGCCGCGTCATCGCCTTGCCGATGTCGTCGATCTCCTTCACCATGAAGTTGACGTGGTGCAGGCCGTTCGCCGCGCCGCGGGTGAATGCCAGGGAGTGATGGAACGGGTTCGGAAAGCAGCGAAGGAAGTTGACCAGCCCGTCGATCGCGTCGGAGTGGCGGAAGTTCAGCGCCGCCATCGCCGTCTTCGTTGCTTCGGCCATCTTCGGGCTGCGCAAGACGACATGGCCCAGGCGTTCGATCTTGGCCAGGCGCTGGGCGTACGGCTCGTCCACTTGGCCGATGCGGCTGTAGAACTCGAACGTCGCGCCCGAGTTCGGCTCGACGAGCCGGATCGAGCGGTCTTGTTGCAGTGCTGCCGTCTCGATGTCCGAGACCTCGGCCACGGCGATGCCCGCGCGGGTCGCGGCCTGCGCCATCGCGTCCACCTCTGCGGCGCTTTCCATCTGCCAGCCCAGGCGCCGCAGACCGACCGCGCCGGGATACAGCACCACGTTGTGGTGGTCGAGGCTGCACCGCAGGAATACTTCGCCCTGCGGCCCGGTGCCGGTGAGGTCGAGACCGACCATGTCTCGGTAGAAGGCCGACGAGCGTGCGATGTCACTCACGCCTAAAGCGACATAACCCAGCTTGTGATAACGTGGCATGGTGGCGGGTCCTCAAAGAATGATGCTGACTTTTCCCTGCGGGCGCAGGGCTTCGATGTCCAGCACGGCGCGCTTGCGCCGGATGCGGTGTGAGGCCAGCGAATCGCCCCACACCACGTCGTGAAAGCAATGCCCGGGGTAGATGTCGGTCTTGCCGCCGCGGCTGCGGTACACCACGAAATTGCTTTCGATGCGAACCCGCGATTCCTCCTGCGCCGTCACCCGCACGTTGGCCACGATCCGCCGGGTCCGCGAATGCGGGAACTCGGCATGCGCCGTGTTCTTCAACAGGCGCAGTGCCCGCTGCTCCAGGCGGAACCGGTCATCGAAGATGAGGAACAGGTCGCGCGTGGGGTTGCCGTCGGGCGTGTCGGTTGAGGGGACCAAGTACTCGCCGTCGTCGGTGAACAGCGCCACCCACTCTTTGAGGCGCCAGTCGTCGAGCAGCGCGGCTTCGTGGTACAGAAACTGTTCGGCGTCGGCCACGGATGCACTCATCATGCGGCCTCCACGGCGGTGCCTTGAGACATCAGTTCGCGCCAGCGCCGCCAGTAGACACGGATCTGGGCTTCGTCCGTGACGTTGGGCGCGTCGGACAGCATGCCGCGCGAGACGTCGTTGAACTCGATCGCATCGTTGGCATAGCCCTTCTGACAATGTTCGAGCATCTCGACATCGTCCGGCGTGGCCAGCCCCGCCGGCCCGAGGAACTCGACGAAGTTGCGCAGCCTGCGCTCGCGCGACGAATCGCTCTCGCCCTTGGGCGCCAATGCCCAGGCCGTCACTTCCATCTGCCCCGGCGTGACCGGATAGAACGTGCGGACCGTGAGCGCCATGATGTCGTTGATCACGAGGTTGGGAAAGATCACCGCATTGCGGTCGCCGAGGCCGACACGCTTGCCGCGTTCTTCGCCCAGTCGGCCGACCAGCTCACGCAGGATCGAATCGATCTCGGGCTTGCATTCTTCACCCCAGCCGGGCACCCACCGCGCGTAGGGCCGGCCCCAGGGAATGGCGCCTCCGCTTGCGTTTTCCATCATCGCGTGGCCATGGCCCAGGTCGTGGATCTGGGCGCCGGCCTTGCGCGCCAACGGCCGGGTCGTGCTGTTGTCGCGTGCGCGCAGGTACTCGAGGTAGGTGACGTGCGTCGTCGCGGCGTGATAGGCGTCGTAGCTGTTCTCGGCGAGCAACTTCCAGTTGGCGGCGATCGAGTATTGCTGTGCGCCCCGGACGATCTCCATGCCATCTTTGCCTTGCTCGCTGACGAGCTGAAGCAGGATCTTGGCGCCGGCCAGATAGTCTTCCAGCGACTGGCTCTGCGCATCGAAGCAGATGAACACGAACCCGCAGTACTCGGCCAGCCGCGGCACTTCGCGCAGGTTGTACTGCCCGCATTCGATCAGCCCGGGTGCCATGGATTCGCGGCCCGGCATGTCGATGAGTACGCCGGCGTTGTCATAGGCCCAGCCGTGATAACCGCAGTAGAAGACCTGGCTTTTCCCCTGGGCCTCCCGGCATACCGTCGCGCCCCGATGGGAGCAACTGTTGTAGAGCGCGTGCAGCTTGCCTTGCCGGTCGCGCGTGAAGATGAGCTGGCGCCCGGCGACGTGGCGCGTCACGAAGCTGCCGTTCTGCGGCACTTCGGACGTGTGGCCAAGGTACAGCCAGCAGTGATCGAAGATCAGCCGCTTCTCAAGCTCGAGCACGTGCGCATCGGTGAATGCGCTGCGGCGAACCTTGAATTCGCCGCGAGCCGCGTTTTCCAACACCATGTCGGCGGCATCGCGCAGAGCCTTCGGCGAGAGATTGAATAGCGTGGACATGAACGGCATTTCCTCTGAAGTGACCCTGACCGGCGAGCGCGTCAGTGCTGCAAGAAGTCGACGACCAGCCGGTTGAAGTCGCCCGCGTGCTCCCACTGGGCCCAGTGGCCGCATTGGTTGAAGATGTGCAGGCGTGCATCCGGTACGTTCCAGAGCACCTTCAACCCGTTGTCCAACGGAACGAAGCGATCGTCGCGGCCCCAGATGCCCAGCGTTTTGGCTTTCACCTCGCGCAGACGGGGCGACAGATCGACGAGGAACGAGGGGTTTTTGTCGAGGCCCTCGACCAGGTTCTTCAGGTGCAGGCCATCGTTGCGCATCATCGATTGCCAGCGTTGCTGAATCAGCTCTTCGGTCAAACGGCTCGGGTCGTACACGAACACATTCAGCATCTGCTTGAGCATTTCCATCGACGGGCGGCGGTACAAGCCGAACATCTGCTTGATGCCCTCTGACGGCGCCGGCATGACCAGGCTCGCACCCAGGCCGGCTGCGCCCATCAGCACCAGCCGGTCCAGGCGCGTGGGGTAGTCCATCGCGAAGGTCAGCGCGCTGGCGCCTCCCATGGAGTTGCCGACCAGGTGCGCCTTGTCGATGCCCAGGGCGTCCAGCGTCCCCTTGATCGCCCAGGCGTTCACGAGGTTGCGTGGGTCTGCGGTGACGATGGGGTCCGACTTGTTGAAGCCGGGGCAGTCGAGCAGGATCACGCGGTAGCCCGCATCGACGAAGTGCCCGATGTTGCGCGAGTAATTGCTCCACCCGCTGGCGCCCGGCCCCCCGCCGTGAAGCATCACCACGACGGGGCCGGCGCCCGCCTCGTTGTAGTGAAGCTGCATGTCGAGTTTGCCCTCGCGCACCGTCACGAATTTGCTGGTTCCGGTTTCCGTCAATTCGGTCATGGGGTCTTTCCTGCTGTCTGAGAGGTGGGTGGCTTGTTCGGTGCCCGGTGTTGGCGAGGGCGGGGCGTGTTGCCGCGGCCCAGGCCGCCGGGCCATGTTCTATCGATAGAATAGAAAATATCGAAATACTGAGAATTGGTGTTTACCAGCGTAAGCATCGATATTTCGGGTGGGCGCCGGCAGGGGGAATTTCAGCGATGCCTCCCTCCCGCCAGACGTCGCGCGCGCCGTCATGCCGCTCCCCGGGCGAGGGCGAGGACGTCGTGCGCCTCCTGGGTCGCCAGAACCCCGCGGCCTCCCACCCACGCGATGAAATGGTCGGGACGGACCAGCACCCAACGTGCGCCATAGCGTGCGCAGTCGCCATCGGCGGGGTCTTCCACCAACGTCAAGGGAATGGCCAGGTCATCTGCGGCCGCGCGGAAGTACTGAACTTCTGAGCCAGGCGCATCGAACGCCAGCAGCGTGAATCCTGTCCCGAGTGCGTTGAACACGTCGCGCCCCGACGCAAGCATGGCGGGCGACAGGTGGTGCCCCGCGCGGGCTTCGAAGCCATGATTCCCGACGGCGCTGCTGGTGCCTCCGTGGCCGGGCCACACCGTCGGTGAACCCTCGTAGTTCGGCGCGAAGGCGTGAATCTCTCCCGCGGCGCCATCGGCACGCCGACGCCAAGCGCGCAGGAACCCGTCCTCGTCCAACCGGGGGTCATGCGTGCGCAAGAACGCCCGGTCGGTCTCAATCGCCTTGGCGATGAAGTCGCGCGCGGTGGAGGCAAACACGGGCCGCCGTTCTTCGTCATAGGAGTCGAGCAAGCGCGGCCCGCCCCATCCTTGCAGGACGGCGGCGAGCTTCCAGCCCAGATTGCGGGCATCTTCCAGCCCCGCGTTGACGCCGTAGCCGCCATAGGGCGGATGGCTGTGTGCAGCGTCGCCGGCGATCAGCACGCGGGCGTTGCGGTACGCATCCGCGATGGCGAAGCGCAGGTCCCAGAAGCCGATGTGATCAATCGTGATGTCGAACGACGCGCCGGCCGCTTCCTGCAGGTAGGCATGGAAATCGAAGTTGGTTTCGGTGGTTCCGATCGGCACCGGCGCATGAAAGAACCAGGTGCCTTCCAGGTCGACCCGGCCAAAGAATTTCCAGTAACCCTGGAGCGATGGGTCGAGCACGTTGTAGTAGGACTTGCCGGGATACCGTGCGAGCAACTCGTGCAGCCCGCGCGAGCGGAAAACCAGCAGCACCATCAGGCGGTCGTGGTCCGTTCGCGTCTGCGTCAGGCCGGCCTGTTCACGCACCCGCGATCGCGCGCCGTCGCATCCCACGGCGTAGGCTGCGCGCAAACGGCGCCGGCCGTCGCCGCCGCGTTCCGCGATGTCGAGGGTGACGCCCGACGCGTCTTGCATCACGTTCTCGGCGCTCCATCCGTAGAGCGTCTGGACGGCGGGCAAGTGCGCCGCACGGTGGCGCAGCACACTTTCCGTCGCGTACTGCGGCAGCCGTTCGTTGGCCGCGCAGTAGTACTGCTTGACGAGGTCGCGCTGCAGCCAGTCGTAGGCGTAGGGGCCCAGCAGCGTGCCATAGGTCGTGAGGCCGCCGATGCCGTACTCCGGCGGGATGGTCCGTGCCGCCCGCAACTGCTCTTCCGCTCCCCAGAAGCGAAAGTGCTCCATCGTGCGTTGCGTCAGGTTCTGGCCCTTGGGAATCTGCTGGGGTCGAAGGTGGCGTTCGACGACGATGGTGCGCACGCCGCGCTGGCCCAGTTCGATGGCCAGGCCCATGCCGACGGGGCCGCCCCCGACGATCGCGACTTGTGCGTCCAGGTCGACGTCGGCTTCCTTGCTGTGGCTGGTTTTCATGCTCAACAATTGAAGCATCTCGCAAGCTGCATCTCAAACGGAACATTCTGATGAATTCAACAGTAAAACTGATCAATATCGGCAGCCGGCAACTCTTCGCATTTCTTGAGATCAGCCGGCTGCAAAGCTTCTCGAAGGCCGCGGAGAAGATTCATCTTTCGCCATCCGGGGTGAGCATGCTGGTCCGGGAGCTGGAGCAACAACTGGGCGCGAAGCTCTTCGAGCGCACGACCCGCTCGGTTCAACTGACCGATGCGGGACGCCGCCTCCTGCCGGTGGCCGCTCGGATCGTCGACGAGACGCTGGCGCTGGGCGCGGCCATCGACGGATCCGAGGCGGCCACGCGGTTACGGCTCGACATCGCTGCGACCCCGATGGTTGCCGCCAGCCTGCTTCCTTCCGTCATGCGCGATTTCGCGCAGAGCCATCCGCGGGTACGGCTCCACCTGGCCGATGTCGATCTCGGCACGGTGCGGGAGCGGGTGCTGGATGGCGCGTCGGACGTGGGGCTCGGCTTTTTCGTCAAGCCGGGTGTGGGGCTGTTGCGCCAGCCGCTCTGCAAGTTCCGGCTGATGCGAATCAGCCCCCCTGGCGGGGCGGCCGGCGCTCATCCCCAGGGGCTCGGCCCCAGCGTCACCTGGCGCAGCCTCGCCGGATTGCCGTTTCTCAGCCTGCCGCGTGACAATCCGATCCAAGCTTTGATCGAGACGCATCTGGCGGGCATCGGGCGTGCGGATGAAGCGCGCCCGACGATGAACCTGATCGGCACGCTGATCGCCATGGTCCGCGCCGGCCTCGGCCACGCCATCGTGCCGTCGTTCGTGCTCGATCAGTGCCTGCTCAATGGGTTGAACGTGGCGATGCTTGTCGAGCCCGCGGTGAATATCGACCTGTTCCTTGTTTCGCGCCGCGGCGCACAAACCAAACCGGCCGCGGCCGACTTCGCCGCCGTGCTCAAACGCGCCGCGACACGCCGGGTGGCATGACCACTGAACGCCTGTTCCTGTTTGACGCGGCGTGGCCATGCCTCAACGATCCCGGCCCCCCCGGCCGATCCCCGCAGGGTGCGGAACATCGTGCTCTCGCCGGCCAGCGTCAGCGGGGGTGAGGCCGGCCGGCCAGGAAGGCGTTGAGGGGCCTGCGCGGTGTGGCAGGCACCGGCGCCACGGGATAGCCGATGCGGCAGAGCATCTGCACGGTCTGGTCGTCCGCCGACTTCGGCGCGGGGCGCCCCAGCAGCTGCCGGTGAACACGCGCATAGTGCGGCGCCATCTCCGCAAACTCCTGCAGCGCCTGACTCAGGGGGTGCATGCCCACGCCCAGCGCGGTGGCTTGCAGTTGCAGCCGCACGTACGCGCGGCCTGCATCGAGCTGGTCGGCGCGGCGGTTGCGGCCGGTGAGCCAGACGAAACCCATGGCCGTGCGGCCCTGGCCTTCAAACCGGGCCGTCATGTTCCTGTAGGCCGCGCCGCCTTCTGCAGGCGGGTTCCTGCGGTCGAACATGCCCAGCGTGTCCATCGCACGAATGAACGGGCTGTTGAGTGCGATGCCATCGCGATGCTTCAGGATCTCTGCCGGCCCCACGCGCGTGAGGTGCACGCTTTCCATCACGGTGCGCGGCGTCAGCAGCTCCACACGGGCAGACTGCCGGCACAGCTCGCGCAGCGGTGCCAGGCCGGTGGCGTCCACGGTGCCGCCCGCGCGAATGGCCGCGTTGCCCGCGCCCTGCAGCAGCGTGCGCAGGACTTCGGCGGTGATTGGGCGGTCGGCGTGAAAGTCGGTCTTGGGCGTGCGGCGGTTCAGGATGTGGGCGAACAGGGGGTCCTTCGCTGCACCGGGGCGCAGCGCGACGCGTGCGATGGGACGGCGGTCCCAGTCCTTGGGCTGCGGCGCCAGCTCGCCCTGCGGCCACGGCGTGACGTCGGCCTGCAGGCCCTGCTCGGCCAGGGCGATCGCCAGCAATTCCAGGAACGCGCCGTGGCCGATGAGGATCTGGCGCCCGAACGGGTCGGTGTGGGGCAGCACGCGTTCGCGGTCGGTGTACAGCGTGATGGCGTCCGGCTCGTGCAGGTCCACCACCCAGGGCTGCAGATTGTGCGGGTTGGGCGCGGTGATGGCATAGGCCACGGCGCGCTTGCGCGCATCAGGTTCGGCGCCGGGGCCTTGCCAGGCTTGCACCGCCTCGGGGGGAAACTTGGTGCCCGACAAATGGCCGGCCAGCGGGGCCGCGGCCGCGGCGGCGATCACGCCCCCGCCGGCTATGCGGATGAAGTTGCGACGGTCCATCGGGATCTCCTGGCGTGCACGCAGATCAGCGGGCCGAGGGCGTGAGCAGGGCCGCGGCGGGCCTGCACAATCCGAGACCGGCCACGGCCTGCTGCACGGCGTCGGCAAACGGGGTGTGCGGCTCGGGTCCGATCAGTTGCTCCAGCCGCGTGTTGGCCAGCGCATGGGGTGTGCGCCACAGGTAACGCATCTCGCACAGGGCGGCCACCATGGGAACGAACAAGCCCACGGTGCGCATCAGCGGCCACGAGACCGATTTCACGCGCAGGGGCTCGCCGGCTGCCAGCCAGCCCTGGTGGCGGGCCACCGCCGTCACGGCGTCCACCCACTCGCAGCCGGTCAGGCTGTAGCCGCCGAAGTGCAGTGTCTCGAATGCGGCGAGCGTGTCGCGCCGCTGGGCCACCTGCACGAACGCACGCGCCATGTCGGGCAGGAAGGCCCAGGCGGTGGGCACATCCAGCCGGCCGGGATAGGTGAAGCGCCCGCGTGCCAGGTCCTTGACCATCACCTGGTCAAACCACGACCCGGTGCCGCTGCCGAAGAAATCGCCGCCGCGGATCACCACGGCTTTCATACGTCCGTCGCGCGTGGCCTGCAGGATCCGCTGTTCGCTGGCCCTGCGCAGGCGTCCCTTGAAGGTGTTGGGCGACTGGGGCGTGTCCTCGTGCAGCACGGCGGGCATGGACGCGCCGAAGTTGTAGACGCTGCCCGGCAGCAGCAGCGTGGCACCCAGTGCGCGTGCGACGCCCACGGCGGCATCGGTGAGTTGCGGCACGCCGGTGCGCCACGCCCTGTGCGTGTACGGCGGGCTCAAGGCATGCACCACCACTTCCGCGCCATCGGCCGCGGCGGCCAATGCGGCCGTGTCGCCGGGATCGGTCGGCAGCCACCGCACGCCGGCCATGGCCGGCCCCTGGGCGCCTGGGCGCACCTGGGCCAGCACCTGCCAGCCGGCCTGCGCAAACGCACGGGCTGCAGCCTGGCCGAAGCGCCCGCGGGCGCCGAGGATGAGAACAGAAGACGGGCGGGTCATGAGGGGCTCCAGGGCGTGGGGATGGGGTGATTGTGAGAAGTGCGAAGGTATTCGACAATTGCTTATCAATTGATAGCAGATATTCAAAATTGAATAGCAACTTCGACTGGAGCCTGGTGCGGTCCTTCCTGGCTGCGCTGGACCATGGCAGCCTGCTGGGCGCCGCGCGTGCCTTGGGTACCACGCAACCCACCGTCGGCCGCCACATTGCCGAGCTAGAAAGCCAGCTCGGCACCGTGCTGTTCGAGCGCACCGGCCGCGGCCTGCTGCCGGGCGACGCCGCGCTGCGGCTGGCTGACGCGGCCCGGGCCATGGAAGGCGGCGCCCATCAGTTCGCGCGGCAGGCGTCCGGTGCGGATGACTCGGTGTCGGGCACGGTGCGCCTGTCGGCCAGCCAGCCCGTGGCCTGCTACTTGTTGCCCGGCGTGCTGGCGCAGATGCGCCTGGCTTTGCCCGATGTGCAGGTGGAGCTGGTGGCCAGCAACGCGGTCAGCAACCTGCTGCGCCGCGAAGCCGACATTGCGCTGCGCATGGTGCGGCCCGACCAGTCCACGCTGGTCACCAAGCGCATCGCCCGCGTGACGCTGGGCGCCTACGCCCACCGCGACTACCTGCACCGGCGCGGCAAACCGCGCCAGCCGCACGATCTGCTGGATCACGAACTGATTGGCGGTGACCGCGACGACGCCGTCCTGCGCGGCTTTGCCGGGATGGGCATCCCGGCCGGGCGCGAAGCCTTTGCGCTGCGCACCGACGACCTCATCGCCTACTGGGAGGCCGTGCGCGCCGGGCTGGGCGTGGGTTTCGTGGCGGACTACCTGGCCCGCACCGACAGCCAGGTCGTGCCCATCCTGCCCATGCTGAAGATTTCGCCGCTGCCGATCTGGCTAACGGTGCACAGGGAGATCCGCACCAGCCGCCGCATCCGGGCGGCGTACGACTTTCTCGCCCAGGCCATCCCCGAGGCGCTTTGAATGACTTGATGCGTGCCGGGCGGGCGCGCCTCGCGCCTACTCCCGGACGGAGCGAACTCGACGCCTGTCGAATGCCAGGCGTTCGCGCGCCCCGCGGCGGGGGTCAGCGCACCAGCAGCACCGGCGTCTTGGATTGGGCGACCACCTGCGTGGCGACTGAGCCCATCACGAGGTTGCCCAGGGCGCCGTGGCCGCGCGAGCCCATGACGATCATGTCGAACTTGCCGCTGTCGGCGGTGCGGGCGATCAGTTCGCCGGCGCGGCCGACTTTGGTGATCACATTGGCTTCGATGCCGGCGCGCTTGAGGAGGCGGGTGACCGGGTTGATCACTTTGGCGGCTTCGTCATCGTAGTAGCCCTGCACGATCTCGGCGCCGACGGCGGCGCGCGCCCGCGACGGCAGCGGCGTTTGCACGTTGAGCAGCGTGTACTGATTCGAGGCGCCGAATTGGTCGGAGTGCTCTGCCAGGTAAGCCAGCATTTTCTTGGTGTAGGCGCTGCCGTCAACGGCGAGAAGAATCTTCATGACGTGGGTTCCGGATGAAAGGTGAAGCGGGTGAGGCCGAACGAGTGTAAGTGCTGCGATGCGGGTGCAAAAGCGCCTCGCGCATGCACACTGACGAAGATCAAACGGCTGCAACGCCTCTTTCGATACCGGGCCGCGCCCCCAGTCCGGCATGGCCCGCCGATCCCGCGGCCGGCGCGGTTGTCCACGGCCCGCGGCCAGGCCCTGTCGCCCGGCGCCGCACCCTGTCGCCATCGGCATCGTCGGGTTTCCGTGCGAGGGGGGCGTGCCGCAGCGGGCGCGTCAAGCGTCGAGCCCGCGGTCGGGCGACTCGAACACCTGCCGGTCCTGCCCGGGCACGTCGATCAGCTCCTCGATGATGAAGTTGCCGTAGCGCTGTGCGCGCTGCGCGCCGTGCTGGCGCGAGATGTCGGCCACCTGCTGCGCCAGGGCATCGGTTTTGGCGGGCACCACGAGGAAGCTGTAGCCGCGCTTGGCCAGCTCGCGGTGAGCGCGGGCGAGGTTGATCTCCTGGCCCAGGTTGGCGAGCGGGCTGGCCTTGGCCAGGTCGGCCTCGGTCTGCGCCTTCATTTCTTCGGGGCTGTAGCGGGCGAGGTCGGCATCGTTCCAGCCGTGCCGCACCAGCGCGGCCGCGGCGCCTTCCATGCCGGAGGCGTCGGGGAAGGAGGCCATCACGTGGTTGACGGGCGTGAACACGCCCAGGGTTTCCGGGTGGGATGGGGTCGGCATCATGGGCTCCTCGGCGGTGGGCGGGGCGGATCGAGGGGCGGCGATGGCGGGTCGGGCGGCGGCCCGGGGTCCATGGGCCCGGCATCGGGCTCCACGGGCAGGGTGTCCGCATCCGGGTCGGGCATGCCAGGCAGTTTCACCATGCGCGTTCCTCGAAGGTGTTGTTGCATGGTTGCGCAGATGACCGGCACCGTCACTCGGACGGCATCTCGCGGCCGTGTCGGGAAAGACCTACCTGGGTGGCGTGCGCGGCGCGGCCGGCGCGGACGACTCGCCGCACCGCAAGCGTGCGCATGCCCCCTCGCAAACCATGCGGCAAGAACCGAGGAGGCTGCGGCACAACGTCGAAGTCGCCATCGGCGAGTCCCGCGTGCTGGCGCTGCGCGACGTGTCCTTCGATGTCGCACCCGGCGAGGTGCTGGGCGTCATCGGTGAGTCGGGGGCGGGCAAGTCGATGGTGGCGCGCCTGCTGGCCCGGCTCTTGCCGCCGCAGTTCCGCGTGGCGCGCGGCACGGTGATCTTCAAGGGGCAGGACCTGATGGCCTTGTCCGCGCTGGAACACCGCGCACTCCTCGGCCGCGAGATCTGTTTCATTCCGCAGGAGCCGCGCGCCGCGCTCGATCCCGTGATGACCATCGGTGCGCAGTTCCACGAGCACCTCGCACGCATCGGCATGGGCAGCCGCGGCGAGCGCGAGCGCCTGGCCGTGGAGGCGCTCTCCGCGGTGAAGCTGCCGGAGCCCGAACACATGCTGAACCGCTACGCGCACCAGCTGTCGGGCGGGCAATGCCAGCGCGTGCTGATTGCAATGGCATTCGTGAGCAAGCCCGCGCTCATCGTGGCCGACGAGCCCACCACGGCGCTCGACGTCATGACCCAGGCCGTGATCGTGGGCCTGCTGGGCGACCTGTGCCGCCAGAACGGCACCGCCGCGATTCTCATCACGCACGACCTGAAGCTTGCCGTGCATGTGTGCGACAAGACCTTGGTGCTGTATGCCGGTGAAGTGGCCGAGCAGGGCTCGGCACGCGACATCTTCCGCGCGCCGGTGCATCCGTACACCCGCGCGCTGCAGCTCGTGAACCCGCCGCTGACGGGGCCGCGGCGCACGCTGGTGGCATTGCCCGACCACATGCCGAGCCTGGGCAGCCTGGTCAGCGTGACGGGCTGCCGTTTCGCGCCCCGCTGCCCCCAAGGGGTGCCGGCCTGCACGGCCGCCCCGTTGGCCACCACGCACCTGTCACCGACACGGCAGGTGCGATGCATTGCCGCGTCGTCGGCGCAGACCGATGCCGCCCCCTTGACCGCCTTGCTGCCCACGCACGCGCCCGCGGGCCCCGGGCGGGCGCCCTTGCTGGAGGTGGCTGGCCTGTCCAAGCACTTCCGGCGCGACGCCGGCCTGTTCCGCGCCGGTGCGCCCATCGTGGCGGTGAAAGATTTCAACCTCTCGCTGCACGCGGGTGAATTCGTCGGCATCGTCGGGCAGAGCGGCAGCGGCAAGTCGACGGTGGCGCGCCTGCTGGTCGGCCTGGAGGCGCCCACGGCCGGCACGATGCGCGTCGATGGCCGCAGCATCGTCGGCGAAGATCCGGCGACGCGGGCGGCGCGGGTGGCCAATCTGCAGATGATCTTCCAAGACCCGCAGTCGGCGCTCAACCCGCGGCGCACGATCGAGCACCTCGTCACCTACGCCATGGCGGCAGGCGACATGCGGCACACGCCGCAGGCGCGCCGGCAGCGTGCCCGCGAGCTGCTGGAAGCCACCGGCCTGAGCCCGGCGATGGCCTCGCGCTACCCGTCGCAACTGTCGGGGGGGCAGCGCCAGCGGGTGAACATCGCGCGTGCGCTGTGCCGTGCGCCGCGCATCCTGATCGCCGATGAAATCCTCTCGGGGCTCGATGTCTCCGTGCAGGCGCAGATCCTGAATCTGCTGTTGAAGCTGCGTCAGGAAACCGAGATCTCGCTGCTGTTGATCTCGCATGATCTCGCGGCGGTGCGTTATCTGTGCACGCGTGTGCTGGTCATGTTCAATGGCGACGTCGTCGAGAGCGGCCCGGTGGATCAGGTGCTCTCTCAGCCGCAGCACGAATACACGAAGCGGCTGGTGGCTTCGATCCCGCCGGACGACGTCGACACCGCCTGGCCGCGCCTGGCCGCCTGATGGCGATGCGTTGACGGCGTGGGGGCCTTCATGCAGATGCGCGTGCGTTCGTTGGCCTGCGAGGCCGAGGACATCCTGTCGCTGGAACTGGTGGCGCCCGGCGGTGATCCCCTGCCGGCGTTCACGCCGGGTGCCCACATCGACCTGCGGCTGGCTCCCGGGCTGACGCGGAGCTATTCCCTGGTGAACCCGGCCCACGAGCGGCACCGGTATGTGGTCGCGGTCAGCAAGGACCCGGCCAGCCGCGGCGGCTCGCGCCATGTCCACGAGAGGCTGCGCCCGGGCGACGTGATCGAGGTCTCGGCGCCCGCCAACCACTTTGCGCTGGTGGAAGATGCCTCGCAGGTGGTGATGTTCGCGGGCGGCATCGGGATCACGCCGCTGTGGTGCATGGCGCAGCGGCTGCATGCCCTGGGGCGGGCCTGGGTCCTTCACTACAGCGTGCGCCAGCGCGCCCGCTGTGCCTATCTGCAGGAGCTGCAGGCGCTCGAAAGGGCGTCGCCGGGGCATGTCCACTTCCATTTCGACGAGGAGGAAGGTGGGCGCCCGATGGACCTGCGCGCCGTGATCGACACCGTTGCGCCGCAGGCGCACCTGTACTGCTGCGGTCCCCCGGCGATGCTGCGCGCGTTCGAGCAGGCCGCCGCGCAGCGGGCGCCCGGCACGGTCCACGTGGAGTACTTTTCGGCGCGTGCCGAGGCGGCGGTGGCGCGGTCTTACCGAGTGGTGCTGGCGCGCAGCGGCCGCACCTTCGAGGTGCCCGCGGGCAAGACGATTCTCTCGGTGCTGCTGCAAGCGCGGCTCGACGTGCCGTATTCCTGCGGCGAAGGCGTTTGCGGCGCGTGCGAAACCCGTGTGCTCTCAGGCGAGCCGGATCACCGCGACACGGTGCTCAGCCCCCAAGAAGCGGCGGCGGGCCGAACCATGATGATCTGCTGCTCGGGCAGCCGAAGCGAGACCCTGGTGCTCGACCTGTGAGGCGGCGCAGGAGGGTTCACAGCCCCAGGCGCTGGGGCGAGAGGTACTGCTGGCGGTAGACCTCGAACGGCACGTTGTCGGCCGCCTCGATGGCTTTCTGCGCTTCGAGCGATTCACGCGCCGTGCCGGCGAAGCGCGCGGCCGCCTCCGGTGCGAGCGGGCGCGCCGTCAGCTGTGCCTGGATGTGGCGGCTTTGCGCGATGGTGAAGTCCATGAAGGAGTTGCCGAAATCTCGCGCCATGGCGGCCAGCACGCGTGCCGACGGGGTGGCACCTGCTTCGGCCAGCGCGGCGCGCGCACCGGCCACGGCGGCCTGGTACGCGGTGCCGCCATGCGTGGCGTCGAGCGCGATCGCCAGCGGCGCGCATTCGTCGACCAGGCCGCCGTGGCCGGTGCGCGCGCCGCGCTGGCCGAAGCAGGT
>CAZBOF010000063.1:0-23258 GCA_964493285.1 uncultured Rhizobacter sp. | reverse complement strand
GTCGTTGAGCGCCAGCATGCGCGCCAGCAGCAGCGGGCCCATGTCGCTGACGGTCGCGCGCACCGGGTGGCCTTGTTCGCCGAAGACGTCCCACAAGGTGGTGGGGCAGGCGGCGGGTTCGGGCAGGTCGAGGCCGCGTTCGGCCAGGACGGCCGCCAGCTTGTCGGCCACCTTGCCCGTCTGGGAGATGCCGGTCAGGTCGCCTTTGACGTCGGCCATGAACACCGGCACGCCGATCCGGCTGAAGCTTTCCGCCAAGGTCTGCAAGGTGACGGTCTTGCCGGTGCCGGTGGCGCCTGTGATCAGCCCGTGGCGGTTGGCCAGGGCCGGAAGCAGAAAACACTCGGTCTGAGCGTGTTTTGCGATCAAGATGGGATCGGCCATGGCAAGGCTCCTGGGGCGGACACGTAAAATCGCAGTGTATTGAATCGGCGATGCATCTTGATGTCGCCGGCAGCAAGAAACACGGAGCTTCGTTTCATGGCGGGACATTCCAAGTGGGCCAACATCCAGCATCGCAAGGGTCGGCAGGACGAAAAGCGCGGCAAGGCCTGGACCCGCGTCATCCGCGAGATCATGGTCGCCGCCCGTCAAGGCGGGGGCGATGTGAAAGAGAACCCGCGGCTTCGCCTCGCGGTTGAGAAGGCCCGGGCGGCCAACATGCCGTCCGACACGATCAAGAAGAATATCGACAAGGCCACCGGCAACCTCGAAGGTGTGAGCTACGAGGAGGTGCGCTACGAGGGCTATGGCATCGGCGGGGCGGCCATCATCATCGATTGCATGACCGACAACCGGGTGCGCACGGTCGCCGAAGTCCGCCACGCGCTCAGCAAGCATGGCGGCAACCTCGGCGCCGAAGGCTCGGTGGCGTTCCAGTTCAAGCATTGCGGCCAGCTGGTCTTTGCGCCGGGCACGAGCGAAGACAAGATCATGGAAGTGGCTCTGGAGGCCGGCGCCGACGACGTGATCACCGACGAAGACGGCGCCATCGAGGTGCTCACCGCACCGGCCGACTTCGAGGTGGTGAAGGCGGCACTCGACGCGGCGGGGCTGAAGGCCGAGCTGGCGGAGGTCACGATGCGCGCCGCCAGCATGGTGGAGTTGGCGGGCGACGATGCGCAGCGGATGCAAAAGCTCCTTGATGTTCTGGAAGACCTGGATGACACGCAAGACGTCTTCCACAACGCGGTGATCGGCGAATGAGCCCGGTCGTCGCGCGGCGGCGCAGCGGGGTGCCCGCATGAAGGTTCTCGTGATCGGATCGGGTGGGCGCGAACATGCGCTGGCCTGGAAGCTGGCGCAGTCATCCAAGGTGCAGTCGGTGTTCGTCGCGCCGGGCAATGGCGGAACGGCTCGCGATCCTGCGCTGTCCAATCTCGCGATCACCGATGTGAAAGCGCTGGCTGATTTCGCCCAGGCCGAGAAGATCGCCCTCACGGTGGTCGGGCCCGAGGCGCCGCTGGCCGCCGGCGTGGTCGATGAATTCCGCGCGCGGGGCTTGCGCATCTTCGGCCCCACCCGGGCGGCGGCGCAGCTGGAGAGTTCCAAGGCTTTCGCCAAGGACTTCATGAAGCGGCACGCCATTCCCACGGCAGCCTACGAGACCTTTGCCGACCCGGTGCTGGCGCACGCCTATGTCGACAAGATGGGCGCGCCCATCGTCATCAAGGCCGATGGCCTGGCCGCCGGCAAGGGCGTGGTCGTGGCGATGAGCCTGGCCGAAGCACACGAAGCGGTCGACTGGATGCTCACCGACAACAAGCTCGGCGTGCAGCACAACGCCGGCGGCGCGCGGGTGGTGATCGAAGAGTTCTTGCAGGGCGAGGAAGCCAGCTTCATCGTGCTGTGCGACGGCAAGAACGTGCTCGCGCTGGCGACCAGCCAGGACCACAAGCGCTTGCTCGATGGCGACCTGGGCCCGAATACCGGCGGCATGGGGGCGTATTCGCCGGCGCCGGTGGTCACGCCGAACGTGCATGCGCGGGCCATGCAGGACATCGTTCTCCCCACCGTCCAGGGCATGGCGAAAGACGGCGTGCCGTTCACCGGCTTCCTGTATGCCGGCCTCATGATCGACGCGGCCGGCGTGCCCAAGACGCTGGAGTTCAACACCCGCATGGGCGACCCCGAGACGCAGCCGATCCTGATGCGCCTCAAGAGCGACCTGTTCGATGTGTTCATGGCCGCCACCGACGGCACGCTCGACAAGGTCGAGCTGCAATGGGACCGGCGTGTGGCGCTGGGCGTCGTGATGGCGGCCGCAGGCTATCCACTCGATCCGCGCAAGGGCGACGTCATCACCGGCTTGCCGGCCGATGCCGTGGACGCCATGGTGTTTCATGCCGGTACCTCCACCCGTGACGGCGACGTCGTCACCTCGGGCGGGCGCGTGTTGTGCGTCACGGCCCTGGGCGAGTCGGTCAAGAATGCCCAGCAACGCGTCTACGACGTGGTAAGCCAGATTCGTTTTGATGGCGCGCAGAGCCGAAGCGACATCGGCCACCGCGCGCTCAAGCGCTGACGGGCGCGTGTTGATGGACATCTCTGCGGTTCGCGCGTACTTCCTGGATCTGCAAACGCGCATCCTGTCGGCCCTGGAGGCCGAAGGGGGCGAGCCATTCATCACCGATGCCTGGACCCGGCCGCCCGGCGGGGCTTTGCAGGGCGACGGCTTGACACGGCTGATCGAGGGCGGCGAATTGCTGGAGCGCGGCGGCTGCAACTTCTCGCACGTGCGGGGCCGCGCGATGCCGCCGTCGGCCACCCAGCACCGGCCCGAACTCGCGGGCGCTCCGTTTGAGGCGCTGGGCGTTTCCCTCGTGTTCCACCCCCGCAATCCTTACGTGCCCACGGTGCACATGAACGTGCGCATGTTTGTCGCGTTGCCCGAGCAGCGCGATCCGGTGGCCTGGTTCGGCGGCGGCATGGACCTGACACCGTATTACGGCTTCGAAGACGATGCGCGGCATTTCCATCGAACCAACCGCGACGCGCTTGCGCCATTCGGTGCCGACAAGTACGTCAAGTTCAAGCGCTGGTGCGACGAATACTTTTTCCTGAAGCACCGCAACGAAGCGCGTGGTATCGGCGGCATTTTCTTCGACGACCACAGCGAAGGAGGCTTCGACACCAGCTTTGCCATGACGCGCGCCGTGGGCGACGCGTTCCTCACGGCGTACCTGCCCATCGTGCAGCGCCGCAAGGGCATGGCGTATGCCGGGCGAGAACGTGATTTCCAGGCCTATCGGCGAGGGCGGTACGTCGAGTTCAACCTGGTGTTCGATCGCGGCACCTTGTTCGGCCTGCAATCGGGCGGACGCACGGAAAGCATTCTGATGTCGATGCCGCCGGTGGTGAGCTGGCGCTACAACTGGGCGCCCGAAGCGGGCTCGCCGGAGGCGCGGCTCTATACCGATTTTCTGCCCGCCCGTGACTGGGTCGGCGAGGCCGGCCTTTGAAGCGTATCGGCATTTTCGGGGGCAGCTTCGACCCCGTGCACAACGCTCATGTGGCATTGGCCCACTTGGCCGCGGAGCAGCTGACGCTGGACGAAGTTCGTTGGATTCCCGCAGGCCGGCCTTGGCAGAAGGCCCGTCAGCTCACGCTGCCGGCGCATCGCGAGGCCATGGTTCGCCTGGCCATCGAAGGCGAAGCCGTGTTCACGCTCGACCGCTGCGAGCTGGAGCGCCAAGGAGCGAGCTACACGCTCGACACGGTTCGCGAACTGCAGCAGGATGAGCCGGGACAGGCCTGGTTCCTGATCGTCGGCCAAGACCAGTACGCGGGGCTGCATACCTGGCAGGGCTGGCCGGAATTGCTGCGTCGCGTCACGCTGGCGGTCGCCAACCGCCCAGGCAGCACGCAGGCCGTTCACGCGGACGTGAGCGCCGCACCCCACCGCGTGGTGAACCTGCCCATGCTCGACATTTCTTCCACCGATATCCGCGCACGCGTCGCGGCCGGACAACGCATTGACGACTTGGTGCCGCCCGCTGTGGCGCGCTATATTGACCATCACCGCCTCTATCGAGGCATCCCCGGGAGCTGAATGGATATCCGAAAACTGCAACGTGCCATCGTCGATGGTCTGGAAGACGTGAAGGCGCAAGGCATTCAGGTTTTCGACACCGAGCACCTGTCGCCTCTGTTCGAGCGCGTCGTCATTGCATCCGGTACCTCCAACCGGCAGACCAAGGCGTTGGCCGCCAGTGTGAGAGATGCCGTGAGGGCCAAGGGCTTCACGGTCATGCGCACCGAGGGGGAGGCCAATGGCGAATGGATCATCGTGGATTGCGGCGCGGCCGTGGTGCACGTGATGCAGCCCACCATTCGTGACTACTACCACCTCGAAGAAATATGGGGTGGTAAACCCGTCAAGCTCAAATCGGACACGCCGGCCTCGCGCAGCGCCAAGACGGCATCGGCTGAAGAGCCGACCGTGGCCAAGCGTGCTGCTGCCGGCAAGAAAGCTCCGGCCAAGAAGGCGCCGACCGCCAAAGCCCAGCCCACCGGGCGCGCGCCTGCCGTGAAGGCGCCGGCGAAGAAGGCGGTGCCCGCCAAGTCGCGCGTGGCGTCGGCTCCCGTTGCGAAGAAGGCGCCGGCGAAGCGGGCGGCGCCCGCCAAGGCCGCCATCACCCGCACGGTGGGCGTGAAGGGCGGAGCTGCACTGGCCAAGGCCGCGGCCAAGAAAGTGCCAGCGAAGAAAGCTCCTGCCAAGAAGGCGGTGGCGAAGAAGACGTCTTCACGCGCGTGAAACTTCTTCTGGTCGCCGTGGGTCAACGGCAGCCCGCCTGGGCTGAAGAGGCCTACGGCGACTTTGCCAAGCGTTTCCCCCCTGAAATGCGCCTCGAGCTGAAATCCGTCAAGGCGGAAACGCGAGGCAGCAAAACGCCCGAGCAACTGATGGCTGCCGAGGCCGCCCGCATCGAGGCCGTGTGCCCGCGCGGCGCCCGGCGCGTGGTGCTCGATGAACGCGGCGAGCGGGTGTCCACGCTGCAGCTGGCCGCGCGCATGACGTCGTGGATGGGGGATGGCCGAGACGTGGCCTTCATCGTCGGCGGGCCGGATGGCCTGGATGCCATGCTCAAGCAGTCCGCCGACGAATCGCTGAGGCTGTCCGATCTCACCTTGCCGCACGCCTTCGTGCGCGTGATGCTGGCCGAGGCGCTGTACCGCGCCTGGACAGTGATGGTGAACCATCCCTACCACCGCGCGTAGCGCATCACCGACAGTGCCCGGCCACTCCGACTTCATCTACCTGGCGTCGCAGAGCCCGCGTCGCCGGCAGTTGCTGGAGCAGATCGGCGTGCGCCATGAGTTGCTGCTCCCGGATGCGGACGAAGATGCCGAAGCGCTCGAGGCGGAAAGAGCGGGTGAACTGCCGGCCGTCTATGTGGAGCGCGTGACACGCGCCAAGCTGAGGGCCGCCCAGGCGCGGCGCCAGGCGCGAGGGTTGCCTGAGGCGCCGATCCTGTGCTCCGACACCACGGTGGCCTTGGGTCGCCGCATTCTCGGCAAGCCGGCCGATGCCGCCCAGGCGCAGGCCGCCCTGGCTTTGCTGTCCGGGCGCACGCACCGGGTCATCACGGCGGTGGCCGTCTCGCGGGGACGCACGGCGGCGCTGGCGGTGAGCGTGTCGCATGTCAGGTTCGCCACGATGACGCACGAGCAGATCGAGGCTTATGTGGCCAGCGGTGAACCTTTTGGCAAAGCCGGCGCCTATGCGATCCAGAGCCATGCAGCCACGTGGATCGAGCGCATCGAAGGAAGCTACTCCGGTATCATGGGTTTGCCTCTTTTCGAGACGGCTCGATTGCTGAGGCAAGCACGCGTACGGTTTTGACGCGGACACCCAACCGGTCCTCCATGCAAGACATTCTTATCAACTGGGCGCCCCAGGAGACGCGTGTGGCGGTGGTCGAGAACGGCGCCGTGCAAGACCTCTACGTGGAGCGCACGCTGGAGCGCGGCTTGGTCGGCAATATTTACGCCGGGCGCGTGTCGCGTGTGTTGCCAGGTATGCAGTCGGCGTTCGTTGACATTGGCCTGGAACGTGCGGCTTTCCTGCATGTTGCCGATGTTCATGTGAACGGCGGCAACGGCGCGCGCGCCGACCATGGCGGCGCCCCGCAGGTGCCCATCGAGCGGCTGGTCTTCGAAGGGCAGACCCTCACCGTCCAGGTCGTCAAGGATCCGATCGGTACGAAGGGCGCACGGCTGTCCACCCAGATCAGCATCGCCGGGCGCATGCTCGTCTTCCTGCCGCAGGACGACCACATCGGCATTTCGCAGAAGATCGGCTCCCACGATCTGCGCGAGCAGCTGCGTGCCCGCATGAACACGCTGGTGGGCAAGTCCGATGCGCCGGGCGCAGAGCCCTATGCCGGCGGGGGCTTCATCCTGCGCACGAATGCGGAAGACGCGACCGACGAAGAACTGGCCGACGACATCGCCTACCTCCGCAAGACCTGGGCTGCGATTCGCGACCGCAGCTTCAAGACGGCGCCGGGCTCGCTGCTGCACCAGGACTTGAGCCTCGTGGAACGCGTGCTGCGCGACCTCACCAACGAATCCACGCAGTCGATCCGCATCGACTCGCGCATGCAATACGACCGGCTGGTGGCCTTCGGCGCCGAATTCACACCCGGCTCCGTCGGCAAGTTGGCTCACTACAAGGGCGAGCGGCCGATCTTCGACCTGTACAACATTGACGAAGAGATTGCACGCGCACTGGCGCGCCGCGTCGACCTGAAATCTGGCGGCTACCTCATCATCGACCAGACCGAGGCGCTCACCACGTTCGATGTGAACACCGGCGGCTACGTCGGTGCGCGCAACTTCGACGACACGATCTTCAAGACCAATCTCGAAGCCACGCAGGCCATCGCCAGGCAGCTGCGCCTGCGCAACCTCGGCGGCATCATCATTCTCGACTTCATCGACATGACGCGCGATGACCACCAGGCGGCGGTGCTGGCCGAGCTGCGCAAGCAACTACTGCGCGACCGGACCAAGATCACGGTGAGCGGGTTCACCCAATTGGGCCTCGTGGAGATGACGCGCAAGCGCACTCGCGAATCGCTGGCCCACATGCTGTGCCAGCCCTGTCCGGTCTGCGACGGGAAAGGGCAGGTGAAGACGGCGCGCAGCGTCTGCTACGACATCCTGCGAGAGATCTTGCGGGAGGCGCGGCAGTTCAACCCCAAAGAGTTCCGGATCGTTGCGTCGGCCGCGGTGGTCGAGATGCTGCTGGATGAAGAAAGCCAGCACCTCGCCGGCCTGAGCGACTTCATCGGCAAGCCCATCTCCTTGCAGGCCGAGGCGGCGGGTTCTCCGGAGCAGTACGACATCGTCCTGCTGTAGAAGTGCCTGCGGCCGTGGAAGACTTTCGGTCGATTCTCGTGATCGCCACGCGCCAGATTGGCGATGTGCTCATCACCACGCCATTGATCCACGCTGTGCGCTTACGATGGCCCCAGGCCCGCATCCATGTGCTGGGGTTCAACGGTACGCTGGATCTGCTGCAGGGCAACCCGGACATCGATGAACTCATCGAGGTCAAGGAGGGCGCGGGATGGCGCACGTCATTGCCGCTGATACGCCGGTTGTGGCGGCGCTACGACCTGGCACTGATCACGCAGTTCTCGGATCGCGCGCATCTCTACGGCTGGATCGCCGGGCGCGTGCGCTCCGGGCTGGTGCCCGGTGCAAAAGGCGGATGGAAACGCTGGATCAACCGGCCCGGGGATCCGCGTCCCCAGGGCGTGATCCATGTGCTGCTTGAAAAGCTCAGCCTCCTCTCGCCATGGGGGGCGTGGAGGCAGCCGCCGAGCGTTCAGCTCCCGCCCCGTGTGGCCCTGCCTGACAGGGTGGCTTCGCGTCTGTCGCCTCGGTATGTGGTGATGCAGGTGCCTTCGCTGGTGCACTACAAGCAATGGCCGGTGGCCAGCTATGCCGAAGTGGCCCGTCAACTGGCCCGTGACGGCATGCAGGTCGTGCTGACCGGCGGCCCGTCCGCACGCGATCGCGCGCTGGTGCAGCAAGTGGCCGAGGCCGTGGATTCGCCGCAGGTGCTCGGCATGGCCGGCGAGCTCAGCCTGCCGCAGCTGGCGGTGTTGCTGGCAGACGCCTCGCTCTACATCGGCCCGGACACCTCGGTCACCCATCTTGCTGCGGCGTGCGGCATTCCGGTGGTGGCGCTGTTGGGCCCGATCGACCCGCGGCTGTGGGGGCCTTGGCCCAAGGACTGGCCTGCCGAACAGCCCTACCGGGCCCGAGGGCCGCGTCAGCAACGCGGGCACATCGTTCTGTTGCAAGGCGAGCAGGCCTGCGTGCCGTGCAATGGCGAGGGTTGCGACAAGCACCCCGCCAGCCGCAGCGAGTGCCTGGAAACGCTGCGTCCGGCGCGCGTGCTCGACGAGGCGCGCCTTGTGTTGAAGCGGGGCTCGACCGCGGCAACAGCGGGCCGATAATCGACCGGTTGTTTTCAGAACCACCCTGCACATGACGCCCATCCTGATCTGGGGAGCCGCTGGCCACGCCAAGGTCGTTGCCGAGGCCGTTCGCCTGTCCGGCCGGTGGGTTGTCGCGGGGTTCCTCGACGACATCGACCCCGGGCGTGCCGGCGAACCATTTGCGGGCGCCACGGTGCTCGGCGGGCGTGATGCCTTGCCTGCCTTGCACGCGCAAGGCGTGCGGGCCGTCGCATTGGCGTTCGGCCACAACGCGGCACGCATGCGTTTGATGGACGAACTGCTATCGCAGGGGTTCGAGTTTCCGTCGATCGTTCACCCGTCTGCAGTGATCGCCGGTGATTGCGAGATCGGGGCCGGCAGTTTCGTGGGTCCTTTGGCGCTGGTGCAAGCTGCCGCCCGCGTGGGCCGGCAAGTCATCGTCAACAGCGGGGCGATCGTCGAACACGATTGCGACGTGGGAGACGGCGTTCACCTGAGCCCGCGCGTCTGTCTGGCGGGCGGGGTTCACGTCGGCGCGTTGACCTGGATCGGCGCCGGCGCCGTGGTGCGCGACAAGCTTTCGATCGGGCGCGAAGTCACGGTGGGCATGGGCTCGGTGGTGGTCCGATCGCTGCCCGATGGGGTGCAGGCTTTCGGATGCCCGGCGCGTGTGCAGACGCCGCAGAACAAACATCAAAGGTAAGCAGATGCAGGAAGCGAAGTCATATCTCGAACAGCTGGCCATCTTTGGCGGTGCGCCGGCATTCAAAGACAAGTTGCATGTCGGTCGGCCCAACCTCGGTGACCGTGCGTACTTCATGGAGCGCGTCGAGCGCATCCTCGATTCCCGCTGGTTCACCAATCACGGCGAATGCGTGCGCGAGCTCGAAGCCGCGCTGGCGCGCGAACTCGACGTGAAGCACTGCATTGCGGTGTGCAACGCCACGGTCGGGCTCGAGATCGCGATCCGGGCACTGGGGCTGAGCGGCGAGGTGATCGTGCCGTCGATGACATTCGTGGCTACGGCGCATGCCTTGCAGTGGCAGCAGATCATGCCGGTGTTTGCCGACATCGACCCGCTCACCCATTCGCTCGACCCGGCTGCCGTGGCGCGCCGGATCACGCCGCGCACCACCGGCATCGTTGGCGTTCACCTGTGGGGCCGCCCCTGCGAGGTGGACGAACTCCAGGCCATTGCTGATGAACACAAGCTGCAGCTGATGTTCGACGCCGCGCATGCTTTCGGGTGCAGCTACAAAGGCCGAAAGGTCGGCGGCCTGGGGCGGGTGGAGGTCTTCAGCTTTCATGCCACGAAGTTCTTCAACTCCTTTGAAGGCGGCGCGATCACCACGAACGACGACGATCTGGCTGCGCAGATTCGCTTGATGACGAACTTCGGGTTCGCCGGATTCGACAACGTGATCCACGTGGGGACCAACGGCAAGATGACCGAGGTATGTGCAGCGATGGGTCTGACCTCGCTGCGTTCACTCGATGACGTGCTGGCGGTAAACCTCCGCAACCATGAAAACTATGCCCGTGCCATAGAGGGCATGCCGGGCGTGCGCATGCTGTCATTCGGCGGCAAGGAGCGCCACAACCATCAGTACATCGTGCTGGAGTACACACCGGCGCCGCGCGGCCCCACGCGCGACGAACTGATTCGCATGTTCTGGGCCGAGAACGTGGTGGCGCGCAAGTACTTCTGGCCTGGCTGCCACTTGATGGAGCCTTACCGCACTTTGTATCCGGACGCAGGCCTGCATCTGCCGCACACTAACGCGGTGGCCGATAAATTGCTGGTGTTGCCAACCGGCACGGCAGTTGGCTCCGAGGAGATCGCTGCTCTGGGAAGCTTGCTGCGGCTCGTGATCGAACAGGGCGAGAACTTCTCTGCACGCATGAAGGCATTGGCGACGTGAGTTCGCTGGTCAGTGTCGTCGTCCCGGCGTTCAATCAGGCCGCCTATCTGCGCGATGCGCTTGCCAGCGCATTGGCGCAAACCCACTCGAACCTTGAGATCATCGTCGTGGACGATGGCTCCACCGATCACACCCGCGACGTCTGTGCGGCGCTGAACGACGGACGCATTCGCTACGTGCACCAAGCCAACGACGGTACCAAGGGCATCGGGGCCCGCAACCAGGCGATGTTGCTGGCGCAGGGCGACTGGATTGCTCTGCTCGACCAGGACGACCTGTGGGCACCGACGAAGATCGAGCGGCAGCTTGCCTGTGCGGCACGCCGGCCCGAGTCAGGAGCCGTGTTCTGCAGGGTCCGGTTCATTGATGGCGAGGGGCGCCTGACGGGAGAGCAGCGAGGGCCGCTGCCCGAGGGCGATGTGTTCCACCGCATGCTGTCGGGCAATCCCTACCACGCAGTGTCGGGGATGTTCCGGCGAACGCTGCTGCCGCAGGTTGGCCTGCCGCACGCCCACGTGGGGTTGGCCGACCATGCTTTGTGGCTGTCGATTGCGCGTCGCGCGCAAGTGTCGGTTTTACAGGAGCCCTTGGCCGACTATCGAGTTCATGCCCAGGGGTATCAGGAAGCTCAACGCCGCGCCGGGCTGCTGCGCTTTGCGCACGACGGATGGCAGCTGACGATGTTCGCCTCAAGCTTGATGCATGGGGGATGCGTGGCCTGCCGCAAAGCGCATGCGCGCGCGCGCCGAGGCGCGTCGAAGTCTTACCTGCGTGCTCTTCTTGCCCAGTGGCGGGGCGGACAGTTTGCGGCGAGCGGCAGCACGCTGCTGAGCGCCTGGTCTGCTGCGCCCCGTTGGCTGCTGATGCCTTGGAATTTTCTGCCATGGTTCCCGCGCCTTGCTTGGGCCGCGCTCAGGGGAATCGCGAGCAAATGCACCTGGCTGGCTGGCGGAAAGCGCTGATGGCTCTGCGAGCCGACACAGATGAGAGCCCATGGCGCCCCGTGCTGGGCATCGAACAACTACTCAAGACAGCATCGAAGCGGCCGTGAGGATGACGCGGCAAAGTTCAAGTAATTCGAGCGCGTGATCGTCGACATCACGGCGCAAAAGAAAAGCCAGTGCAAGACCAGGAAGCCTACGCGTTCGGAGTCCTCAGCTGTCCCCCGGGACTCGTCGTCGGTGCCAGGAGCTTTCCCAGCAACGCGTATGCGGGCCCCTGCTGGTATCGCCGCTCAGGCGGATCGGTCGGGAGTCGGAAGAAATCTGCCTGTTTCGAGCGCTGGCGCTTGTGGCCGGTGCATTGCGTGAATCGGACTGCGATCCGGTGGCATGGCGAACATCCGCGTCACACGCCTAGGAAAAACTAGGCGCGGACGCAGTGCTCTCATAGTCTATTTGGGTATGGGATATATGGCAGTTCCCATCATCAGGTCGGCTTCGTTTGATTCGCCGATTGCTCTGGGGTTAAGGTAAATACTTAGCCAGTCGCCTGCTACTGGCCATTGCCCAAAGCTTGATAGAGCAAGTGTCGGGCTGCTAAACGAGCTTCCGTTTGATATGGATACCACTGTTCCGTAACTTGCAAAACCGACAATATCGGCCTTGCCATCGCCACTCATATCCACTAGCCTTCGCGGGACTATGGCGTTATAGAGCCAATCTCCCGAGGTAGGGCCTGTTCCAAATGCTTGGAGGGCCAAGTACGGTGCTTGTAATCCGGATCCCGTTGATATTGCAACCCAGGTTCCCCCAGTTTCAAATCCGACGATATCATATTTTCCATCGCCGTTTACGTCAGCCACTGTTCGAGGTTTTAGATTGTTGTTGGACCAACCGAACGCTCCACTGAATCCGGTTGTCCAAAGTGATGGAACTCCAAAACCAGTTCCCGTAGAAAGTGCTATCCAAACGCCTGCATATCCAAATCCAACAATATCTGCCTTCCCGTCGCCATTCATATCGGCCATCATTCTAGGTGTATTGTGATTGTCGTACCATGCTCCGGTATTTGGATGTGATCCATATGCGCTCAACCACAATGCCGGCGCTGTGAAGCCGCTACCGGTAGAAAGCGAAACAACTGTTCCCAATTGTCCAAATCCTACGATATCGGCTTTCCCATCGCCGTTAACATCGGCCAGGATTCTTGGTGCGATCAGGGTATTTGGCCAACCACCGCCTGCCGGATGAGTTCCATACTCATTGGCCCATATGGTTGGCGTACTGAAACTCGTTCCGAGAGAAACAGAAACCCAAACCCCAAGCTCATGAAAACCCACAATGTCTGCCTTCCCGTCACCATTCACATCAGCCAGCATTCGTGGGTGTACTGCTTGATTTTGAAAACTTCCGGCAATCGGGTCGGAGCCGAAAGCTTGTAACCAAGTTTGAGGTGTGGAGAAGCCACTTCCGGTGGAAAGTGCGACTTGCACGCCGTATGAAGCAAATCCGACGATATCTGTTAATCCATCACCGTTCACATCTGCCAGTTTTCTTGGTACGAGGATATCGTTGTTCCAGGATCCCGTGGCGGGGCTATTTCCAAACCAAGGCAACCATACCTGCGGCGCGGAAAATGTGGTTCCCGTTGAAAGGGAAACAATCGTGCCGTCGACCCCAAACCCAACAATGTCCGCTTTCCCATCCCCATTGACATCGACCTTTGCCGTTGGGTTGGCTTGCGTGGATATGCTTGATATGAGCAAGGTTCCGATAACTAGAAATTTAGCCAGATTCAAGTTAACTCCTCAATGGTTGATTGTTTTTTGGGAAAGAATTGGCGAATGCCATGTGAGCCGACCGTGGGGTGGTAATGCGAAACATAACATATATATTGAGCGGATGACCGACTCGAAGGCACGATCGGAAGGCCCTTGTTTCGCCAACATCAGCGAGCTTCAGCCGCCTGGCTATCTGCGTGCAGTGCGATTGCTACGCTCGACCTCACGCGGCTTGAGAAGCAGGACTTTGGGCTGATCAGAAGGGCGCCGGGGGCGAGCAGTTCCCGGCAGAGGCTGGAGCGTTGGGCTCACGCTCGACCATCAGCGCTTTACTCTTTGGATCTGCTCAGCAGAAACCTCTTCCTGGAAAATGGGAGCCTGAAGGAGATCAGCTTGCGTTGCTGCTCAGATTTGTCCAGTCTGCCAGCGAGCGTGGCCAGTTGATCACGCAGGAAGGGCGTGTGGGCCAAGGCCTTAAACCACACGTCGCTCTGGGTGCTTCCCAATCGAGTCCAGGGTTTGTCAACTCCTGCGTAGTGCAATTGCACCGGATGGGCCAAGGCGCGTCTGACCTCATCCGCGGAGTAATTCAGGTCTTCGTTGAGATCCGACTCGGTTCGATAGAAATCGTAGCAATAGGTGCACACCATGCTGTCGGCGGGGAGGATGCTGATACGGGGAAAGCACACCAGGTTGAGGACGTCTTGCTCGGGTTGGATCAGCCGGTGCCGATTGCCTTGTGCGAACTCAAGTAGTGCTTCTTCGAGGTTGTCTGCGCGCATCTTTGCCAGGTTGACAATGTAGTAGCCCGCCCCGATCTTCAGGCGGTCTATTTCGTCGGACGTGAAGTTCTTTTCATAGTTGCGCCGAAACCGATCCACCCATGAATCTCGCTTGACGAGGCTGGGAGAGCCTGCGAGGTAGATGTCTTGGGTCACGTCGAAGTTGAGGTAGTCGCGCGAAACATCACCCAAGAAAATGACGTCTACATCGGTGACGATCATCTTGTCGTGCTGAGGGAAGCACGACGGCGCAAGGAGTTTGTAGAACATCTCCTTGCTGTAGTGGCTCTTGGTGAGCGTTCCGTCAAAAAGCTCCTGAAGACGCCCTTTCATGTCGACGAAGGACAATACGGCATTGTCAAACGAGGCGAGGCTGTCAATCAGTCGCTGCTGATTCGACGCGGAGATATCTGAATGCAGGATGTAGATCAGGTAGCGGTTGGCTGGCTCGGCATGCTCCACCAAAGAACGGAATGCGACGCTGGCCGGAATGACGAAGTTGTCATCGAAACAGGTCAATACGGGGATGGTGACTGTCGTCATCGGGTCGTGGCCGCGCATGGGCTTTCGCCACGGCGGGCATTGTGGTCTTTCGGAGAAATCAAGCGATGAGAATTCAGTGGTTCCAGAACATCGTCGATGGCTTGCGCGGTAAGAAGAGGGCCCGCATCAAGGTCATCCCAGTTTCAGTCGTCGATATGCCGGCTCAGGAGGTGGACGATCTACTCACCACCTTCGATCACGGCGAGTTTAAGTTCAATGGGCGCACAAGGAGATACCTTGCCAATGTCAACGCGGATCGCGGGGTGACGGAGCAGACGCTGTCGCTGCTTTGCCGGCAGTTCCCGACAGAGCGGGGGGACGTCAAGGTGCTCAACGTGGGGTGTGGCAAGAAGAACCAGATGTCTTTTCTGGAAGTGCTTGGCTTCGAGGCTTATGGCGTCGATTTCGATATCGAAACGGACTCAGACAAGGTCAAGTTTCATGATCTGAACACCCAAGATGACTTGCCCTTCGAGCGCGGCTCATTTGATTGCGTTATCTGCCAGGAGATCATCGAGCACGTCGAGAATCCCTGGCTGCTGCTGCGTAAGGTGAAGAGCGCGCTGAAGGTCGGCGGCACGTTGATCGTGACCACGCCGAACATCTCATCGAATAGAAGTAAGAAGATTTTCACCGAGAACAATGTCGGGTTCTACGCGTATTTCGACCCGGCTAACATGTGGCAGCACATCAATCCGATCCCGTTCTGGGAGATGACGCATATTGCTACTTTCAATGGCTTCGAATCCGTGACTCTTTCAGGGAACAACGAGTACTACGTGCGATATCTCCCCAGGACATCTCTTCCCGCGGCGGACCTGAACAAGCAGGTCACGATCCAGAACAACGACATCCTGCATTACGTCTTCCGCAACTTGAATTCGGAGATCAAGCTCTACAGCCCGATTCCCACCCACAACTATGTGTGGCCGACCACGGCGAAGTGAGTGCCGGGCGCTATAGCAGTCGCCAGCTGCCGGTCTCGCGAAGCATGTGCAAGGTCATGCCATGCCGCGCGGCTTCGGCGGTGGACCAGGCCTGGGTTTGCTGGCGTTGTTGCCGCTTGAAGATCTTTCGTTCCCACCAGCCCAGCCCCATGCGCCGGTAGGCATGCCGGTGGTCCCCCAGCCTCTTGATGTTCTGCTCGCGCTTCATCGCCGCCTGGGTGATGGAGCCGAAGTGGTGGAACACCGCACCGCCGACGGTACCGACCGGGATGCCCGCGCGCAGGCACCGCACCAGATACTCCTTGTCTTCGTGGCCCCACATCAAGCGGTCGGTGTCGGGGTAGCCGACGCGGTGGAAGACGCTGCGGCGAATGGCAAAGCACACGCCGTGAAACCAGCCGCGCCGAATCTCGTCTTTCAGTTGCTCGCAGTAGGCGGCGGCGAAGTCCGCGAACTGGTAGTCGTCCGGCCCCTCCAGCAGCGATGGGCTGACGACGTCGAGCCCGTGCCGCTCGGCGGCGTCGAGCATCGCATCGATGGCCCTGGGGCCGGCGATCACGTCGTTGTTGAGTAGCACGACCCAGTCGCCGTCGGCGAGGTAGCAGCCTTGGGTCCAGGCGCCGCCGCAACCCAGGTTCACCGCGTTGTGAACCGATCGGGTGTCGGTTGTTTGAGCGAGCCAGGCGGCTGTGTCGTCGGTGCTGGCGTTGTCGATCACGAGGATCGCTTCGGCGGGAACGCCCGCCGCGCGCAGACTGGTCACGCATTGCTGGGTGTAGTGCAGCTGGTTGAGCACGGGGATGACGACGGTGTAGCGCATGGGTTCAGTCCGGAACGACCAGGCGATAGTGCTTGTGGCTCAAATCCCACCCGAACCAGCGCTCCAGCGCCATCGCGCAGCGGTGCTTGCGTTCGCGCGAAGTGGGTCGATGCCGCGGGTCGGGGGCGAAATGGATCTCGGCTTCTTCGGCAAGCCAGGGCCGTACGCAGGCGGGGTGGGTGCCCTCGAAAGGGCGCAGCGCCTGCGCGTCAATGGCGCTGTACCGCACCTGGGGTGCACCGTGCGACCAGTACTTGCTCACCTGGTCGAGCTTGGCTTGCATGTACTCGGTGCGTCGCACGTGTCCATAGTGGTAGATGTGCGCGTGCGCCAGCGCGGCGCGCGGGTGGCGCCCCTGGCGGTGGCGATCCATCACCACCCAGAACTGTCCATCGGGCGCGTAGGTGCGGATGGTGTTGCGGATCAGGCGGCATTCGCGCCGGTACCAGGCGGGGCTGACGGCCAACCATTGCGGCGAGCCATAGAAATGCAGATAGTCGAAAACGAAGGCTTCCACCTGTGGGTTGGCGTGATGGCGGTCGACGCTGTCGCGGATCTTGCCGAGTTCGTTCTCGTGCAGCACTTCATCGCCTTCGAGATAGAACGCCCAGTCGCCGGTGCAGGCGTACTGCGCGATCATCTTCTGCTGCGCATAGACGAAACCTCGTTCGGCCATGCGCTCGTTCCAGAGGGTGTCGATGATGCGGATCTTCGGTTCGCCGATGGCAACCAGGCGCTCACGGGTGTCGTCGTCGCCGGCACCGACTGCGATCACGAACTCGTCGACCAGCGGCAGCAGCGATCGCACCGACGCCTCGAACGGGAAGCCCAGCCGCGTGCCATTGCGCAAGAAGGTGAAGCCGCTGATGGAGACGGTCATGGGTTCGGTGTGTGCTCGGTTTTGAACTGCAACGCATGCAAGTGCGCGAAGAGCCCATTCAAAGCAATCAGTTCGGCATGTGTGCCCTGTTCGATCACGCGGCCGGCCTCGAGCACGAGCACGCGATCTGCCGCCTTGATGGTGGACAGGCGGTGCGCGATCACGAGACTGGTGCGCCCGCGCATCAGCGCTTCGAGCGCTTCTTGCACCAGCCGCTCCGACTCGGAGTCGAGCGCCGAGGTGGCTTCGTCGAGGATGAGGATCGGCGCGTTCTTGTAGATCGCACGGGCGATGGCGAGGCGCTGGCGCTGGCCGCCCGACAGCTGGCTGCCGTTGTGGCCGATGAGCGTGTCCATGCCTTGGGGCAGGCTTTCGACGAACGACAGCATGTTGGCGGCTTGCAGTGCCTGGCGAATGCCGTCGCGGTCGATGGCGGCATCATCGTCGTGTGTGCCGAGCGCGACATTGGCCGCCACCGTGTCGTTGAACAGCACCACGTCTTGCGAAACCAGCGCGAACTGGCGGCGCAGCGTTCGCACGTCCCAGCCCTTCAAGGCCACGCCGTCGAGCAGGACCTCGCCTTCGGTTGGCTCCAGGAAACGGGGCAGAACGTTGACGAGCGTGGATTTACCCGCACCGGACGGGCCTACGAGCGCGACCGTCTCGCCCACGCGCAGGTGCAGGTTCACGTCGCTCAGTGCGGGCGCCTGTTCGTCGTTGTACCGCAGGCTCACGTGGCGCAGCTCGACTTCACCTCGCGCACGTGCGGGGGCATACGTGCCGCCCAACTCCACCTCAGCATCCTTGATCAGCTCCACGCCGCGCTCCAGTGCGGCCAGCCCGCGGGTGATGGGGCCGGTGACTTCGGAGAGATGCTTCAACGGGGCCAGCAGCATCAGCATGGCGGTGATGAAGGCGACGAACTCGCCGGCAGACCCGCCTTGCTCGCCGCTTTGCCACAGGGCGGCCACGACCACCGCCGAGAGGGCGCAGGCCGAGATCATCTGCGTGATCGGCGTCATGGTGGCTGCGGCCATGTTCGACTTGATCGACAGGCGGCGCAGGATGTCACTGCCCTTGGCGAAGCGTTTCACCTGGCCCTTCTCGGCGCCATGCAGGCGCACGATGCGCCAGGCAAGCACGTTTTCTTCGACCACGTAGGCGAGCTTGTGCGTGGCGGTCTGGCCTTCCAGCGTGAGCCGATGCAGCCGCCGGCCCAGGTAGCGCATCGCCAGGGCGATGGTGGGAAACAGCACGGCCACGAACAACGTGAGCTGCCAGTTCAGGTAAAGCAGGTAGCCCAGGAGTGCGACAAGCGCGAGCGAGTCGCGCACCAGGCTCAGCACCGAGCCGACCAGCAAGCCGGCACCGCCTTGCGCCTCATAGGTGAGCGTGCTGGTGAGGGTGCTGGTGGTGTGCTTGTTGAAGAGAGACGGGTTGACCGTCATGATGCGGTCGAACATGGCGGCGCGCAGTTCCTGCGTGCCCTTGTTGGCGGCCCAGGTGACGCCGTACTGCGCCACCAGGCCCGACAGCCCCCGGATCAGGAACACGCCGATGATCGCCACCGGGATCATCCACAGCGGGAAGGTGGATCCTTGAAAGCCGTTGTCCAGCAAGGGCTTCATCATGGCCGGGAGCAAGGGCTCGGTGGCCGCTCCGATGATTGACCCGACGATCATGAGCACGAACCCGCGCCGGCTGCTGGCGAAGTAGGGCGCGATACGCGCCAGGCGCGCCTTGAGGGGCAGTGTGGGTGTGCTCATGCAGCGCGGATTATCCAACGGCCCGCCTGCCTACAATCCGCCCACCCGAACTGGGGCTCTTCTCCCGCCATGTCCGACATCGCGCTGTCCGTCGTCCTGATCACCCGCAACGAAAGCCGGCACATCGCGGCTTGCCTGAAAAGCGTCGCTTTTGCGGACGAATGGATCGTCGTCGATTCCGGCAGTACCGATGACACGCGCGAGATTGCCGCCGCCATGGGCGCGCAGGTCATCGCAGCGGGCGACTGGCCGGGCTTCGGTATCCAGAAGAACCGTGCGCTCGCGCAGGCCCGGGGCCGTTGGGTGCTGAGCCTGGACGCTGACGAGCGCGTCAGCCCCTTGCTGGCTGCGTCCATCCAGGAGGCGATGCTGCGTCAACCTGGCGCGGATGGGTATGAACTCGAGCGTTTGTCGCGTTTTTGCGGGCAGTGGATGCGCCATGGCGACTGGTACCCCGACCGCGTCCTGCGGCTGTTCCGGCGCGAGCGGGGCCGCTTCACCGACGACTTGGTGCACGAGCGGCTGCTGGTGGATGGCCGGATCGACCGGCTTGCAGGCGATTTGCTGCATGACACCATGCCCACCCTCGACGAGGCGCTGGACAAGATGAACCGCTACACCTCCGGGCGAGCGCTCGACAAACGCAAGGCCGGCCTGCGCGGCGGGCTGGCGTCTGCCTTGCTTCATGGGATGTGGGCTTTCTTTCGTGGCTACGTATTGAAGGGTGGCTTCCTGGATGGCCGTCTGGGTTTCGTTTTGGCGGTGTACGTGGCGGAAGGTACGTACTACCGGTATCTCAAGCTCCACTTGCTGGCACATGCTGAAGCAAATCCGAGTGAACCAATCTGAAAAGAACCGATCAGGAATTCCCATGTTGATGAATCGACGATTGTTCGCAGCCGCATCCGGCTTGGCCCTGGCGGGCCCCGCGCTGGCGCAGTTCCGGGTTGAAATCTCTGGCGTGGGTGCCACGCAGGTGCCGATCGCGATCGCGCGCTTCCGGGATGAAGAGCGCCTCCCGGTCAATATTTCCGGCGTGGTGCGCGCTGACCTGGAGCGCTCGGGCGTGTTTCGCCTCGTCGACGCCCCCTCGATCGTCGAAGAAACCGCCGCCCCTGCGCTGGCGGAATGGCGCTCGCGTGGCGTGGACGCCCTTGCGGGCGGGTCGGTCACTCGCCTTGCCGATGGCCGCCTCGACGTGCGCTTCAAGCTCTGGGACGTGGTCCAAGGACGTGACCTGGGAGGGCGCAGCAACCCCGTTCCGGGCAGCAACCTGCGCCTCGCCGCGCACGACATCGCCGACTACATCTACGAGCGGCTCACCGGCGACAAAGGCGTGTTCTCGACCCGCATCGCCTACGTCACCCGCTCCGGGCGCCGCTATGCCCTGCGCGTGGCCGATGCGGATGGCGAGGGCGGCGAGGTTGCGCTGAACAGTTCCGAGCCCATCATCTCGCCGGCTTGGGCGCCGAACGGGCAAGAACTCGCGTATGTCTCGTTCGAGGCGCAGAAAGCGGTCGTCTACGCCCAGGAAGTCGCCACCGGCAAGCGCCGCGTGATCGCCAATTTCAAGGGCTCGAACAGTGCGCCATCGTGGGCGCCCGACGGCCAGTCGCTCGTGGTGACCCTCAGCCGTGACGGCGGCTCGCAGATCTACATCGTGGGCCGCAACGGCGAGTCCCAGCGGCGCGTGACGAGCAGTTCGGCCATCGACACCGAAGCCACGTTCTCTCCCGATGGACGAACCCTCTACTTTGTGAGCGATCGCAGCGGCGGGCCGCAGATCTACCGGGTGCCGGTGGGCGGCGGTGGGGTGGAACGCGTCAGTTTTACCGGTGACTACAACATCAGTCCGGCCTTGAGCCCCGACGGCCGTTATCTCGCCTATATTTCCCGCCAGAGCGGTGCATTCAAGCTGTACGTGACCGAACTCGCCGCCGGCGCCACGCCGCGCGCCATCACCGACACGCGCGACGACGAAAGCCCGAGCTTTGCGCCGAACAGCAAGCTGATCGTCTATGCCACGCGGCAGCGGGGTCGCAACACCTTGATGACCACCACACTCGACGGCCGGATCAAGGCGACCCTGGAATCGCCTTCGGCCGATGTTCGCGAACCCGTCTGGGGCCCCTATGGCCGCTAGCCGGTTTTTGTACTCAGTTCCTCGTTCACCCGCTCAATCCGCCCAGGAGAAATCAAAATGACGACATTCCGCCTCGCCTCCCTTGCACTTGTCGCTTCGGCTTTCGTTGCAGGCTGCGCCTCTGACGTGCCGCTCACGCCGACCACGGCTGCCCCTGTCGAGTCGCGTACCGGCGCGGGCACGGGTGCCGGGTCCGGCGCATCCACCGGGGGTGCCCAGCAAGGGCGCGTGGCCAGCGTCGATCTGACGCAAGGTGTGTCTTCGGCTGCAGAAGTCGGGCGCGTCGTCTACTTCGACTTCGATAGCTACATCATCAAAGACGAATACAAGCCGCTCGTGGAAGGGCAAGCCAAGGCGCTGGCCGGCAACCGCCAGAAGCGTGTGTCCATTGAAGGCCACACCGACGAACGCGGCGGCAGCGAGTACAACCTCGCGCTCGGCCAGAAGCGTGCCGAGTCCGTGGCGCGCGCGCTGACACTGCTCGGCGTGAGCGAATCGCAAGTCGAAGCGGTGAGCTTCGGCAAGGAGCGTCCGGCCGCTCAGGGCAGCGATGAAAGCGCATGGGCCAAGAACCGCCGCGCCGAGCTGAACGTTCGGTGAGAGCCGGCAACATGCCCCGCGTGCCGGCCTGGATGCGTGTGCAGGCCGTCGCCTGGATGACGGCGCTGGCATCGGCCGCGCCTCTGGCCCAGGCCGGCCTTTTCGACGACAACGAAGCCCGGCGCGCGATCCTGGAACTGCGCCAACAGATGGAGCAAAGCGACGCCCGTGCGCAGGCGCAAGCGCAAACGCAGGCCCAGTTGCTGGAGCAGATCGGGCAACTGCGGCGCAGCCTGCTCGACCTGAACAGCCAGCTCGACACCATGCGCGCAGAGTTGGCGCAACTGCGCGGGCAAGACGAGCAGCTCACGCGCGACGTGGCGGAGTTGCAGCGGCAGCAAAAGGCGGTGCAGACAGGCGTCGAAGAACGCATTCGCCAGCTTGAACCGCAGAAGGTGGTGTCTGACGGCCGGGAGTTTCTGGCCCAACCCGAAGAAACCCGCCAGTTCGAAGACAGCATTGCAGTGCTTCGCACGGGGGATTTCGCTGCGGCGGCATCGGCCTTCGGCGCATTTCTGCGCCGCTATCCGAACAGCGGCTATAAGCCCTCGGCCCTTTACTGGCAAGGCAATGCGCTGTATGGCATGCGCGACTACAAGCAGGCGATGGCGGCCTTCCATGCGGTCACCGCGGCGGACCCCACCTTCGTGCGTGCCCCCGAGTCGATGCTGGCCATCGCCAATTGCCAGATGGAGTTGAAGGACACCCGTGGGGCCCGCAAAACCATCGATGATCTGGTCAAGGCCTACCCAGACTCTGAAGCTGCGCAAGCCGGCAAGGCACGTCTGGCTTCGCTGAAGTAAAGCCTTCGCTTGAACGCCCCGGCCGAATTGCTGGAACCCGACCTGGAGCGGCGCTTCGGCGGGCTGCGCCGGCTCTACGGCGAGGCGGGATACCGCACCGTTCGCAGGGCGCGCGTGGGCGTGGTCGGTCTCGGAGGCGTCGGCTCATGGGCCGTGGAAGCACTCGCGCGAAGTGGTGTCGCGCAGCTCACGCTGTTCGACATGGACCATGTCGCCGAGTCCAATATCAATCGCCAGATTCAGGCGGTCTCCGGTACGCTTGGGCAATCGAAGGGGTTGGCGCTGCGTGAACGCATCGCTTCCATCCATCCCGGCTGCGAGGTCAGCGTCGTGGATGAATTCGTGTCGGCTGACAACTGGCCCGCGCTGCTGCCGCATCCGGTCGACGCACTGATCGATGCCTGTGATCAGGTGCAAGCCAAGGCCGCAATGGCGCATTGGGCGCTTCAGTCCGGCGTGCCGCTGGTGACGGTGGGCGCCGCGGGTGGCAAACAGCGAGCGCAGGCAGTTGAAACCGACGACCTCGCTTCGGTCACCCACGACCCGTTGCTGGCCTCGCTGCGCCAGCGCTTGCGCAAGCACCACGCTGCAGCACGCACGGGCGCGATGGGCGTGCGGTGCGTGTTCTCGCGCGAGCCGGTGGCCACCCCAGCGGGTGCCGATTGTGAAGTCGACGGCAGCCTCAATTGCCATGGGTATGGCTCCAGCGTGGTCGTCACTGCAACCTTTGGCTTGGTGGCGGCTGGCGAGACGCTACAATTGCTGCTTCGCCGGTCTGCGAGAGCAAGCTGAAAAGAGCCCGTTATAATGGCGGGCTTTTCGGGTTGTTAGCTCAGTCGGTAGAGCAGCGGACTTTTAATCCGTTGGTCGCAGG
>CAZBOF010000062.1:0-23503 GCA_964493285.1 uncultured Rhizobacter sp. | reverse complement strand
CTTCTCGCTTCAGAAGGAACTCGCGCGCGAAACCGAGCGGCGCTACACCAAGCTCAGCTTCAGCGAACGGTTGAAGCTCCAACTCGAGAATCTGACGACCGGCGCAAAGGCCTGACATCATGCGATTCACCGTTTACCAGGTCAGTCGCAAGGGCGGTCGCGAGAAGAACGAAGACCGCATGGGCTACTGCTACACGCGGGATTCGGGCCTGTTCGCCCTGGCCGATGGCATGGGTGGGCACCCAGAAGGCGAAGTGGCGTCCCAGCTCGCATTGCAAACACTGGCCGCCATGTTCCAGCGCGATGCCAAGCCCACGCTGAAGGAGCCCATGCGCTTTCTTCACGAAGCCATCATCGCGGGCCATCACCAGCTGCTGCGCTACGCCACGCAGAAGGCATTGATCGACACGCCGCGCACCACCGTCGTGGCCTGCGTGTTGCAGGGCAATTCAGCCTATTGGGCGCACTGCGGCGATTCGCGGCTCTACCTGGTGCGCGGAGACAAGCTGGTGGCGCGCACGCGCGACCATTCCTATTCCGAGCTGCAGGAAACCATGAGCCACGTGGTGCCGATGGGCGAGCGCTTCAACCGCAACGTCTTGTTCACCTGCCTGGGCAGTCCCGGCAAGCCGGTGGTCGACACGGTGGGCCCGCTGTTGCTGCAAAGCGGTGATCGCCTGCTGCTGTGTTCCGACGGCCTGTGGGGCACCGTCTCCGATGCCGAGATCACCGACCAGCTGGCGAAGAACACCATTGCCGACGCGGTCCCCGAACTCGTGGAGCAGGCGCTGCGCAATGGCGGCGCCAAGAGCGACAACGTGTCGGTGCTCGCGATGGAATGGGAAACCGCGGAAGATGGCGACAGCCGCAGCGGGATCTCCACCCAATCGCTCGGCGAAGAGGTGTTTGCCTCCACCATCCAGGCCAGCGTGCTCGGCCAGGAGCCGCCTGATGAGCTGGACGAGGCGGAGATCGAGCGCTCGATCCGCGAGATCAACGAGGCCATCCGCCGCTCGTCGCAGCGCAAGTCCTGATCAGGGCGGGCGCTGGCCGCGCGGCAGGCGTGGCACCGGGTGGGACAATACCGCCCATGAACTCACTTCGATCCAACCAGCGGGCCGCAAACGCGTTGCGCCCCGTCACCATCACGCGCCACTTCACCAAACACGCCGAAGGCTCGGTGCTGGTGGCATTTGGCGATACCCAGGTGCTGTGCACCGCGTCGGTGGAAGAGAAAGTCCCCGGGCACAAGAAAGGCTCCGGCGAAGGCTGGGTGACGGCCGAGTACGGCATGCTGCCGCGCGCCACGCACACGCGTGGCGACCGGGAGGCGGCACGCGGCAAGCAGAGCGGGCGCACGCAGGAGATCCAGCGGCTCATCGGCCGTTCGCTTCGCTGCGTGTTCGACCTGCGGGCGCTGGGCGAACGCACGATTCACCTCGATTGCGACGTGCTGCAAGCCGATGGCGGCACGCGCACAGCGGCCATCACCGGCGCCTACGTTGCCGCGCACGACGCCGTGACGTGGCTGAAGCAACAAGGCAAGCTCACCGCGTCGCCGATCCGCGATGCGGTGGCGGCCATCTCGGTGGGCATCGTCGGCGGCACGCCGTTGCTCGATCTCGAATACACCGAAGACTCCGCCTGTGGAACCGACATGAATGTCGTGATGACCGGCTCAGGAGGCTTTGTCGAAGTGCAGGGCACGGCCGAGGGCGCTGCGTTCTCCCGCGCGGAGATGGATGCATTGCTGTCGCTGGCGGATCACGGCATTCGCCAGTTGCTGATCGCGCAGCGCGCGGCCCTGGGCGTTTGAGCCATGCGCCTGGTGCTCGCATCCAACAACGCCAAGAAGCTGGTGGAGATGCAGGCGCTGCTGGCGCCGCTCGGGCTCGAGTTGGTGGCGCAAGGCAGCTTGGGGATTTCCGAGGCCGAAGAGCCCCACGTGACCTTCGTCGAGAACGCGCTGGCCAAAGCCAGGCACGCCTCCCGGCACGCGCAAGCCGCGGCGATCGCCGACGACTCGGGTTTGTGCGTCGATGCGCTCGGTGGTGCACCCGGTGTGCTGTCGGCGCGCTACGCCACGCTGTTCGGCCACGCCAAGAGCGATGAAGAGAACAACCGCGCGTTGCTGGAGCAGTTGGCCGGATGCAGCGAGCGGCAGGCGCGCTTCGTGAGCGCGCTGGTGGCCGTTCGTTCGGCGGATGACCCGGAGCCGCTGATCGCTTTCGGGCGCTGGGAGGGTGAGATCCTGACGCGGCCGCGCGGCGCGGGTGGCTTCGGCTACGACCCGTTGATGTGGATCGCGCCATTGGGCCAGACCGTCGCCGAGTTGAGCCCTGACATCAAAAACGCGCACAGCCACCGCGCGATCGCCTCCCGCGAGATGGTGGCGCTGATGGCGCGGGCGTGGCGCCTCGGCTGAGGCAGGCGGCACATGGACCCACGCGAGGATCTGCTGGCGCGCTACCTGCGCCCGGGCGTGCTCACGCTGGCGGCGATGCCGCCGCTGTCGTTGTACGTGCATCTGCCCTGGTGCCTGAAGAAATGTCCGTACTGCGATTTCAACTCGCATGAGATGGTGCCGCCGCGCTCGGCGAATGCGCCCGCGGTCGTCGGGCTGTCTGCGCTGCCCGAAGCCCGCTACCTGGAAGCGCTGCGAGCCGACCTGGAAGCGGCGTTGCCGTTCATCTGGGGACGGCGTGTGCACAGCGTCTTCATCGGTGGGGGCACCCCCAGCCTCTTCTCGCCGGAGAGCATCGGGCAATTGATTGCCGACGTGCGCGCGCGCGTCCCGCTGGAGCCGGGTTGCGAGATCACGCTGGAGGCCAACCCCGGCACGTTCGAGCGCGAGCGCTTTCGCGGATACCGTGCGGCGGGCGTCACGCGGCTGTCGATCGGCGTGCAAAGCTTCGACGACGAGAAGCTGCGGCGCATCGGCCGCGTGCATGACGGCGAGCGGGCGCGGGAGGCCGTGCAGGAAGCCGGCGAAGCGTTCGACACTTTCAACATCGACTTGATGTACGCGTTGCCCGGACAAACCCCCGACGCGTTGCGAACAGAGCTTCGGACCGCGTTGTCGATGTCACCGCCGCATGTGTCGATCTACCACCTGACCATCGAGCCGAACACCTACTTCGCCAAGCACCCGCCCGTGGTGCCGGACGACGACACGGCGTTCGAGATGCTCGACATCATCACCGAGCAGATGTCGGCCAATGGCCTGGAGCGCTACGAGGTGTCCGCGTTTGCCAAGCCGGGTCATCGCTGCAACCACAACCTCAACTACTGGCAGTTCGGCGACTACCTGGGCATTGGCGCCGGCGCGCACAGCAAACTGAGCTTTGCGCACCGCGTGGTGCGGCAGCAGCGGTTTCGCGAGCCGGCGATGTACATGAAGCAGGCGCTGGCGGGCGCGGCGGTCTCGCAGGACGAGGAGGTGCCACGCGAGCAGCTGCCGTTCGAGTTCATGCTGAATGCCTTGCGCCTGCGCGAAGGGTTCGAGCTGGCGCGCTACACGGAGCGGACCGGCCTGCCACTGACGACCATCCAGAAGGCATTGCAGGCGGCGGAGGCGAAACGCTGGATCCAGCGGGATCTGCAATGGGTGCAGCCCACGGCACTGGGGTTCGATTTCCTCAACGACCTGCAGGCCTTGTTTCTGCCCTAGACGCTACACGCGGTTGGTCGAGGGGCCGCTCGTGCGCCGCAGGCGCTCCAGCAATTGCGGCGCGATGTGCGTGAGCGGCAGCACCTCGTGCGCGGCCCCTGCGTTGATGGCCTCGCGCGGCATGCCGAAGACGATGCAGCTTGCTTCGTCCTGAACGTAGTTGTAGCTGCCGGCGTCGCGCATTTCCCGCATGGCCCTGGCGCCGTCGGCCCCCATGCCGGTGAGCATGATGCCGATGGCGTTCGGGCCCACGGCCCGCGCGGCCGACTGGAAAAGCACTTCAACCGAGGGCCGGTGGCGGTTCACCGGCTCGCCGTCTTGCACCCGGGCGAGGTAGTTGGCGCCGCTGCGTTCGATGCTCAGATGCCGCCCTCCTGGCGCGATGTAGGCGTGGCCTGGCAGCAGGCGGTCGCCATCGCAGGCTTCGGCCACGCTGAGGCGGCACAGGCCGTTCAGCCGAGCGGCGTAGCTTTTGGTGAAGCCGGGGGGCATGTGCTGCGTGATCGCGACCGCGGGGCAATCGGAGGGCAGGCCCATGAGCAATTCGCGCGTTGCTTCGGTGCCGCCAGTGGACGCACCGATGACGATCACTTTCTCGGTGGAGACGCGGCCCAGCGAGTCCATGGCGGCCGCGGGCTTGCCCATCGCCGCGCTTTCGGCACGCAATGCCCGCTTGAGCCGGGCGCGCGACGCGATGCGCACCTTGTCGGTGATGTCGTCCGCCAGCAGGCGCAGGCCATCGGCGATGCCGATCTTCGGCTTGGCCACGAAGTCGACCGCACCGAGTTCCAACGCGCGCAGGGTCACCTCGGCGCCTTGCTCGGTCAGTGTGGAGACCATCACCACCGGCATGGGGCGCAGGCGCATCAGCTTCGAGAGGAAATCGATGCCGTCCATGCGCGGCATCTCCACGTCGAGGGTGATGACGTCCGGATTCAGGCTGCGGATCATCTCGCGTGCCAGCAACGGGTCTGCCGCGGTGCCCACGCATTCCATGTCGGGCTGGCGGTTGATGATCTCGCTCAGCAGGCTGCGCACCAGGGCCGAGTCATCCACCACCACGATGCGTGTCTTCGCCATGCGACGCTCCTGCTTTCAGAACAGATCGACGGAGCCGCCGCCGGTGCGGGAAGGTACGGCCTTCTGCGCAGCCAAGCGGTCCTGTGCCAGCAAGGCTTCGGGGTTGGTGGGCGCGAGCCGCTTGACCATGGCCTTGCCGCTGCCAGGCAGGAAGCACACCTTGCGCGGGTAGATGTCCAGCACGTCCTTCGACACCACCGGGATGTGTTCGGTCTTCAGGTAGTCGAGCACGAAGTTCGTGTTGCGTTCGCCGACGTTCATCGTGGTCATGCCGCTGATCACCTGGCCGCCGCCGAAGACCTTGGCTTCCATGGTCAGCCGGGAGGCGCCGCGCTTCATCATCTCGTTGATGAGCAGTTCCATCGCGTAGGAGCCGTAGCGGCCGCTGTCGCCAGCGCCTTCGGGCAGCATGAAGTGGTTCATGCCGCCCACCCGGGCTTGCCGGTCGTAGATGCAGGCGGCGATGCACGAGCCGAGGGTGGTCATGATGAGCAGGTCTTCGTCGTGCACGAAGTACTCGCCGGGCAGGATCTTCACCGCGTCGTTCTGGAAATGAGCGTCGAAGTAGAAGAACGAGGCCTCGCCGGCCTTGCGGGGTTCGGCCTTCAGTCGTTCCAGCCGGGCACGTGCAGGTGCGGCAGGGGTGGCGGTGGAAATGAGGGACATAGGCCGATATCGGTGTGCGGGCGTGCGGCTTGAGCGGGCGCGGGTGGATGCAAGGCGCGAGGCCCCTAGACGCGTTCGTACACCGTCTGGCCCCGCAGGCGGAACAGGTCCTTGGCTTCGGTGAAGTTCTCGGAATGGCCGACGAACAGCAGGCCGTGCGGCTTCATCACGCGGTGGATGCGTTCGAGTACCTGGCGCTGCGTGGGACCGTCGAAGTAGATCATCACGTTGCGGCAGAACACGATGTCGAAGGGGGCGCCGAGCGACCAGTGCGTGTCGATCAGGTTGTGTGCGCAGAACTCGACCCGGCGCGCCAGCTCCGGCTTGATGCGGATGGCGCCTTCATTGGCGCCTTTGCCGCGCAGGAAATGCATGCGCAGCCGCGCGGGCGACAGGCCCCGCGTTTCGGCGGGGTAGATGCCGCGTGCAGCGCTGGCGAGCACGCGGGTGTCGATGTCACTGGCCAGGACCTGCACAGCAGCCGAGGGCCCGAGTGCCTCGGCGCAAGTCATCGCGATCGAATAGGGTTCTTCCCCGGTGGAGGCTGCGTTGCACCAGACGCGCCAGGAGGCCTGCTGCCGGCTGCGGGATTTCAGTTCCTCCGCCAGCACCTCGAAGTGGTGGTTTTCGCGGAAGAACGAGGTCAGGTTCGTGGTCAGCGCATTGACGAACTCCTGCCATTCGGGGTCGCTTGGCGGCAAGCCTTGCAGGTTCTGCAGGTAGTCGGAGAACGAGTGTCGCCGCGTTTCTCGCAGGCGCCGCGACAGGCGGCTGTACACCATCGCCTGCTTGCCGGCATGCAGGCTGATGCCCGCGTGCTGGTGGATCAGCTTGCGTGCCCGCTCGAAGTCGCCCGCGCTGAACGCGAATTCGGGGCGGGTATCGGCGCCAGCCGCCGCGCGCAGGGCAGCAAGTTCGGCGGATGTGGCGGCGGCGCTCATGGGTCGGGAGATTCTCTTTGTGCGAGGAGCGCACGCTGAAGGGGCGCGCCTTTTTCGGTTATCGGCGCCAGCGGCTCGAGCTTGAGCGGTCGCCGCGGTGCGATGAACGCCTCTAACACACCAAGTACCCGGTATTACTGCCATATCTCCTTTCTGTGCGTGGGGAGAATCGGGCTAGACTGCCTGAAACATTTGTCCGAGCCGTGCAAACGCCCATTGCCCCTGTCTTCCCAACCGACCTCCAACTCGGGCCGGCGATGCAGCTTTTGGCGCAATCCGGGCTTCCCATTCCGCCTGCGGGCACCGTGGGATGCACGGCCTGGCTTCAAGCTGTCATCGATGGCCTGTGCGATCTCTCCAGCCGCGATCCACTCACGGGGTTGGGCAACCGGCGCCAACTCGAACGGGCGCTGTCGCGCGAGATCGACCGCGTGGCCCGCGCGGGCGAGCCCGCCATGCTGCTGATGATCGACATCGACCACTTCAAGCGCATCAACGACTCCCATGGGCATGCGGCAGGCGATCAGGTGATCCAGGCGGTCGCGCGTGCCCTGAGCGAATGCGTGCGCCCCATGGACACGGTGACGCGCTTCGGCGGCGAAGAGTTCTCGATCATCCTGCCCAATTGCCAACCGGCCTTCGGCCATGCCGTGGCCGAGCGCATCCGCACCAAGGTCGAGCAATTGGACATCCCGATCGCGGGTGGCCATGCGCTTCACGTCACGATCAGCCTGGGTGGTGCCTTCGCGCCGCAATGGGTGCGTTCGTCGACCGCGCTCTGGATCGACCGGGCCGACAGCCAGCTCTACCAGGCCAAAAGCGAGGGGCGCAACCGCACCTGCCTGGAAGCTTCGCCTGTCTCGATGGTCAGTGCCGAGGAGCGTGGCTTCCTGTTCAGCATTTCACAGTTCCAGGTTTTCGACTGAATGACCCGTCCAGAGACACAGCGGGCTGGGCCTGCTGCAGAAACAGGAGGCGCGCGCATCCTCGCCGTGACCAGCGGCAAGGGGGGCGTGGGCAAGACCTTCCTCACCGCCAATCTCGCCGCGGCGCTGGCCGCGCAAGGCGAGCGTGTGCTGGTACTCGATGCCGACCTGGGCCTCGCCAATCTGGACGTGGTGCTCAACCTCGCGCCCAAGCTGACGCTGCACGACGTCTTCACCGGCGGCGCGCCGCTGGAAGACGCGATCTTCAACGCGCCCGGCGGGTTCTCGGTGCTGCTGGCGGGCTCGGGCCTGGTCGAGTACTCGCGTCTCACGGCGCAGGTGCGTGAACAGCTGGTGCGCGTCCTCGGCGAGGTGTCCGCACGCTACGACATCATCCTGCTCGACACCGGGGCCGGTATTGCCGACGTGGTTCTGTACGCCGTGTCGTTGGCCCACGACGTGATCGTGGTGGCCACTTCCGAGCCCACGTCGCTCACTGACGCCTACGCCACGATCAAGGTTCTCGCGACGCAGCAAGACCGCAAGCACATCCTGCTGGTGGCCAATCAGGTGCGCCGCAATGGCGAAGGGCGGGCCATCCACGCGCAGCTGCAGCAGGTGGTCGACAAGTTCGTCGCGCCGGGTCTGGCGGCGCAAGGCAGTTCCTTGCAGCTCGAGTACCTGGGCGAGATCTTGTCCGACCCCAGCGTGCGCGAAGCGGTGCACAAGCGCCGTTTGCTGCTGGAGTTCCTGCCTGGTAGCGAGGCCGCAGTGTGCGTGCGGGGGCTGGCAACGCGCCTGCTCTCTCGATGACGGCGTCTGCAAGCGGTACCGCGTTCGAACGCGTGGGCGGCGAGCTGGCCGTGCGTGCGCTCGTCGACCGTTTCTACGACCTGATGGATCTGGCGCCGGCGTACGCCGATCTGCGCTCGTTGCACCCGGCGTCGCTCGATGGCTCGCGCGACAAGTTCTTCTGGTTCCTGTGCGGCTGGCTCGGCGGGCCGCCGCACTACGAGAGCCGCTTCGGCCACCCGCGGCTGCGGGCGCGGCATCTGCCGTTCGCGATCGGCATCGCACAGCGCGATCAGTGGCTCGCCTGCATGCACCAGGCGATGGTGGAACAGAGCCTGGACGACGAACTCGTGAAGCGCCTGGACGAATCGTTCTTCAAGACCGCCGACTGGATGCGCAACCAGGGCGGGTGAATCCATGCCAGGCGGCAGCCCTGCAGTGCGGCCGGCGTCTGGCAGCCCGGCAACAAAAAGGCCGCCCTTTCGGGCGGCCTTCGCGATTCATCTGAATCGGGTCGCAGGCTTATGGGACCTGCCGAACCATCGGCGGCTGCGCGTCATTGTCGATGTTGGTGTGCGCGCCGAAGAAGCCGGAGTAGATCGAGATGATCTGCGTCGGGTCGTCGAGCGAGTCGAGCAGCAGCCGGATGCCGCCACCGGGTTGCGAGCCATGGCCGCGCGAGGAGTCGAGGTGGATCATCCAGCCTTCGCCGTTGTGCTCGATGAAGTCATCGTCGCCGTCCCACGTGTTGACGACTTCCAGCGCGTTGCATGACCAGCCGCTGAATCCCGCAATCGGGCCGCCCAGGGCGTTGATCGTGATGCTGCCTTCGGCCGTGGCGGTGACGCGAAGCGGTGCGGCATCGTCGTGGCACAGGCGTGTGCGGCCCACCCAGGGGGTTTCGGCGAGCTTGGCGAAGACGGCCGGGATGGCTGCGCCCGCGATGACGTCGTTGCGGAAGAGGTAGTCGCCGACGGCGCCTCTGATCCGGCCATCGGGCAGGTACGCCGTGCGCAGTGCGGTGGCGCCTGCGGTGCCGGTGTTGTAGTAGTGCCAGATGTTGATGTCGAAGCCGCCTGCGGGTGCGAACGGATACTGGCTGGTCGGATCCACCCAGCGCAACTCGCGCCCGCCGCCCATCTCCGGGGTCATGTCGGCCGCGACATCGACCGAGAAGATCAGCGTGTTGCTGGCGTTGCTGTGCAGTGTCTTGACGAGCCGCGTGCCGTCATAGGTGATCGTCAGCGTGGCTGCGCCGGGGTGCGGGCCCTTGTACACATTCACCTGGTGCGATCCGACGATGGCAGCGAACACCTCTGCATTCGTGCTGCTGGTCGTGAAGTTCAGGGGCGTGAGGGTGGGCAGCACGCCAGGCGGTGGCGTCACGGGCGGGTTGCCGGTGCTGGGGGCCGGAAGGGCCAGAGGCGTGGCCCCGGCTTGCGTTGCCGCGGCAAGCAATGTGGCGTAGGTCTGGTTCGCGCCTTGGAGCCCGGCCATCAGGGCCTCCAGCAGGTCGTCGTATGCATTGCCGGACGTGGCGGTGAATGCGGTGCTGAGCGGGTTCAGGCCGGAGGGAACGGTGTAGCCCGCGGCGGTGAGCGCATTGATCACCTGTGTCTGTGCCGCGCTCATCGCCGATGCGGCGCTGGCCAAGCTGCTGGTGCCCGCGCCGGCGAACCAGGCGGTTGGGTTGGAGGCGGTGCCGATGGCGAGCATGAGGTCGGTCAGCTGTGTGATGTTCGTGACACCCGCGGCTTGCGCGAGCGAATGCAAGCTGATGGTGTTGGCTGTGCTGCCCACCGTGCCGCCAGACACCTGCAGCGCGCAGGGCAGTGCATTTGCCGGCACGTCGACCTGCCAGCCGCCCGAGGCGGTGGTGGTCACGGTGGTGGTGGTCACGGTGGCGCTGCAACGCAGTGTGACGGTGCCGCCGACGATCGGGTTGCCGATGGCCGCGGTGCCTTCGAGGGTGACTTCCGATGGTGGCGGTGTGCCGGTGGCGGCGGGGCCGTCCCCTCCGCCACCGCAGGCGGTCAGAACGCAGATGACGCCAGTCACGATGGCCAGGCGCGCGAGGCGGGTTGAGGATGTCGACATGGATGCTCCGTGAGTTCGCGAAGCGTCGTGAGTTTTGTCCGCACGGTTCGCTTCGCTGGGTGAGAAAGAACTACGAAGCACTATCGGTGGGGCGTGCACCCCCATGAATCCTCAGAAATGGGAGGGGGGGTGCAATGAGCACGAGGCGGCGTGATGCATTGCTCACTGTTTCAGGTCAAGCCGCGGCGCCTGGCCTCGATGGCCGCTTCTGCGCGAGAACTGATGCTGAGCTTGCGGTAGATGTTCTTCACGTAGGTGACGATGGTGCTTTCGGCGAGGCCGAGCTGGCGTGCGGCTTCGTTGGCGCGCAGTCCGCGGCCGATCAGCGCGAGGACTTCGCTCTCGCGCGGGGTGAGCGACACATCCTCGGCCAGCGGTGCTGCCGCTTTCCCGCCGGCGGTGGGCGCGAGGGCGTGCTGGCGGAAGTGTTCCATCACGCGGCGTGCCACCGAGGGCGACAAGGCGGGCACGCCCGACGGCAGGTTGGCCAGATGCCAGCGCAGCGCGTCCTGCGGCTGGTCTTTCAGGAGGTAGCCTCGCGCCCCGGCCTTCAGCGCGGGGAACACGTGGTCGTCATCGCCATAGATCGTGGTGACGATGGCTTCGATGCCGGGATGGTTTTGCTCGATCCGGCGAATGAGGTCGATGCCCGAGCCATCGGGCAGCCGCAGGTCGACCAAGGCGATGCGGATGGCGGGGGTCTGGTCCAGCAACCGGGTGGCGCTGGCCAGGTCGTGGGCGATCTTCACTGTTGCACCGGGGATCGCTTCGCGGACCAGCTGCGACAGCCAGAAGCTGACGTCCTCCAGGTCTTCGACCAGCAAGACGGTGATGCCTTCGGAGGAGCGGGCGTCAGAGGCCATGGGCCAAGGCGGGGGGATGGGATGCCGCGTGTGGCAAGGCGAGGGTGAGGGTGATGCGTGTGCCTTGGGCGTCTGCATGGATGCTCGCTTCTCCGTGGATGTGTTTGAGGCGGCGTTGCAGGTTGAGCAGGCCCCGGCCTGCGGGCGCCGCAGTGGTATCGAAGCCATGGCCGTTGTCGGCGATGCGCAGTGCCAATGCATGCGGGCTGCGCTGCACCAGAACGCTGACCTGGGTGGCGCCGGAATGTCGAATGATGTTCGACACGACCTCGCGCAATGCCGACGTCAGGTGGCGGGGAACGGGGTCGGCGAAGAGCGGGTCGTCGGCATCGGCTTCTTCCAGAGGCCAATCCAGCGTGATGCCGGCGGCCTCGAGCCGCGAACCCGCTTCATGCCGCAGCTCGGCCCACAGCTCGCTCCATGGCAACTGCCGACCGGACAGGGCGTTGACGATCGAGCGCATGTCGCCCATCGCGTCGCGGATGCTGTCGTGCGCCTTGCCCAGATCGTGTTGGCTCAGTCCGGACAGCAGGCGCGCACCCACGTCGTCATGCAGATCGCGCGCGATGCGCAGCCGCTCTTCCTTCACGCCGCGGTCGTAGGCATCGCGGTTGGCATCGGCATGCTGCATGAACGAGATGATCTGCGTTGCAAGCTTGAGGTGGCGTGGTCCGAACAGGCCCCGCCCTGCCCAGGGATAAGCCAGGCGCAGTGCGGGTGCCGAGGCCGTGGCCGGCAGCAGCAGGGCCAGGCCGTCACCTTCCATGCGAACGTGGGGCACCTCGGCTGCCGCGGGCGCCATTCGCATGGGCTCGAACAGAGCTTGGAGCACCGCGCGCCAGCGGCGCTCCCGCTCGACCGGCCCCACGGCAAACGCCACGTGGGTGAGTGACTGGAACAACGCAGGCTCGCTCATGCGCCGACGCACCACCAGCCGCGCCCACAGCCAGTTGCGCGCGGGCAGGTAGGCGAAGCCTGCCAACAGCAGCGCCACACCGAGCGACAGCGTGGGGTCCATGTGCAACAGGGCGACCAGCGCCGCGTCCAGTGCCAGCAGCAACATCACGCCGCCGATCCACAACCACAGCCGGTGCGCCCACTCATCCAGTTCAAACAGCCGGTATCGCCGCAAACCCAGGGCCAGTCCCACATCCATCAACAAGAAGAAGCCGAACGAATAGCCTTGCGTGAGCGGTGGCAGCCAGCCGAGCGCCCGTGTGGCGAAGATCAGCACGACAAACAGGCCGCAGCCCAGCATGGCGGACAAGCCCAGCCAGCGCACCGCGGCACGCGCACGAGGGTCATGGCGGGTGGCCCGCCATTGCCACACCGTGGCTGCGACGGCGGCAATCATCATCAGCAGGAGCGGCAGCCGCAACGACAGGTTCAGGCTGGGGATGATTTCGAGCTGATGCACCGTGGCGGCCACGAGCGTTGTGGCGGCAATCCACCCGAGGTGCTTTGTCCTGGCCAACCTGCACGGATAGACCAGGAACAGCGAGATCAGCGCGGCGCCGAACGCGAAACTGCCGGTCTGGTTGCAGGCGGACAGCGCATCGAAGACGGGCGCATCCATCGCGAGTTCGCGCGTGCTGTAGACGGCCGCGCTCCAGGCGGCGAAAGGCATCGTGGCACCGAGTGCCGCAAACAGCCGCGCTCCGAGATCGGCCGGGCGCAGCACGAACACCCACATGCCGATCATCAGCATCGCGGCGCCGACGAAGAGCTGGAACCAGAAGACGAATGGCAGGCTGCTCACGGGGCGTTGCGCGGCCGGCGTGATCTCCAGGCGCCGTGTGCTGGCGCCATCGCTTTCGAGCACCTCCAGGTGCACGACGGGGCTGCGCAGACGGGCCGCCAGCGCGTCCTGCCTTTCCAGGAACGCATGGAACTCGGCCACGGTTTCCGCGAAATCGGGTTCTTCGACCAGGTCCCGCGCCGCCAGCGGCAACGCCTCGAGGCCGGGCGCGGCGATGGAGATCAGCCTCAAGGCCGTGGCTGCGTCTTGGGCCGGGCCTTCGGCATGAACGATGCGCACCGTGTCGGACCCGTCCTGCGGGCTGAGCGACAGACCCAGCCACGGCATGCGCGTGGCGAGCCAGATGGCGAGCAGGCAACCCAACACGCACCACGCCGCAGCCGCCATCAGTCCGTGGGCGGGGGAGAGGCGCCAAGAGTGTGCGGGAGGCATGAGGGTGGGATGCGCCTTGAGGTGGGGGCCCAGCCGCAACGGCGGGCGCGCAGATCATAGCGGCGCGGTTCGTTCAGACGTCGTGTGCATGGCGCGACGCGGCGAGGCGTGCCTTTGGCGCTGCACGAAAGCGTGGGCGATGAACATCGGGAAAGCCCTCATCAATTCAATAATGAATCGTTTCATTTTTAATGGGAAATAGCTTTAAGATCGTCGTATGAAACGTTTTCTATTTCTGCGACCCTGGGTCGCAAGAAGCTGTGCACGGTGTGGCGCGGCACGTGCGTCTCTCACGTTCAGGCGGTGGACGTCATGATGGCTCGCGACTGGCAGCAGGGCGGCACGGTGGGCGACATGCTGTTGACCGCGATCGCTCGCCATGGCGACCGTGTGGCGCTGGTCGACGGGCAGCGCGCGTTCACCTATCGCCAGCTTGGCGCGGCGATCCGGCAAGCCATCGCAACGCTGCGCGCGGCCGGGCTCCAGCGAGGCGATACGGTCGCGCAGCTCTCGGGCAACCGGTGCGAGATGTTCGCGGTGATGGCCGCGGCCTACGTGGCGGGTTTTCGCTCGGTCACGCTGAACCCGTCTTCGGGGTTGTCGGACCACCGGCACATTCTTCAAGACTGCTCGCCGCAGGCTGTCATCGCCGAGTCGGCGCAAGAAGGCCGGGTGGCCCAGCTGCGCGCCGAAGGCGAACGCGGGCCTCGGTGGTTCTCTCACGATCGCGCCGCGGCGGGTCTGGCACCGTTCTGGCTCGCGAGCGAGGTCTCCGAAGGCATGCCGAGCGTGCAGGCGCTGCCGGAGGATGTGGTTCGACTGGCTTACACCGGCGGCACCACCGGGCGGCCGAAAGGCGTGATGCTGTCCAGCCGCGCGCTGATGATGCAGGCGATGATGATTCTGGCCGCGCGGGACCTGCCGGTGCAGCCGGTGTTCCTGTGCAGCACGCCGATCTCGCACGGCGCGGGCGCGCTGCTGGTGCCGGTGCTCTGGAAAGGCGGCACGGTGGTGCTGCACCGCAAGTTCGAAGTGGGCGCATTTCTCGACGCGATTGCACAGCAGGGCGTCAACGTGGTCTACCTGGTGCCCACCATGCTGTACCGCTTGCTGGACGATCCCCGCACCGCGGGCGCCGAGCTGTCGTCACTCAAAACGCTGGCGTATGGCGCAGCACCGATTGCACCGGCGCGCATCCGCCAGGCGCTTGAGCGGTTCGGCCCGATCCTCACGCAAAGCTATGGGCAGACGGAGTCGCCGAGCAACATCCTGCAACTCAACCAGGACGACCACGCCAGCGGCGACGCACGGATCCTCGCGTCTTCCGGCCTGCCGTATCCCGGCGTCACCGTGCGCTTGCTCGACGATGCCGGGCAGGCGGTGGTGCATGGCGGCGTGGGTGAGATCTGCGTGCGCGGTCCCCTGCTGATGGATGGCTACTGGAATGACGCCGCCCAGACCGCCGCGGCGCTGCAAGGCGGCTGGCTGCACACCGGTGACCTGGCGTACCAGGACCCGCAAGGCTACTTCCACATCTGCGGCCGCAAGAAGGACATGATCATCAGCGGCGGCTACAACATCTACCCCAAGGAGATTGAAGACGTGCTCAGCGAGCACCCCGCGGTCGAGATGGCCGCGGTGATTGGCGTGCCCGATGCGGATTGGGGGGAGTCGGTGAAAGCGATCGTGCAACTGCGCGCGCATGCACGGGCCACGCCTGACGAATTGATCGCGTTCGTGAAAGAACGCAAGGGCCGCGTGCAATCGCCCAAAACCGTGGCGCTGGTGGACCGCCTTCCACTGACCGCGCTCGGCAAGCCCGACAAGCAGGCGCTGCGCGAGCAGCATGCGCCGCCCGTTCCCACACCTGCCCGATGAATACAGACATGACGACCTCTTCCGACCCCCAAGCGGCCAGCCCTTCTCTCGAAGGCCGTGTGGCCATCGTCACCGGCGCGGGCTCGCGCGCCGATGGCATCGGCAACGGCCGCGCGACCGCCATCCTGCTCGCGCGGCGCGGCGCGCGCGTGGCCCTGTTCGACGTGCGCATCGACTGGGTGGAAGCCACCCGCCGCATGATCGAGGACGAAGGCGGCACCGCGGCCGCCTACGCCTGCAACGTGGCCGACGCCAACGACGCCGAGGCCACGGTCCAGGCCGTGGCCCGGGAACTCGGGCCGGTGGACATCCTGGTCAACAACGTCGGCATCTCCGGGCCCAAGGGCCCGGCGGTGGATCTCGATCTCGAAGCCTGGAACCACGCACTCGGCGTGAACGTGACCTCGATGATGCTGATGGCGCGCTACGCCATTCCGCACATGCGCCAGCGCGGGCGCGGGGCCATCGTCAACATCGCATCGGTGGCGGGCCTGATCGGCGGCAACCCCAATCTGCTGTATCCCACTTCCAAGGGGGCGGTCGTCAACATGACACGGGCCATGGCGGCGCATCACGGTGCCGAAGGCATCCGCGTCAACTGCGTTGCGCCGGGCATGGTCTATACGCCCATGGTCTACGCCGCCGGGATGACGCAAGAGCGCCGCGAAGCCCGCCGCAACCGCTCGCTGCTCATGACCGAAGGCAGCGGCTGGGACGTCGGCCATGCGGTGGCCTTTCTCGCAAGCGACGAGGCCCGCTGGATCACCGGCGCCGTGCTGCCGGTGGACGGTGGCGCCACCGCGGGCCGCATCTCGCCATGACGCGCGCCGCATCCATCACCAGCCGCATCGGCGGCGGCGACGCGCAACGCATCACGCTGCGCGGGCACGATCTGGTGCAAGACCTGTTGGGCCGCCACGATTTCGTGGAGACCTTCTACCTGGCCTGCTTCGGGTTCTTCCCGTCGGCCGAGATGCGCCGCATGGTGAATGCGCTGCTGCTCAGCTCCGTCGACCATGGGCTGACGCCCAGTGCGCTGGCAGCGCGCCTCACGTTGCACGGTTCGCCGGACTCGGTGCAGGGCGCCGTGGCGGCCGGCCTGCTGGGCGCGGGTTCGCGTTTCCTCGGCAGCGCCGAGAACAGCTGCACCTTCTTGCGCGCAGCGCTTGGATCTCGCAGCGATTGGCCGGACGCCGAACTCGCCGACCACGCACGCATTCTGGTGGCCGAGAGCCGCGCGCAACGGCGCAAGATGCCGGGCTTCGGGCATCCGATCCATGTCGAGGCGGATCCCCGCGTCGACAAGCTGCTGGGGCTGGCGCGCGAATGTGGTTTCCATGGCGTGCATTGCCGATTGGCCGCGCACCTCAGCGCGGCCCTGTCGAACCAGACCGGCCATGCGGTGCCGATGAACGCGGCGGGTGCCAAGGGCGCCATCCTGGCCGACATGGACGTGCCGGTTGAGTTCGCCAAGGGTTTGTCGATCGTCGGCCGCGCTGCCGGGTTGATCGCGCACGTGATCGAAGAGCGCGCCGCGCCGCTGTCGCAAGCGCTGTGGGACTTGGCCGAGCAGGCCAACACCGCCCGCGCTTCCCAGCCGGGAGGCGAATGACATGACGGCATTTGCACCGGTGGTGTTGCTGCACGGCGCCTTCCACGGCGGCTGGTGCTGGGAGCCCGTGCGCCGGGAGCTGGCACAGCGCGGGTACCGCGCCAGCGCACCCAGTTGCCGCGGTGCCGGCGAGCGCGTGGCCGAGATGACGCCGGCCCTGTCGATCAACGACTGGGTGGACGATGTCTGCCAGCACATTGAAACCGAAGACCTGCGTGATGTGGTGCTGGTGGGGCATAGCTTCGGGGGGCGGGTGATCAGCGCTGTGGCCGAGCGCTTGCGGCCCCGGCTCGCGCACCTGGTGTACTTCGATGCCGGTTTTCCCGTCAACGGGACGTCGTACGCCGGCGAGTACGGCGCGGAAGGCTGGGCGGCGCGCGTCGCCGGCCAGCAGGTCACCGCCTTCGACACGCTCTGCCTGAAGCCGCCCGACGTTGACTACTTCGGCCTGGCCGATGAGGGGCTCGTCAAGATGACGCAGGCGCGCCTGACCCCGATGCCGATGGGCCTGTTCGAGTCGGTGCTGCCGCCCATCGCACGGATCGGCTCGGGCTTGCCCTGCACCTACATCCGCTGCACGCAACCTCTCTTCGCACGCGTGGAGTCCGCGGCCTGCCTCGCGCGGCGCCAGGGCTTTGCTTATGCGGAACTTCCCGCCGGTCACGACGCGATGCTGACGCATCCGCTGGACGTGGCCGATCTGATTGACGCCGCGGCAAGACGGCGCTGACCTGTCCTTCCCCAACACATTCGCAATTGCATCAAGGAGACTGCTGTGAGCCTTCCAAAACACATGACTTCCGTGTTCCGCCGCGCCGGCTTGAGCGCGACCCTCGTTGCCTGTGCGGCGCTGGGCTTCGCTGCGCAAGCACAAACCGCTTATCCCACGGCACCGATCAAGGTGGTGCAGCCCTTCCCGGCAGGCGGTGGTGGCGACGTGGTGGCCCGTCTCCTGTCTGCCGAGCTGCAGAAGGACATCGGGCAGGTGGTGATGGTGGAAAACCGCGTGGGTGCCGGCGGCACGCTGGGCTCGGCACATGTGGCCAAGTCGCCGGCCGACGGCTACACGATTTTGTCCGCGGGATCGTGGCTGCTGCAGTCGTCGCATCTGCGCACCAACATTCCGTTCAATGCCACAGCCGACCTGGTGCCGATCATGCAGATCGGCCAGTCGCGCGCCGTGTTCGTCGTGCGTGAAGAGCTGCCTGCCAAGACGCTGAAAGAGTTCTACGCGCTGGCCAAGGCCAACCCGACCAAGTACAGCTACGGCACCTACGGCAACGGCACCATCGGCCACATCTACGGCGAGTACCTCAACCATGTGGAAGGCACGCAAGTGACCCACGTGCCGTATCCGGGTGCCGCCCGCGTCGTGGCCGACCTGCTCGGCAACCAGATCCCCGCGGGCTTCATCGACATCGGCAGCGCCGTGCCGCACCTGGCCTCCGGCAAGTTGCGCGTGATTGCCGTCACCGGCGGCAACCGTTCCGTGGTGATGCCGAACGTGCCGACGTTTGTCGAGTCGGGCTACCCGCGATTGGGGGCGAACGGCTGGATGGCCTGGTTCGTGCCGACAGGAACGCCGAAGGACGTGGTGCAGAAGCTGTCGCGCCACCTCACCGAGATCGTGCGCCGCCCCGACGTGGCCGAACGCCTGCAGAAGACCGGTGTCGATCCCCACGCCGTGGGCCACGATGAATTCGCGCCCGAGTACATCCGCGACGATGCGATCTGGCGCGACGTGGTGGCCGACTCGAAGATTCCGAAGATGTGATCGGCGCTGCGGCCGTCCGGCAAAGGGCGGCCGCAGCTCAGCGCCGGGCGGTCGATTCGCGCTGCACGAACTCGTAGGCCACGGTGTGCGACTGGAATGCCGCGGCGCCCTCGCGGCCTGCGCCCATGCGTTCGAGCAACAGCGAGGCGGCCATGCCGGCGACCTTGTCGGTCGGCGTGCGCAGCACCGTGATCGGCGGTGCGTAGGTTTGTGCGAAATCGGTATCTCCGATGGCGATCACCGAGACGTCTTGCGGAACGCGCAGGCCCTTCGCGCTGATGGCACGCAGCGTGCTCACGAGAATGCGCGTGCCCTGCGCCAGGAATGCCGTTGGCGGCGAGTCGCTCTCAAGCAGCTTGACCACGCTGTCGTAGGCCGAACTGGTGGCGGTTTCTTCCTGCACGATCAACCGCGGGGAGGCGATGCCGGCGGCGGCGTAGGCGCTTTCGTAGCCGGCCATGCGCCCGCGCACCGGGCGCGTGTCCTGCGACCACAGCACCAGTGCGATGCGCGTGTGCGCCAGATCGAGCAAGTGCTTCGTGGCGCGCTGCACGCCGTCTTCGTGGTCGAAGAGGATGCGGTCGGCGCCGACGTCGATGTCGCGGTCGTAGATCACCAGCGGCATGCGCAGGTGGTCGATGGCGTTCAGCACACCCAGGTTGCGCTCATTGCCCGGTGCGATGACGACGCCGTCCATGCCGCGCGACTGGAAGGTGTTCAGGATGTCGATTTCGCGTGCCGCGTCGTTCAGGCCGTTGGCCAGGAACAGCACATAGCCGGCGCTGCGCAGTTTCTCCTCCAGCACGCGGTAGGTGCGCGCATACAAGGGGTTCTCGACATCGGTGAAAAGGCATCCCACCGTCTTGCTGGTGCGCGAGCGCAGGGCGCGCGCGGCCTGGTTGGGCTGGTAGCCGAGCTGTGCGGCGGCATCCACCACCCGTTGGCGCACATCCGCCGAGACGCCGGCCACGCCGTTGAGTGCCTTCGAGGCGCTGCCGAGCGACACGCCTGCGAGCTGCGCGACATCTCGAATGCTGCTGACTTTCTTCTGGATGTTCGTCACGCCGGAGCCGCGTTCTCAGCGGTGAAAGTGAGGTGGCGATTCTAGGGGCGGGCGCCTGCTTCAGGTGCGCGAGGCCACGCTCAGCAGCACCACCAGCGCGCCTGCGCCGCCCTCGCTCGGGCGCGCCTGCACAAAGGCCAGCACCTCGGACTTCTGCACCAGCCAGTTGCGCACGCGCGCCTTGAGCACCGGTTCCCGGCCGGGCGATCCATTGCCTTTGCCGTGCACCACGCGCACGCAGCGCAGGCCGCGCTGCGAGGCGTCGCGCAGGAATTCCACCAAACGTTCGCGCGCTTCTTCGCGCCGTGCTCCGTGCAGGTCGAGCTGCGCCTGGATCGACCAGCGCCCCTTGCGCAGCTGGCGCACGACGTCGGGGCCGATGCCGGGGCGGCGGTATGACAGTGCCTCGTCCGTTTCCAGCAGCGATTCGGCGTCGAACCCGTCGGACAGGGCTTCTTGCAGCACGGCGCGTTCGTCGCGCTGGCGCTGAGCCGGCACCGGCCGGGGCAGCGGCGGCGCGGTCTGCGCGCGCGCTGCCGCGCGCACCGGCTGCACCGTGCCGACGGTGGCGGCGAACAGGTTCTGTTCGCGCCGCAGCCGCACCGCTTCTTCGGCGGCCCGGGCGGCCTCGGCCTCGGTTGCCTGGCGGGCGCGGCGCAAGGCGGTCCGGATGGACGCGAGGTCTTGCGGGCCGCCGGGCTTCTTGGTCACATCAACCCCTGCTCGGCCATGGAGACGGTTTCTCCTCGGCTCACCACCAAGTGGTCGAGCACGCGCACGTCGATCAGCGCGAGTGCCTTGGCCAACGCCTGGGTCAGGTACTGGTCGGCAGACGACGGCTCGGATACGCCGCTGGGATGGTTGTGCGCCAGCACCACGGCTGCCGCGTTGAGTTCCAGGGCCCGCTTGACCACCTCGCGCGGGTAGACGCTGGTTTGCGTGAGCGTGCCGCGGAACATGTCTTCCACGCGAATCAGTTGGTTCTGCGCATCGAGGAACAGCACGGTGAAGACCTCGCTATCGTTCGCGCCGATGCGCAGGCGAAGGTAGTCTTTCACGCGCTCGGGGGTATCGAACACCGGGCGCCGCGCCAGCGTTTCGGCGAGCGAGCGGCGTGCGAGTTCGAGGACGGCGCTGACCTCGGCCCGCTTGGCGGGCCCCAGGCCTTTGATGCGCGCCAGATCCGCCGGGCGGGCCTGGAGCAGCCCCGTGATGCCGCCGAACTGGTGCAGCAAGTCGTGCGCCAGCTGAAGAACCGAGCGGCCCTTGAGCCCGGTGCGCAGCAGCAGCGCCACCAGTTCGGCATCGGCCAGGGCGGCCGGCCCGAGCAGAAGCAGGCGTTCTCGCGGGCGGGCATCTGGCGGGAGTTCTTTCAGCAGCATCATCGGCGCAGGCAGGGGAGCAGCAGGAAAGTATGACGGTCCGATGGCCATCTGTCGAAAGCCCGTTGGGGGGAGGCCGGGGCACTCCGAAAGGTGCACAAAACTGTGCCACGCCGGGCGGATTCGGGCCAGCGTGGGGTTGAACCGACGATTTGCCGTGCCGCGAGCGCTGAGTCCTTAAAATCGGGCATTCCTCCGCGCGGGCGGAACGCCCCGCCCGCAAGACTGCCCACCAACCGGAAAAATTCTTGAACCACGTTCAACAGGGCTCGTTCCTGACCCTGCACTACCGATTGAGCGGCCCGGACGGTGCCGACATCATCAACACCTTCTCGGACAAGCCCGCCACCTTGTCGCTCGGCTCCGGCGAGTTGGCGCCTGCGATGGAAGCGCGCCTGGTCGGGCTGGCCGAAGGCACGCGCAGGTCGTTCGAGCTGCCCGCCGCCGAAGCCTTCGGCGAGCGCAATCCCGAGATGGTCCAGCGCGTCAAGCTGTCCTTGCTGCACCAGTTGGGCGACCCCGACGAGGAATATCACGTGGGCGATGTGGTCCAGTTCCCGACGCCCGACGGGCAGGGCGCCTACGCCGGCGTGGTGCGCGAGGTGGGGAGCGACTGGCTGCTGTTCGACTTCAATCACCCGCTGGCCGGCCAGCCGGTGACGTTCGAAGTGCATCTGATCGGTGTGCTGTGATGCAGGCGACGGGCTCGACGGACGAGAAGCACACCATGTCACTCGATGAAGTGCTGCTGGCCGAACCGCGCGGCTTCTGCGCCGGGGTCGACCGCGCGATCGACATCGTCGAGCGTGCCATCCAGAAATTCGGCGCACCAATCTACGTGCGGCATGAGATCGTGCACAACACCTATGTGGTGAACGACCTGAAGGCCAAGGGGGCGATCTTCATCGAAGACTTGGCCGATGTGCCGCCCGGCGCCACGCTCGTGTTCAGCGCCCACGGGGTGTCGCAGGCGGTGCGCAAGGAAGCGGCCGCGCGCGGCTTCAGCGTATTCGACGCCACCTGCCCGCTGGTGACCAAGGTGCACGTGGAGGTGGCCAAGCTGCACAAGGAGGGCTACGACTTCATCATGATCGGCCACAAAGGCCATCCGGAAGTCGAAGGCACGATGGGCCAGCTCACCGAAGGCATCTATCTGGTCGAAGACGTGGCCGACGTGGCCCGCGTGCAGGTGGCGCAAAGCGACAAGCTTGCGGTCGTCACGCAGACCACCTTGTCGGTCGACGATGCGGCGGAGATCCTGATGGCAGTGAAAGTGCGCTTTCCCAATGTGCGCCAGCCCAAGCAGCAAGACATCTGCTACGCCACGCAGAACCGCCAGGATGCGGTCAAGGTGCTCGCGCCGCAGGTGGACGTGCTCGTGGTGGTCGGCAGCCCCACCAGCTCCAACAGCAACCGCCTGCGCGAGCTGGGTGAACGTCTGGGGGCGGATGCCTACATGGTGGATCACCCCGACGACCTTCAACCCACGTGGTTCGAAGGCAAGCGCCGCGTCGGGCTCACCGCGGGCGCCTCGGCGCCCTACATCCTGGTGCAGCAGGTGATCACCCGGCTGAGAGCGCTCGGCGCGGTTTCTGTGCGGAAGATGCCCGGCGTTGAAGAAACCACGCACTTTCCGCTGCCCAAAGGGCTGAAGTAGCCGCTTCTACAATTGCGGCTCACTTCCTGCGGCGCGTTCTGGCGCCGCCCACGCCATGCTCGACATCACCCTGCTGCGCAAAGACCTCGACCACGTCGTCGCCACGCTCGAACGGCGCAAGTCGCCCCAGCCATTTCTGGACGTGGAGCGCTTCCAGTCGCTTGAAACCGAGCGCAAGGCCATCCAGACGCGCACCGAAGATCTGCAGGCACGCCGCAACAGCCTGTCCAAGCAGATCGGCCAGCTCAAGGCCAAAGGCGAAGACACCAGCGCCGTGATGGCCGAAGTGGGTGGCCTGGGCGATGCGCTCAAGGCCTCGGCAGACCGGCTGGAAGTGATCCAGGCCGAGCTGTCCGAGATCCTCATGAGCGTGCCCAACCTGCCGCACGACAGCGTGCCGCAGGGGGCCGACGAGGCTGGGAATGTCGAGCTGCACCGTTGGGGCAGCCCGCGCCAGTTCGACTTCGACGTCAAGGACCATGTGGACCTCGGGGCCCCGCTCGGGCTCGACTTCGACACCGGCGCCAAGCTGTCCGGCTCGCGATTCAGCTTCCTGCGCGGGCCGGTGGCCCGGCTGCATCGCGCGCTCGCGCAGTTCATGCTCGACATGCAGACGCAGTCGCACGGCTACACCGAGTGCTACACGCCCTACATCGTGAACCGCGAGGTGCTCGAAGGCACCGGCCAGCTGCCCAAGTTCAAGGAAGACATGTTCTGGGTCAGCCGCGGCGGCGATGAAAACCAGGCAGAGCAGTACCTCATTTCCACCTCCGAGATCTCGCTCACCAACAGCGTGCGCGACACCGTGCTCGCGGCCGACCAGTTGCCGATCAAGCTCACCGCACACAGCCCGTGCTTTCGCAGCGAAGCCGGCAGCGCCGGGCGCGACACGCGCGGCATGGTCCGCCAGC
>CAZBOF010000061.1:0-23782 GCA_964493285.1 uncultured Rhizobacter sp. | reverse complement strand
CCAACCGAGCCGTCCTCCAGGAATGAATGGTTCGAAAAAGCCGAGCAGGTCAGCGTGGTGTGCGTCAGACGAACCAGCAGCCCTTCCACGTGGTGATTGATACCGTACATCTGTGAGGTCCCGAAATCTTGGAACCCTTGTCCTTCATTCAGGTCGGCCGTGACGTCGGTTGGGCCCTCACAAGCTTCATGTCCTGGTGCAATTGCGGCCGGGATCTGTCCAGGGACGACGTCTTTTATCCACTGGAGATGCTCATCCTTGATGGCGTCCCAAGGAGCGTTGCTCACGAATCTACGAACTTCGTACCAAACATTGCTCCCCCACCCGGCCATCCCGTGGGAGGCGACTGACCAAGGAAGCGCAACTCGCTCTGTGCACTCGTAGTGCATCCCATTCAAACTGCAAAGGTCCATTGTCGATTGCGGCAAACCTTGTGCATATCCCGTCGCGACAAGGGTGCACAGTGACAAGGCCGCAAGCAACTTCCCAGAAAAGCCACCGATTGATACGGTCTCTCTCCGCCTGGGGTCTTTCATTGCGCCTGCAGACTGAAGGGCCTTGTGTCGAGTTTCCATGCTCTGATACGTAAAGAAGAATGCAACACCACGCACAACCCACGGCTTCGTATGTGCCTTGGCGCATCGATGTTCTTGGCCGGCCGAAGGTTCAAGCTGCCTTCGGAAGCGATCACATACTCCCGCGTTGTTGATCGGCGGATTGGGTCCCGGATAAGTTGCTCATGAAGAATAGGTCGCATCGGCAACTTGTTATTGACGCACGAGATTCGCGGCTCGCACATCCCCCTTTGGTGGCATTGCTTCACCGAATGCAAGGTACCAAGCTGACCGTCTGAGTGCCTTTACCGAGGCTCCTTTCGTGTCCTTGTTTTTCTCCCTGTTGAGCCGAGCGTTATGACGTCGATGGGTCGCTTGGGTGCATCAGGGGATGCACCACGAGCTTGCGCAGCGCATCGAAGACTTTCTTCGCCTCGTGGGGGCATTGCTCCACGTGCTTATCGGAATGTGCTCGACGTTGCCCGCTCCTTTGTGAAATGACTTTGTCGATGGCGACTCTTGGATGTGATCCTCTCTTCAAAAGAATCATTGATCTGCTCTATCAGGTCCGGTCATGCATCGCTGCGTTAAAGTTTCGAACCAGAAAACAGGGGGATAAAGCATGACGCAGCTCGTCAAGCTGAATGTCAACAAGGGATTCACGCTTCTGGAACTCTTGGTGGTGATGGTCATCATCGGGTTGCTGGCCAGTTACGTTGCGCCGCGATTCTTTGATCAGGTAGGGAAAAGCGAAGGCAAGGCTGCACGTGCACAGTTGGATGCCTTTGAGAAGGCCTTGGCCGCGTACCGTCTGGATACAGGTAGCTTCCCCAGCAGCGAGCAAGGGTTGAAGGCGCTGGTGGATCGCCCTGCCGCTGTGCCCAAGTGGGCCGGTCCATATCTGTCAAAGGCCGTCCCATTTGACCCTTGGGGAAACCATTACGTTTACCAGTTAAATACAGGTCAATCTCGAGACTACGAACTGCTGTCTCTTGGCAAGGATGGCCGACGAGGAGGCAGTGGCGATGCTGCCGACATCAGCGTGTGGGATGCCGGCCGATGAGCAGGGGCTCGTTCACTTCGCTTTGAGCAGCAATATGCGTGTGCGAATGACGGTGGCCTCGGGAAAAGGCCTGCCGAAACACATTGAGGTGGAAGCGGCGACACTGGCCGAGGCACGTGCTCAGGCAGCGCAGCAGGGGCATGCGGTGCTGGCTTGTCGTCCAGTGACTCTGCGCGGGCGTTGGGGGCCGCGGCAAGCAGACGGCGCGCTTGATGTGCCGATCTTCATTGAGCAGCTGCGAGACCTGTTGATGGCTGGATTGAGTGTTATTGAGGCACTCAATGCTTTGCGTCGGGGAACAAGGGGAGCGTCTGCAGGCAGCATTGAGCGGTTGGAACAGCAGTTACGCGAAGGAAAGGCCTTGTCGGAGGCGCTGGACGCGGACGAAGCTTTCACACCTCTGCTGGTGGCATTGGTTCGAGCATCGGAACTCACTTCAGATCTGCCGCAAAGTTTGGCGCGCTTCCTGGAGCATGAGCGGCGCGTGTCGGAGTTGCGTCATCGTTTGACTTCAACTGCGATCTATCCAACTTTGTTGATGGGCGTGGGCGGGCTGGTGTTGCTGTTCCTGCTGTTCTACGTGATGCCGCGATTTGCAAGAGTGTTTGAGGGGATGAACGGTGAGCTTCCATGGTCCGCCGAGGCGATGGTGGCGTGGTCACAGCTGCTGGATGGATACGGCGCTTGGATCCTGGGTGCAGTTTGCATCGTGTTCGCGGTGGTGGTGTCAGCCTTTGCGCTTCCCTCGCTTCGAGCTCGTGGGCTGCAAACCTTGATGGAATGGGACCCACTGCGGGAGCGTCTGCGCACGTACTTCCTGTCTCGCTGGTACCGAGCCACGGGGATGCTGGTGCAGGGAGGCATTCCATTGCCGCAGGCGCTGCGTCTTTCAAACGCCCTTCTTCCACCGAGCATGCTTTCTGGGGGGAGGAGCGTGTGGCGTGGCGTGAATGAAGGGCTGGCGCCATCGGCTGCATATGTCAAAGCAGGTATGGCCACCCCGATTGCCGAGCAACTGTTGCTCGCCGGTGAGCGTACGGGTGATCTTGGGGCGGTGCTGACGCGCATCGCGCATTTCCACGAGTCCGAGGTCAGCCGGAACCTGGAACGCACCATGCGTGCTTTGGAGCCGATTGTGATGGTGCTTGTGGGGATCGGCGTGGGTGTCGTTGTGGTGCTTATGTACATGCCCATCTTTGAACTGGCGGCGGCCATCCAATGACAGAACCGATGAAGCGCTCCGAGGCGGCATCTCTGTCTGTACTCATTGCTGCGCTGCGGTCTGAGGGGTGCGATGATTTGATGCCTGCTTTGCGGGTCAGCGCAGCTGACGCACAGTGGCTCGTTGAGCTGGGATCGATGCTGGGATATCCAGTCGCTCGTTTGCAAGACCTTGAGACATGGGTTCCTGTCTTCGACATCTTGCCATTTGCACGTGCGGCTCAGTACCGCTGCGTGCTGTTCGCACCCATGGCTGAGGGAGGCCCAAAGCGTCTCCTGATCACCGACCCGTTCGATGTGGATCTCATGGCGTGGGCAATGTCGCGCTTCGGTCGCGTGGATTTCACGTTGGCGAGTGCTGAAACCTTTGACGCTTGGATGAACCAGGCCGAGGCAGGCGTGTCTGCCCTGAGCAGCATGGGCGCACAAAGCGCGGACACTCCCTCCACGGCGCTGGGAGTGGCGACGGAGTCGCTCAATCTGCAGGACATTGGCGCGGAAGCAAGCCCGGCGGTGCGTTTTGTCAATTCAACGTTGTATGACGCACTCAAGGTTGGCGCTTCGGACGTTCACCTTGAAAGCGACGCTGCTGGATTGGCTGTGAAGTTTCGCATCGATGGCGTTTTAACGGCCATGCGCCGCGTGGAAAGCGAAGAACTGGCCGCCCGGGCTGTCAGTCGCATCAAAGTGATGGCGCAGCTTGATATTGCAGAACGGCGGGTGCCGCAAGACGGTCGCATGCAGATTGGGTATCGGGGCCGTGCCATCGACGTGCGTGTTTCGGTGATGCCAAGCATCCATGGGGAAGACGCCGTCCTGCGGATCCTCGACCGTGAGCATTTGGCGCAGAGCTTGGCAGGGCTCACGTTGGCAAAACTGGGATTCGATACAACCATGCAATCAGCATTGCACTTGATGTGCCGGAAACCTCATGGAATGCTGCTCGTGACCGGGCCTACAGGCTCGGGGAAGACCACGACGCTTTACGCTGCCATCTCTGAAACTCACCAGTCTCGCGACAAGATCATCACCATCGAAGATCCGGTTGAGTACCAACTGCCAGGGGTGCTGCAGATTCCCGTAAACGAGCGCAAGGGCTTGACGTTCGCCCGAGGCTTGCGCTCCATTCTGCGACACGATCCCGACAAGATCCTGGTGGGAGAGATACGTGACGCCGAAACGGCCCAAATTGCGGTGCAATCGGCCTTGACAGGGCATCTGGTGTTCACGACGGTTCATGCAAACACGGTATTTGACGTCGTTGGCCGCTTTGACCAGTTTGGTATCGATGCATACACCTTTGCCTCGGCCATCAATGGTGTGCTGGCTCAGCGTCTTTTGCGCAGGGTGTGTTTGCATTGCGCCGTGTACGCGAGCTCGCATGCCGGCCGCTCCTCGCTGGTTGCGCGCGGTTGTGAGCATTGTCGCGGTACGGGGTACAGCGGTCGCTTTGCCTTGGGGGAATTGCTGACTCTTACATCGACTTTGAAAGCCCTGATGGCGCAGCGGGCGTCTTTGGTTGAGTTTCAGAAGGAGGCAGCTTCGCAAGGATGGCGTGGGTTGCGCGAGCAGGCATTTGAAGCAGTCGCACAGGGGATTACGACGATGGAAGAGGTGGATCGTGTGGCCCCTTGATCTGATGTTGTCTCGGGAAGTTCTCCGTTTGGGATATCGGTCCGCGGAGCGATGGGTAGTTGGGGCAGACGGCCTTACCCTCGAGACTGCTGCATCTTTCAGGGCTGACAGGCCGCCTGGGATCAGTGATGTCTCCCTCGCTCTGAGGAGTTTGTATGGCAGGTCGACCTGCCGAGCTTCGGTTGTCGTCCTGGAGTCGGCATGGCTACCCGTGATGCTAATAGAGGTGGGCGCACAGCTGTGGATGGATTCACAGGTCGCCAGCCTGATGCGCCATAGGTTCAGTCTCCTCTATGCCGACAGTGGAAGCTCGGTGAGTGCATGGGATGTGAGGGTTGATTACTGTGCTGGTGAACGTTGGGCGATTGGGTATGCGTTGGATCCTCAGTTAAGGCGCGTCTTTAACGAGATATCCAAACAGATGAATATTCGTCTGTTCTCTTTTGTTCCGGCATGGACGTGGGCATGGAAGCGATTGCGACCGGATCGCCATTGGTCGGGTCGCACAGGGCAGTGGGCATGGGTCGAGCAGGATCGCATGCTGCTGACCACCTTCGAAGCAGGTCGACCGGCCGGGCTCAATCCGGCGATGCGACTTTGCAGCACGACAGAAGAGATAGAGCGAGCGGCTGATTCCGAGGCAATGCGTTTGGGGCATGCAATAGGGACGGCGAGAATCGCCGCGGCCTCGTGGGACATCAGGGAGATACCGAAGGCATCTGATTCGAGAACTCGTTGGTACGCTGTACATGGGGCTCGCAACCTGGTCCGGCGAGCGCAGGAAGAGAAGGTGGTTGCGTGAGCCTGAAGGCTATCGATTTCGCGAAGCCGGCTCCGCGCTCTGCGCGCTTGGGCTTGCCGTTGCTTGTTGCAGGGTCGCTTGCGTTCTCGGGCGCAGTCATCTGCCATCAGCGCTTTGTTTCCGAGCGCTCAGAGGAAGTACAGCGCCAAGCTGAAGCGCTGCATGTGAGTCGCCTGAATCAACCGATCGCGGAAAACCCGCTGTCCAATGAAAAGAACTTCTGGCGCGCAACACGGGAGCGCGGTCGGCCCTGGATGCAGGCATTGCGTGCCGTGGAGGCGGCGACGGCGAGCCCGGTGTACCTGCTGAGTATGAGCATCAACGCCGGAAGCGGAGCCGTGCGCCTTGAGGGCGAGGCTCCCAGCTTCGAGCATGCGCTGGCTTACGTGCAGATCTTGCCCGATGGGATGGGGATCTCGTCGGCGAGCTTGTTGACTCACGAGCAGATCAACGAACCGATCACGGGACGCAGCAAGGTTCTGTTTGCGGTGTCGGCTCAATGGGCGCAGCCATGAACCCAGAGTATTCCGTGCACAAGCTGCGCGTGGCGATGTTAAGGGTGCATCAAACCATTGGTTTGCAAGGGATGATAGGTGTCGTGCTTTGTGCAGCGGCCGTCGCCTGGATATTGCTCATCGGGGCCTGGACTGAAGTGGTGGCAGTCCGACCTGAACAGATCGACCAACCCGCGGAGCGCGAACCGGTGGCGGTTGTTGCCGCTTCGGATCCTGCATTGATTCTGTCGTTGTCCGAAGAGCAGGCGTTGTTGCTGACGCAAGTTCAGCAGATCGTCCTGCACGAGGGACTCTCATGGGATGCCGCCAACTACAAAGTTCTGCCCGCAGGGGACGGCGTGCCGATTGGACTGCAGGTTCGCTGCGAGTTGAAAGGGCCGTACCCGAAGCTGCGGAGCGTGCTCAGGCAGTGGCTGAGCAATGTTCCAGGGCTGACGCTTGGTGACTTGTCAATGAGCCGGAAAACAGGTGACCTGGCTGAGATCGAGGCCAAGATGGTGCTTGTGATATTCATGTTGAACCAGGTTTCCGAGAGAGCAGGGAGCGAACCGTGATGCATGGCAGATTGCGGTGGCTTCTCACTCTTATGTTGGGTGTCCTGATGCTGCGGTGGATGCTTCCACTGGGAGCGCGTCCATATGAATCCTCCGCGACCGTGGTGGATGTGGCTGACTTCAGCAAGAAGCTGCCATTGGTATCGCCAGTGGCTCTACAGCGTCCGGCGGCATCGGTACCGGCTTCTCGTCAGGCCGTTGATGTCCCCGGGAACATCTTCCCCGTCCGGCAGGCTGACGCGTCCACGCCCGCCTTGGTCCCCCATCCTACGGCTCCCAAGATTTCCGCCTCTTCAGGCCCAAAGGAGCCGCCAGCGAAAGCGCTGCCTGCGCCGCCACCACCTCCACCGTTTCAGATCATCGGTACGTGGGACGATGGCAAGGCCTTGGCTGTGTTTATCGCAACCCCTTTCGGCACCGAGCTGGCGCGCGCCGATGCGGTGTTGCTTGCCGAGTACCTTGTCACAGACTTGACTGAGCAGCATGTGGTACTTACTCATACCACCTCTCGACAAGAGTGGCGCTTGTTCATTCCTCGCGTCAGGATAACTCCATGACAGTGCGATGCGTGTCCTTCTCTAAGCGTGTTCGCGGCATTTTCGTCGTGTTGCTTGTGGCGACGTTGACGGTCGGATGCGCCGGCTACCAGTCGTACCTTGAAGGCCGCTCCGCGCTTGCCGGTGGACAGGCGGAGCAAGGGGTGAGCAAGCTGAAGGAGGCGATGGAGAAGTCGCCTTCCAACAATAACTATCGCCGAAGCTACTTCGCGGAACGGGAGACTGCTGTGAACTCGCTTCTGCGAGATGCTGATGTTGCGATGGCGCAGGGTAGCTTTTTCACTGCAAGAGATTTGTATGAACGGGCAGCCAAGCTTGATCCGTCCAGTCCCAAGGCGGCTGCCGGGGTTGACCGTACGGATGCTGCTGAACGCCACTGGGACGTGCTGGAGGCGGCCACCATCGAAGCGAAAGCTGGAAAATTGGATACGGCCGTCAGCAAGGTACAGCAGGTGCTGTCTGAAAACCCAAATCATCGCCGAGCCAACTTGTTGCAGCGGCAGTTCATGCGTCAACAAGCCGATATAACAGGCAAGGAGCTAGGCATCTACCCGAGGCTCAAGGCTGCTTTTCGCATGCCGGTATCGTTGAGTTTCAGCAATGCGTCTTTGCTTCAGGTATTCGAGTCGCTCAAGCAGGCTTCGGGCTTGAACTACATGATTGAGCGCGATGTGCGGCCCGATCTTCGTGTCACGCTGTCTGTGACCAACAAGCCGGTGGAAGATATCGTTCGTCTTCTGCTTGCCACCAATCAACTGGAGCGGCGTGTACTTGACGACGACACGCTCCTTATTTATCCGAACACGCCAGCGAAGGTGGCCGAGTACCGAGAGATGGTCGTGCGTGTCTTCTATCTGAGCAATGCCGAGGCGGCCAAGGTCGCCAACTCGGTGCGTAGCGTCGCCAAAGCCCGCGATGTGGTGGTGGACGAGAAGCTGAATATGCTGATAGTGCGTGATTCAGCAGACGTAGTTCGCTTGGCGGAGAAGTTGATTGCAGCTCAAGATATTCCAGATCCCGAGGTCATGCTGGAGCTTGAGGTGTTGGAGGTCAGTGCCAATAGATTGTTGGAGATGGGCATACGCTGGCCCGATTCCATCTCTGCCAGTGTCGCCGGAGCGGATCGAGTATCGGGCCAGCTGACGCTCAACGAGTTCCGTAACAGAAGCGCGGACATGGTCACGTTAAGTAGTAACAACCCTCTCGTATCTGCGCAGTTTCGAGGGCAGAAGGGGGAAGCCAATCTCTTGGCAAATCCTCGGGTCCGTATTCGCAACAATCAGTCGGCGAAGATTCTGATAGGCGAGCGGGTGCCGGTCATCACGACCACGTCCACGGCGAACGTTGGTACGGCGGAGTCGGTGAGCTACCTTGACGTCGGCTTGAAGTTGGATATCGAACCTACGGTATCGCTAGATGGCGAAGTGGCGATGAAAATCGCCCTAGAGGTTTCCAACATTCTTGAAACTGTGACTCGAGCCAGCGGGACCCAGGCTTATCGACTTGGGACACGGAATACGTCTACCAGCTTGCGGGTACGCGATGGAGAGACCAATATTCTTGCGGGACTTATCCAGCGTGATGAGCGACGTTCCAACACAGGCATTCCGGGTTTGAACGAGATCCCGCTCTTGGGTAAGTTGTTTGGCGCTGCGCAAGATAGCGATGCACGCACCGAGATCGTCCTCCTGATCACGCCTCGGATTGTGCGCAACCTCGATGTGCCTGGCGTCGGGTTGCAAGAGTTCCTTTCTGGTACCGATTCGGCTGTCGGTGCGTCGCCGATTCAGCTTGGCAGTTCGACGTCACCGGGAGTGCCGTCCCGTGCTTTTCCGGCGTCTTCAAGAGTCGAGCCGGCTCCATTGGCACCGCAGGTCTTGCCGCAGCCACCTGTTCAACCGCCGGCATTGACTCCGCCCCCGCTAGTCCCTGCCGCCCCTGTGTCCCGATGAGTTTGGGTATGAGGCGTCGTTTGCACGCTGAAGCCGAATATGGCGGCTTCAGCTTGGTCGAACTCGTGGTTGTACTTGCCATCTTGTCGATTCTGGCCAGCATTGCATTTCCGCTGGCAGAGCTGTCTCACCAGAGGGCCAAGGAAGAGGATCTTCGACGAGCGCTGCGAGAAATCCGCACAGCGCTCGACGCGCACAAGCGATTGGTGGACCAGGGAAGTATTCAAAGTGCGGCGGACGCCTCTGGCTACCCGCCTACCTTGGAGGCTCTGGTGGATGGCGTCCCGGATGTTCGATCACCCCGGAGAGCCAAGATTTATCTATTGCGTGCATTGCCACGAGACCCGTTTTCCGATCAGCAAGGGTCTGCAGCCCAGAGTTGGGCACTGCGAAGCTATGCCAGTAGCGCTGAGGACCCGAGGCCGGGCGCAGACGTTTTTGATGTGCGCTCGCGATCGAGCCGGGTGGGGTTGAACGGCATACCTTACGGAGAGTGGTGACCGTGAGACGGCATGGTGGCGGCTTCACCCTGATCGAGTTGTTGATTGTGATGGCAATCATGGCAACCTTGTTGTCAATCGCAACTCCGCGCTACCTTGCATCGGTGGACCGCGCAAAGGAAGCAAGTCTGAAAACTAGCTTGCGTGTGATGCGAGAAGCGCTTGATCAGTACCGGGCCGATACCGGGCAATTTCCGGAGAGCCTGGCACGGTTGGTAGAAGGGAAATACCTGAGGGCGATCCCAATCGATCCGATGACGGATACAGCGTCTACCTGGGTAGGTGTGCCGCATCCGGATGGACAGACAACCGGGGTGTATGACGTGCGCAGCGGCGCTGCTGGGGCGGGTACGGAGGGATCAACCTTTGCGAGTTGGTAAAGTACAGCATCTCGAAGCTGGATTCACCTACGCCAGCGTGCTGGGGGTGATTGCAGTCCTTGGCGTGGGGCTGGTTGCCGCGTCCGAGGTGTGGGTCGCGACAGCGCACAGGCAAAAGCTGGCTCAGCTTGAATGGGTGGGTGAACAATTTGTTCTCGGCCTTGGTAGCTACTATTACTCATCGTCGGGAACGGTGAAGATCTATCCAAAGACACTCCGGGATTTGCTGGAGGATCGCCGATTCCTGACGATGCGACGGCATCTTCGTGAAATTTACGCCAACCCATTTACTGGAAAGCCGGACTGGGAGCTAATCATTGGAGATGGCGGCGGCATCAAAGGGGTGCAGGTCGCCATTCCCAGCAGCGACGGCGTGCAGATACGACGGTTTGAGCACTCCTTCTGATCAGCGTCGTCGGTTTTACTGATACTTCCGAAGAGCGCCAACGTTCCCACCCGGATCCGCGAGACATGCGCAGGCTCACGCTGTTGGCCCATCCCTGTTCACGCCAGGCCGTTGCCTGAGCCTCCCGTCGTATCCACCGGCGCGTCTTGCAGATTCGCCGGCCTCTTCACTCGGCGGGCTTCGGGTTGTGGTGAAGCTGTTTCGACGAGCTTCGTCGCGCGCACGCTCATGAGGTGAGGCGTTGTTGGTTCTCAGCCCGCCCCCAACTGCAGACTCAGCTCGCGGGCTTTCAGCTTCACAAGTTCGGCTTGTGCTGCGAGAAAGCGTTCGGTGGGCATGCTCAACGTCAGCGCCCCGACGAATTTGTTCTGAGCCTCGAACACGGGTGCTGAGATACCGCTGAGTTGACCGACCCGATCGCCCTTGAGCGCGATCACCCCATCGCGTCGAACTTGTTCGTGGTATGGCCCGGTGCCGCCGTGATAGGCCTGGATCACGTGCCCGCCACTGCCGTGCTCCAGCGGCAGGAAGTCTCCGATGCGTGTGTGGTCGCGAATGGGTTGGGGCGAGTCCACGCGAAGCAGGCACAAGCGGGCGTCGCCCTGACGCACGTGGAGCGCAGCGCTTTCGCCGGTTTCTTCCACCAGCGCTCTCAGTACGGGAGCCACCACGTCTTCCAGCCGCAATGAGCTGCTGTAGACCGCGTGCAGGCGGGCGACGCCATGTCCCAGGCGGTACTCGCCCGCCGGCGTGCGCACCACCAACTGGGCATGTTGAAGCGATGCGAGCAATCGCAGGATCGTGCTCTTGTGGATGCGTGTTCTCTCGGCCAGCTCGAGCAGGCTCAATGACGACTCGTCCCTGCGGAACGCGTTGAGCAGGGACAGCGCGCGGTCGACCGCGGCCGTGCCGCCGGGCGAGGCGTTTTCGTCAGCGAGGGAAGGCGTGCGCGAAGGTTTGGGCATGTCGGTATCCCCCGGGGTTTCGTCGGACTTGGATGGGCGATTAGAATTCTAAACAGCGAAGTGTCATTCTGTCTAGTGAAATATATGTGACGCTGACCCCTTTTCTTTCGTTGAGCCCGCCCATGAAAATTGCACGTTTCAACCAAGGCCAGATCGGCGTGGTGGTCGACAGTCACCACCTCGTCGACATCACCTCCCTCATCGGGGAAGACGTGGCGTTCTGGCCGCCGGTGGGTGCCACGCGCCTGATCGCTCGTTTCGCACAGTTGCGCCCGGTCATCGAGGCGGCGATGGCGGACTTGCCCCGTATTGCGCTGTCGTCGGTGACGCTGCGGACACCGGTGCCTTGGCCGAACAAGGTCATCGCGTACCCGGTCAATTACCACGATCACGGCCGCGAAATGCAGGCGGCCTATCGCGCCACGCACCAAGGCTTTTTCCTCAAGCCGAATTCGTCCTTGTCCGGTGCCGGCGAGCCGGTCTATTTGCCGAACGTTCCCACCCGCGAGGTGCACCACGAGGCGGAACTGGCGATCGTCATCGGCAAGGAAGGGCGAGGCATCGCGCGCGACGACTGGAAAGACCACGTGTTTGGCTACGCCTGTTTGCTGGACATGGTGGTGCGCGGCCGTGAAGAGCGCGTGTTCCGAAAGGCGTACGACACGTTCTGCCCGGTCGGCCCGTGGATCGTCACGGCCGATGAAGTGGGGGACCCCACCTCGTTGGAGATGAAGCTCTGGGTGAACGGGGACTTGAAGCAGCACGCCAATACAAGGGACTTGGTGCTCGACATCCCCGGCATGGTGGAGATGGCATCGGCGGTCATGACGCTGTACCCGGGCGACATCATCGCCACGGGCACCCCGGCCGGCGTTGGCCAGGTGAAGGATGGCGACACAGTGCGCATCACCATCGAACGCGTGGGCGAGATGACGGTCGAGATCGTGCAGGGCGACCAGGGCGCGACCGCGGTGTTCGAGAAGCCTTACACGCCCGACATCGTCAAGCAGCGTTGATCACACCATGACGACACTTGACGACCTCTACACCTCGATCTACGCGCTGCACATGGAAGGCGGTTGGCACCGCAAGGCGCCTGCGCTCTGGGCGCAGCCGAGGGCCAACTTCCTCCCCAATTTGTGGCGCTATGCGGATGTCAAGCCCATCTTGGACATGGCGGGCGATCTGGTCGACCACCAGATGGCCGACCGGCGCAACCTGACGATGACCAACCCGGTCGAGGGCAACCCCTATTCGACGTTGCGCACCCTGGTGGCGGCGTATCAGTCGGTGTTGCCGGGCGAGACGGCGGATGCCCATCGCCACACCCCCAACGCGTTGCGCATCATCCTGGAAGGGCGCGGAACCTATACCATCGTGAACGGAACTCGGCTGGAGATGCGCCCGGGCGATGTGCTGTTGACGCCGAGCTGGTGCTGGCACTCCCATGCGAACACCGGCCGCGAGGACTGCTTCTGGGTGGACGTGCTCGATGTGCCTCTCGTGCATCTGTTGGAGCCGATGTTCTTCGAGCGGCATCCCGACAAGCTGGAGACAGAGTACGTTGACGCAGAGAGCGCACCGCTGGCTTTCCGCTGGGAAGATTCGATGCGCCTGCTCGATGCGGCGCAGGCCCCGGCCTCTGGCGTCGCAGAGCGGGAAATCGAACTGGGTGCGCCCGCGATGAAAACCGCTGCGGTGCATGTGCAGCGCCTGGGCGCCGGCTTCGTTTCCACGCCGCACCGAACCACGGCCAATGCGATCTATACCGTCGTCGAAGGTGCGGGAAGCACGAAGGCCGGCGAGCAGGTGATGGCGTGGGAGCGCGGCGACGTGTTCGCCATCCCCGCCTGGCAACCGTTCCAACACACCGTGACAAGCCCTGCCCATCTGGTCCGCGTCAGCGACGAGCCGGTCATGAAGGCTTTCGATTTCTGGCGCAGGGCCTGAAGCCCGCACCCCTTTCACCCCCAACCCCGGGTCTTCGGCCCATTCAGGAGAGATTCTCATGCAGCAGTTTCGTCGTTTCGCACGAACCTCCGTTCTCGGTACCGCCATCTTCGCGGCCGCAAGCCTGGCCGGTCTGGGCGCTCAGGCCGCGACCTATCCGGAGCGCACGATCCGCATCGTCACGCCCTACAACCCCGGCAGCATGGTGGACCTCACCACTCGCATCGTGGCCGAAGGCCTGAGTGAAGTGCTGGGCCAGACCGTGGTGGTCGAGAACCGCGTGGGTGGCGTCGGGTTGATCGCGATGAACGGCTTGCTGAACGCACCGGCAGACGGCTACACCCTGTTGACGGACACGCCCGCCTCGGCCATCAACCCGACGTTGAACAATGCGCGCTACAACGCGAAGACCGACATTGCACCGATCGCGCAGTTCATGCGCCTGCCGTTCGTGCTGGGCGTGAGCCCGGGGCTCAAGGTCAATTCCGCCCAGGAGCTGGTCGAGCTGGCGCGCAAGGATCCGGGCGCGATCAACATCGCCGTCGCGGGCACGTCCACCGGCTTGGTGGGGGATCTGTTTGCGCAGCAAGCCCAAGCCAAGTTCAACAACATTCCCTACAGCGGGGCCGGGGCGGCCGTGCTGGCCGTGCTCAAGGACGAAGCGCAGGTGATCTTCCTGGATTCGGCCAACCTGGTGCCGCACATCAACGGTGGAAAGATGAAAGGGTTGCTGTTGACGGCCGACGAGCGAGCCGAAGTTCTGAAGCAGGTTCCGACAGCGAAGGAAGCCGGCTACGGCCAGTTCGCTCCCACCAGCTGGTTTGGCCTGTTCTCGCGCGCCGACGTGCCCGCCGACGTGCAGAAGAAGCTGAACGATGCCGTTCGCCAAGTGATGGCGACGCCCAAGGTGAAGGAGTTCATGGCGCAGCGCGGTGCTTCCGCATCCAACATGAGCGTTCAGGAATTCCGGACCTTCTTCCACGGCGAAATCGATGCGTGGGCCGAGATGATCCAGAAGGCTGGCCTTCTGAAGAAGTAAGAACCTCACGAACTTGACTCTCACGGAGCGGGAGAACCATGCGGATTCTGATTGCGGGTGGTGGCATCGGCGGCTTGTCGGCGGCGGCGGCATTGCTCCAGCGGGGCATTGACGTCGCGGTGTACGAGCAGGCGGCCGAACTGAAGGAAGTTGGCGCGGGCATCCAGATCAGCCCGAATGGCAACAAGGTGCTCGACGCCTTGGGCGTGTTTCAGCGTCTCAAGGCGCTGTCTTGCGACCCGGTCCGCAAGGAATTTCGCTTGTGGAGTACCGGCAAGCCCTGGCCGATGTTCAGCTTGGGGCGAACCGTGATCGAGCGTTACGGATATCCGTACCTGACGGTGTACCGGCCCGACTTGCACGATGCCTTGCTGGATCGGGTGCGCGCGCTCAAGCCCGACGCGATCCACCTCGACAGCCCCGTCGCCGGCTGTGAACAGACCGCAGACTCCGCAACGCTCATTCTGAAGAATGGCGACCGCATCCAGGGCGACGCGTTGATCGGCGCCGATGGCGTGCGCTCGGTGGTTCGCAACGCGCTGTGGGGCAACACCGATCCGGCGTTCTCAGGAATGGTGACGTGGCGGGGGCTGATCCCGATGGACTCGCTCCCGGAGCACATGCGTGTTTCGGTGGGGTCGACCTGGATCGGTCCCGGCGGCCACGTGGTGAGCTACCCCTTGCACCAGTCCAAGATCATGAACTTCGTCGCCACCATCGAAGGCAAGACCTGGGACTCGCCGTCGAGCTGCGCGCCGGGCACGGTGGAAGAGTGTCTGGCCGACTTCACGGGTTGGCACGACGACGTCCACACCATGATCAAGCTTTGCCGGAGCTTGCTGAAGTGGCCTCTGATGCAGCGCGATCCGATTCCCCAATGGACGCAAGGCCGCATCTCCTTGCTGGGCGATGCTGCTCACGCCACCTTGCCTTTCCTGGCGCAAGGGGCGGTGCATTCGATCGAAGACGGCATGGTCCTGTCGCGTTGCCTGGAAGGTGTGGCGGCGGCGGATCTTCCGGCAGCGCTCGCACGCTACGAAGCGGCTCGCATCGAGCGGACCAGCCGCATGGTGCGCGGCGCCACTGCCAACACCGAGCGATTCCACAGCGAACAGCTTCGCACCGAAGCGTCGGCCGAGCGCTACTTGGGGCAGGAGTGGAGCGCCGACCCGATCTTCGAGCGGTACGACTGGCTGTACGCCTACGACGCCAACACGGCACCCATTTGATGACGGCCATGGCAGATGTCCTGATCAGCGAGGTGGGGCCGCGAGACGGCCTGCAGTCCATCCAGCGCACGATGCCCACCGCCGACAAGCACCGCTGGATCGCCGCGTTGCACGCTGCCGGCGTGCGCGAAATCGAAGTCGGCTCCTTCGTGCCGCCCGCGCTGTTGCCGCAGATGGCCGACATCCGCGAGGTTGTTGCGCATGCGCTCACCTTGCCGGGTTTGCACGTGGCCGCGTTGGCGCCCAATCTGCGGGGCGCGCAGGCGGCCTTCGAGAGCGGGGTGCACAAGCTGACCATCCCCGTCTCGGCGACCGAGGCCCATTCGCTGGCCAACGTGCGAAAGACGCACGACCAAGTGTTTGCCGATCTGGCCGACATCATGGCGCTGCGCCGCGAGGAGTTCCCTCACGTCACCGTGGAGGCAGGCATCTCGGTGGCATTCGGCTGCACGCTGCAAGGCGAGGTGACCGACGCGGAAACGCTGCGCATCGCGCAACGCGCGGCCGCGTGCGGCGTCGATGAAATCGGACTGTCCGACACCAGCGGCTACGCTCAGCCGCGCCAGGTGCAGCGCCTGTTCCGCCAGCTCCAGGGCCAGTTCGGCGAGCGTGCCGGCGGAGCGCACTTCCACAACACCCGCGGGCAGGGCCTGGCGAACGTGCTTGCCGCGCTGGACGTGGGGGTCACCACGTTGGATGCGAGCCAGGGCGGCATCGGCGGCTGTCCGTACGCGCCCGGCGCCAGCGGCAACATCGTGACCGAGGATCTGGTCTACCTGCTCGAGGCGATGGGTTTGCACACCGGCATCGACATCGAGCGCTTGCTGGCGGCGCGAAAGGTCGTTGAAGACGCGCTGGCCGGCGAGCCCTTGTATGGATTGGTGGCGGACGCGGGCCTGCCCAAAGGCTTTCGCTATGCCCACGGCAATTGAGGTTTTCAGATGACGACAGGTGAGCAAGCTCTCCCGCTCGCAGGGGTGAGGGTGGTGGAATTCACGCACATGGTGATGGGTCCCTCGTGCGGGATGATCCTGGCCGATCTCGGCGCCGAGGTGATCAAGGTCGAACCTTTGCAGGGCGATGCCACCCGCCGGCTGCTGGGTTCCGGCGTGGGCTTCTTCCCGGCCTTCAATCGAAACAAGAAGAGCCTGGCGGTGGACACGAAGGACCCACGCGGCAAAGAGATCGTCTTGAAGCTGCTCGCCACCGCCGACGTGTTCAGCGAGAACTTCAAGAGCGGTGCGATGGACCGCCTGGGATTCGACTACGCCTCGCTGTCCCGGCTCAACGAGCGTTTGGTGTATGTCTCGCACAAGGGTTTCTTGCCGGGGCCGTATGAGAACCGAACCGCGCTCGACGAGGTGGTCCAGATGATGGGCGGCTTGGCGTACATGACGGGCGAGAAGGGGCACCCCTTGCGCGCGGGCGCTTCGGTCAACGACATCATGGGCGGGATGTTCGGCGCCATCGGGGTGCTGGCCGCACTTCGCGCCCGCGAGACCACTGGCAAAGGCCAGGAGATTCTTTCATCGCTGTACGAGAACAATATCTTGCTCGTGGCGACGCACATGATGCAGTTCGCCATGACCGGCAAGCCGGCCGCACCCATGCCGAGCCGGATTTCCGCGTGGGGCATCTACGACGTGTTCTCCGTCAAAGACGGCGAACAGATCTTCCTGGCGGTGGTCTCCGACACGCAGTGGGCCTCGTTCTGCGAACGGTTCGGTTTCGACGACCTGGCCGGTGACGCCCGTCTGAAGACCAACAACCAGCGCGTGAGCGAACGCGAGTGGATGATGCCCGTGCTGCGTGCCCGCATGGCGGCCCATTCGGCGGCGGAGCTTGCGATCCTCTTCGAGGAGGTGGGACTGCCCTACGCGCCGATTCACGCGCCGCATGAGCTGTTCGAGGATCCTCACCTCCAGGCGACGGGAGGCTTGGCGCCGATCACCCTGCCCGATGGCCGGGATGCGAAGGTGCCTTTGTTGCCGCTGATGATGGATCGCCACAGATTGCCACTTCGCTCGTCGCCGCCGGGCGTGGGGCAGGAAACCGACCTGCTGATGCGGGAGATCGGCTACTCCGGTGCCGATATCGCCGCGCTTCGCGAGGCCCGCGTGGTGGCCTGACGGGCATGCGGCGTGCTGCGTGCGGCAGCGGGCTGTTTCTGCTGGCGGCTTTGAGATAGCCTCGCCGAATACCGGTCGCGAAATCCACTTCCACCAGCCCGTGAACGTGCATCCAGCCAACGCGCTGCCCTTGCTGTACAGCTATCGCCGCTGCCCTTATGCGATGCGAGCGCGCATGGCCCTGCTTCAAGCGAGGCAGGCGTTTCAGGTGCACGAGATCGTCCTGCGCGACAAGCCCGCGGCGCTGCTGGCGCTGTCTCCGAAGGCCACGGTGCCGGTGTTGGCCTTGCCGGATGGGCGGGTGTTGGAGGAGAGCTGGGACATCATGGCCTGGGCGCTGGCGACCGACGACTCCGAGGGATGGTGGCGCCGGGCCCAATCGGCCGAGAACCTCGGGCTGCTGCACCGCAACGACGGCGAGTTCAAGCATCACCTGGACCGCTACAAGTATCCCGACCGCCACCACGGGGACGCGATGTCCCGCGCCGCCGCGCGTTCATCGGCCGTGGCGGCGCTGCTTGTTCCGCTGGAAGCGCGGCTGCAACGCGAGGCTTACCTGGGCGGCGCCGCACCGTGCGCCACTGACCTGGCGATCTTTCCGTTCATCCGCCAGTTCGCGGCCGTGGAGCCTCGGTGGTTTGCAGATCAGCGCCTGCAGGCGCTTCAGGCTTGGCTGGCGGCGTGGCTGGGCAGCGGCCTGTTCGAGGCCTGCATGACAAAGATCGCGCCCCAGAGGGTTGCGACCTTTCCCGCGCTCGCGGCCTGACTTCGCGGGTTTCAGGGGCACTGCCGGCCCGCGCGGCGGCCCGACGCCTTGTGCCAAAGAGCCGCTCAGCCGCGGGCGTCGCCGGCGGCGCGGCGGTAGTCACTGGGCGGCAGGCCAAGGTGGCTGCGGAACACGCGGCTGAAGTGCGCCATGTTCGAGAAGCCGAAGCTGAAGGCGATGTCGGTGATCGAGCGGTGGTCGTTCTGGCGATTGTCGAAGCTGAGGCGGCACGCCTCCAGCCGCCGGCGCAGCACGTAGCCGGCCACGCCGTCGGGCTCTTCGGCGAAGGCGTTGTAGAGCTGGCGGCGACTGCAGTTGAGGGCCTGCGCAATGCTTTCGACCGTCAAGCGGGCGTCGCCCAGGTGGTCGTTCACATGTTGCTTGATGCGCTCGCGCAGCGCCTCTCGCTGCGTCACCGCCGTGCCGATGCCGGCCAGGTCGAGCAACGACAGATGCACGAATTGCGTGATGGCATCGCCGACGCTGGCCGCGGCCTGCTCCGACATGCCCGGCAATTCGCGGTAAGCGGAGCGCATGGTTTCTAGCGCGAGCCGCGCCACGCCGCCGCTGCCGCCCAGGCGGCGGGCCATCAGCGGGTCGATCTGCAAGCCGCGCTCGACCAGCCGCTGCTTGGGCACCATCACGATGAGGTGTTCGACGCGCACCGGGTTCGCCACGGCATAGCTGTCGGTGGTGTCGTAGATGCTCCATTGGTCAGGCGTCACCCACGCTTCGCGACCTTTTTGCTCGACGCCCGCGCAACCGACCCAGGGCGCCACGATTTTGAGGTAACCCTGCTCGGAGGCGCGCACCAGCGAGGAGGAGCGGAGCACGCGGTGGCGGTTGGCCTCCAGCCGCGTGAGCTGGATGTCGCCCGCGCGCAGCGTGCTCATGCGCCCTGCAAACTCCGTGTCGCCGTAGACGTCGGAGTTCAGCCCCGCAGAAGAGGCGATTGATCCAGTCCGACCAGAAGCCCACGCGTTCAGGCGGCGCGACCTGATCGGTGTTCATGACGCTGGCTTGCATCCCCACGATGTTCTCCATGCCGTGCCGATGGCTTAGCGTATCGCGAGTTCGATATCCACTGAAGCTGCGTGTGCGACGCACGGCCCGGCTTACGGGAAAGTCCTGATCTGCCGTGCACAAATCGGCAAGTGGGCCTGCATTGACTGCAAAGCAGGCCGTGGCCGCATTTCCTACGATGCGCTCACCCTGAAAGTCGCGGGCAGCTCGCCACGCGCTGAGGCCACGAAGGAGACACACGATGGATCAACGCCAATCCCCCGTTTTGGGCGCCGTCACGCGCCGTACCGCCGTCACCGGCTTGGTCGCCGGTGCAGCGAGCGCAGCGCTGCCGGTGCTGGCGCAAACCGGCCCCGTGCGCATTGGCTACGCCATGTCCCGCACCGGCCCTTGGGCGGGCGGCGCCCAGGTGAGCCAGGAGCCCAACTACCTGTTGTGGGCCGAGCAGCAGAATGCGGCCGGCGGTCTGAATGTGAAGGGAAAGCGCCGGCAGATCGAGCTTCTCGGCTACGACGACCGCAGCGAAACCGAAACCTGCGTGCGCACCTATCAGAAGCTGATGGGCAGCGACAAGGTCGATCTCATCTTGCCGCCCTGGGGCTCGACGGCCAACTTCGCCGTGGCCCCACTGGCCAATCGCTTCGGCTACCCGATGCTCGCGCCCACGGCCCTGTCGCGCAAGCTGATCGACATGAACCTGCCGTACTTCTTCTCGTTCCTGCAGCAGCCCGACCGCATGATGAACGCGCTGGTGGACGTGCTGGTGGCGAACAACGTCAAGACGGTGGCCGTCGTCTACATGGACGACCTGTTCGGCCTGGAGAACTTTGCGGCGTTGAACAACGCACTGAAGAAGACGTCGATCCAAGTGGTGGAGCGAAAGAGCTACCCACTGGGCGTGAAGGACCTGTCGCCGGTGCTGCGTGCCATCAAGGACCAGAACCCCGACGCCTTCATCGGCATCACCTATCCGCCCGACACCATCCTGGCCAGCAAGCAGAGCAAAGAGATCGGCTTCAACCCGAAGTTCTTCTACGCCTCGGTGGGCACGGCTTTCCAGCTCTATCGCAACGTCATCACCGCCCCGGGCGCCGAAGGCGTGCTGGGCATGGGTTCGTGGAACAGCAAGACCAGCGCTTCGGCGAAGGCCTATTTCGACGCGCACACCAAGAAGTTCGGCGGCAAGGAGCCCGATCGCTGGGCGAGCGGCGCCTGCTGGGCCGCGCTGGAAGTGTTGACCTCGGCAGTCGGCAGCGTGGGCCTGGACCGCAAGGCGGTGCGTGACTACATCGCGAAGAACGAACACGACACCATCCTGGGCAAGATCAAGTTCAACGGCAGCGAGAACGTGGCCACGCCCGGTTCGGTGGGGCAGTGGCAGAACGGCGAGTTCGAAGTGGTGTGGCCCCGGAGCATGGCCACGGCGGCACTCAACCCGAACAAGCCGGCCTGGAAGTAGGCGCGGACAAGCAGGCCATCGACATGTCGTTCGGCGCCTGGCTCGAGCTGATTGCCTCGGGCCTAATCACAGGGGGCATCTACGCGCTGATCGCGCTCGGGTTGAACCTGCAATACGGGCTCATGCGCATCTTGAACATCGCTCACGGCGAGTTCCTGATGCTTGGCGCCTTCGCGACCTGGTTCGTGCACACCGAGTTCGGCGTGTCGCCGCTGCTTCTGGCCCCGGTGGCTTTCTTGGCGCTGATGGCCTTGGGCATGGTGATCCACCGTTTGGCGTTTCGCCGCCTGGCGGCCACTTCGCCGCATGTCGATGCGTTTGAGGCGCGGGGCTTGATGGTTGCCTTCGGCCTCATGTTCATGGTGCAGAACGTTGCGTCGCTGGTATGGGGTGGCGAGCTGCGCGGGTACGACTACCTCACTTCGCCGGTGTCGGTGGGCGGCGCGCAGTTCGCGGGCAACAAGTTGCTGCTGTTTTCTGTCTCGCTGGCGGTCAGCCTGACGCTCATCGTGTTGCTGCGCAAGACGCTGCTGGGCAAGGGCGTGCGCGCGCTGATGCAGTCGCCCACCGGCGCGCAGCTCGTGGGCATCAACACCCGGCGTCTGCACCCCTTGATGTTCGGCGTGGGTCTCGGCCTTTCCGGCCTGGCGGGCTGCCTGCTGTCGATGGCATACGCGATCTCGCCATCGATTGGCGAGCCGTACACCGTGACGGCGCTGATCGTCATCACGCTCGGCGGGTTTGGCAGCATGACCGGCAGTTTGGTCGGCGGCCTGGCGCTGGGGGTGGTCGAAGCGCTGGGCATGCACTTCACCAGCCCGTCGCTCAAGTCTTTGTTGTCCTATGGCATCTTCATTGCGGTGCTGCTGTGGAAGCCCAACGGGCTATTCAAGAAGTGAGCCGCGCCATGACATCCCGATCCCTCCCCGTGCGAGACCTCGTCTTGCTCGCCGTGCTGGCGAGCTGTGCGCTCGCCTTGCCGCGCCATGCCAGCGAGTTCGTCATTTCCATGGCGCTTACTTGCCTGATGTACGTGACGCTGGCATCGAGCTGGAGCCTTTTCTGCGGCAGCACGCGCTACATGTCACTGGCCACTGCGGCTTTCTTCGGCATCGGCGCCTACGCGGGCGCGATCACGCTGGAACAATGGCCATGGCTGGCGGTGGTGGGGCTGGGGGCCCTGGCCGCCCTGGTGGTGGCGGTGGTCATGGGCTTGGCGGTGCTGCATCTGCGCGGCACGTACTTCGCGGTGCTCACCTTCGGCATGACCGAACTCATCCGCCACGCCATCACCTACTGGGAAAAGCAGGTGACGGGCACCGTGGGCCGCGTGCTCATGGTCGTGCCCGACGATGACACCGTCTACCTCACGGTCTTGGGCCTGGCGCTCCTCGCGCTGCTGACCGCGATCCTGGTGCGGCGCAGCCGCTTCGGCTTGGCGCTGGCCGGTATCGGCTCCGACGAGCAGCGCGCCCAGACCCTGGGCGTGAATACGCGGCTGGTCAAGACCATGGGTTTCGCCATCACCGCGGCGTTTGCGGGTGCGGTGGGGGCGGCCATGAGTGTTCGCTGGACCTACATCGACCCGATGACGGTGTTCAGCCCCTTCATCGGCTTTCAGACCGTGCTGATCGCGCTCATCGGCGGCGCGGCCACGCTGTGGGGGCCGCTGATCGCGGCCATCGTGTTCAGCGTGCTGGCCGAAACGCTGCGCCTGCAGTTGCCTGAGCTGTACATGGTGACGCTCGGCCTGCTGCTGATCCTGTGCGTGCTGTACCTGCCGGATGGCCTGGCGTCATTGCGCTGGCGCATGCTGGCCGACTGGGGCCGCGGCCTGCGGGCCTGGCGCCCGTTCGGAACGGGAAAGGCGTCTTCATGAACGGGCATCCGCTGCTCGAGGCCCGCGCGCTCACTGTCCGCTTTGGCGGGCTCACCGCCGTGGATGCCGTGAGCGCAGCCTTTGCGCCCGGGGAGCTGGTGGGCATCATCGGCCCCAATGGCGCAGGCAAGACCACTTTCTTCAACGCCTTGTCGGGTGTCGTCCCGCCCACTGACGGTGACCTGTATGCGCTGGGCCGCCGGCTCACGGGCTCGGCGCCGCATCGCTACGCGCAGCAAGGCATTGCGCGCACCTTCCAGACCCCGCGGGTGTTTGCCGAACTGTCGGTGGCGGCCAATGTCGATTTCGGCCTGAAGTTCGCGGGACGCCTGCGTGCGGCGCCGCCCATGCTCAAGGATGTGGGGAGCATCCTGGCGCTCATCGGCCTGAGCGCGCAGGCCGATCTGCTCGCCGGGGCGGTCACCCCGTCGCAGCAGCGTTTGCTTGAGATCGGCATGGCGCTGGCCACGCGCCCCAAGCTGCTGCTGCTCGATGAGGTGGCCGCAGGCTTGACCGAAGGCGAGGTCGACCACATGGCCCAGCTCATTCGGCGCTTGCGCGATGAGCTGGATCTCACGGTCATCTGGATCGAGCACGCCGTGACCACGTTGCTGGCCTACGTCGAGCGCGTGATCGTGCTGCACCAGGGACGCAAGATTGCCGACGGCACGCCGGCCGAGGTCGTGCGCAACCCCGAGGTCACCGAAGCCTATCTCGGCGACGAAATGATGGAGGCCGCGTGAAGAACGGGATTGGCGCGGCGCAGGGCCGGGCGCTGGCGCAACTGAAGGTCGAAGGCTTGTCGGCGGGTTACGGCGCCTTCATGGTGCTGCGCGATCTGACGCTGGAGGCGCGCCCGGGGGTCACCGTCATCCTGGGGCCCAATGGGGCCGGCAAGACCACGTTGCTCAAGGCCATCGTCGGGCTCATTCCGCGTCAAGGCCGCTTGCTGCTCGATGGTGAAGAGGTGCCCGCCGAGGCGCAGACCTCCGACATCGTCAAGCGGGGCTTGGCCTTGGTGCCAGAGGGACGGCAGCTCTTCCCGCAGATGTCGGTGACGGAGAATCTGGAGCTGGGCGGCTGGCTGGTGAGCCCGAGCGAGCGGGTGGTGCGCTTGCAGCAGGCGTTCCGCGATTTTCCGAAGCTGGCCGAGCGGGCGCAGCAGCTCGCGGGCACCATGAGCGGCGGCGAGCAGCAGATGGTG
>CAZBOF010000060.1:0-24165 GCA_964493285.1 uncultured Rhizobacter sp. | reverse complement strand
AGGTGGGCCGCTCCACCACGTGGTCCGGCACGCGCTGCGGCAGCGCGGCCAGCGGCGCGGGCCCCGGGCCCGACCCGCCCCGGCCGCCGTCCCCTCGCGCGAACGTCACCATGGTCACCGTGGCCACCGGCGCATGGTCGTCCTCATCGAGGATCTGCCGCGTGGCGCACAGCAAGGCTCCTCGGCCTTCGCCCTTGTCGACGATGTCGGTGATGCGCGTCTCGGCCACCACCCGCGCAGCCGCGGCGAGTGGGCGGTGCAGCTGCATCCGCTGCTCGCCGTGCAGGATGCGCTTCCAGTCCAGGCCCAGGGCCGGGTCGCGCGACCAGTGGCCCGCATAGGCCAGCACCGAGGCCATGGCGGGCATCACGCGCAGTCCGCCTTCGCACTCCTCGTGCACATAGCGCAGCTCGCGCGCATCGGTGGGGGCCATGCCCAAGCCGACGCTGAGCGCGTAGCGCACGGTGTCGAAAGCGGTGTACGTGTGGCGCACCACGGGGAATCGCCGCGCGAGCAATTGCGACACGTCCAGGCTCACAACGCGCGCTCCATCTGCTCGAGGCGGCGTTCCAGCTCGAAGCGCTTGACCTTGCTGGTCTCGCCGGTGCGCGGCATGTCGGCGTCGGCAATGAAGTGCACCGCCTTGGGAATCTTGTAGTTCGCGATGCGCCCGCGACAGATCTCGATCACGTCGTGCGCCTGCAGCGAGGCGTCGAGCGCGACCACGAAGACCACGGGCACCTCGCCCCAGTGGGCATCGGGTTGGCGCACGACGGCAGCGTCCTTGATGCGCCGGTCGGACAGCAGCACGCGCTCGATCTCGGCCGGGTAGATGTTCTCGCCGCCCGACTTGATGAGGTACTTGCGGCGGTCGACGAAATCGAGCGTGCCGTCGGGGTTGCGGCGCATCACGTCACCCATGTGGAACCAGCCATCGGCAAACGCCTCGTCCGTGGCTTCGGGTGCATTCCAGTAGCCGGAGAAGAGCGACGGCGAGCGCACCAGCACCTCGCCCGGCTCGCCTCCCGCCACATCACGCCCTTGGTCATCGACCAGGCGCAATTCACAGTACGAGCTTTGCACCTTGGACAGCCGCTCGGGCACCTCGCCGATGGCGAAGCGGTGCCGGCTGGCCGGCGGCTGGCCCGTCTCCGTCGCGCCGAAGCTGTTGCGGAACTCGGCATTCAGCAAGCCGGACACCTCGGCGATCTGGTGGCGCGGCACCAGGTCGGCCATGCTGCCGCAGGCCTTCAGCCCCTTGGGACGCAGGCCGGTCCGGTTCAGCTCATCGATCACCCGGCCGATGGCCGCCGGCATCAGGTTGACGGTGCCCAGCAGCTCGCGCGACATGATGTCGACCATCTGGTCCGGCTGGAAGCCATCCATCAGGAACACCGTGTCGCCCTGCATCAGCACGCCCAGCAAGTGGTCGGTCCCGGCGACATGGAACATCGGCGACCAGCAGATCGCCCCGCGCCCCGGGTAGAGCTGCCCGTCCACCGCGCCGATCATGGTGCGCGCGATCTCGGCGCGGTGGCTGATCACCGCCGCCTTGGGCAGGCCGGTGGTGCCGCTGGTGTACATGATGAGCAGCCCGTCTTCCGGATCGGCGACACCCGGCATGGCCTGCGCATCCGCGCGCGCCAGCCGCTCCTCGTAGTCGCCGCCGAACAGCACCACGTGCCGCGCGCCATGCGCCAGCGCCGACAGCCGCCCCGCATGCCGCGGCGAGGCCAGCACCACCTGCGGCGTGGTGAGGCCGAAACAGTGCGTCATCTCCGCGTCGGACTGGCGCCAGTTGTGGCACGAAGCAATGGCACCGAGCACGGCGCAGGCGAGCACGGCTTCCACGTACTCGGCGCGGTTCTCCGACAGGATCGCGACGCGGTCCCCGTGCCGCACGCCCAGATCGAACAACACGTTGACGAGGCGGTCGACCCGCCCGCTCAGCGTTGCATAACTGACGCGGCGCCCATTCTCGACAAGCGCGTCGCGCGCCGGGTGCATGAGGGTGCGTTGACGCACGACGGCGTCGACCGTGAGCACGGCCGCACTGCGAGGCCGACGGGGCGCAGGGAACGTGGGCAGCTTCTGTGGTGCAGAGCGAATCGGCATCTTGTCTCTTCATTGACGCGATGGCCGGGGCCATCAGAGACACCTTGTATAGCCGCCGTCAGCACCTGGCCCGGGCGGTCTTGCATCTTCCGTTCCACATCATGGGCCGCCACTGGCTGACGGCGCGCCACAGCGGTCGCATGCATCCGACGCAACCCGGGCGCGGTCCAGCATATGAAACGCAGCGCCTCTCAAACAGGGTCTGCCAAGGTGCGCAAGACCGACGCGCGATCTATTCTGGAGCTTCAAAACATAAGCGTGACGCAAACATGGTGTCATGCATCTTGATCCAGGAGACAAGAATGAAGAAAGCGTTTGTTCGAGGCGTGCTCTGCTCCACCCTCGCCGCCGCGTCACTGCTGTTGCACGTGAACGCAATCGCCCAGCAAGGCGTCACCGACGGCGAGATCGTCCTCGGCGAAATCCTCCCGCTGACCGGCGTCGCCTCAGTGGGGAGCCTCGGCCTGAGTGCGGGGAACAAGTTGGCCGTCGCGGAAGCGAACGCCGCCGGCGGCATCAACGGCCGCAGGATCCGGCTCATCTCCGAAGACGATGGCTTCGTGGTGGCGCGATCCATCCAGGCCGCGCGCAAGCTCATCACCAGCGACAAGGTGTTCGCCCTGACCGTCACATCCGGCTCCTCCGGCTCGCAGGCCTTGCTGCCCATGCTGAAGGAGTCGGGCATTCCGGCGATGAACACGCTGAGTTTCCCGGAGGGCTTCTGGAACCCGACCGTCCCCAACCTGTTTGCGGCAGGCGCCACGCATCCGGACAGCGCGGAGCAGCTCGCGATCCAGATGAACCAGCGCTTCCCGAACAAGAAGTGGGCCATCGTGACGCAGGACGATGAAACCGGTTCGCTGCTGCGGGAGGGTTTCGAGCGCGCGCGGAAGAACTTGAATCTCAATGTCGTGTACAGCACCGTTTTCCGCCGCGGCACGAAAGACTTCTCGGCCGAGATCCTCGCGGCTCAACGGGCAGGCGTCGAAGTTCTCTTCGCGGGCGGCATCCTGAGCGAGAACGTGGCGATGGTGAAAGAACTGGAGCGCCTCGGCATCAACATCCCGGTCGGTCTCTCATGGATCGGCCGCCAGTCTTCATCAACGCTCCAGATGATGGGCGCCGCCGTCGACAACGTCTATCTGATCGACTTCGTGGTTCCCGATGAAAGCGCAGAAGGCCGCGCATTCGTGGAGAAGGCGCGACGCCTGCTGAGCGAGGACGACTTCAAGCGCGTCAACCGCTACACCATCCCCGGATACGTCGGCACGCGCGCGCTGCTGGAGGCCATTCGCCGTTGCGGGAAAGCCGTCACATGGGCCTGCGCCATCGAGCAGCTCAACGGGTTGACGAACTTCGAGACCGGGGTGATGCCCCCATTGACCTTCACGAGCACCCAGCACTTCGCGCGCCAGAAGCTCAGCCTGATGAAGGCCAACCCCAAGACCTACACCTTCCAGCCACTGCCGTGAGCTGGACCCACTGGAACTGACGGAGAACTCCCATGAGATTGGATGGAAAGACGGCAATCATCACCGGCGCGGGATCGGGATACGGCGCAGGAATCGCCGAACGATTCGCCAAGGAAGGTGCCCGCATCGTTGTGGCCGACATCAACGAAGCCGGGGGGCGGGCGGTTGTCGATGGCATTTGCGCCCAGGGCGGGCAAGCACGCTTTGCCAAGGCCGACGTTTCCAAGCGAAGCGACGTGGAAGCCTTGCTGGCCACTGCGCTGGACGCATTCGGCAGCCTGCAGATCGTGGTGAACAACGCCGGCATCACGCACCGCCGCCAGCCGATCCTCAACGTGGAAGAAGACGAGTTCGATCGCATCTTCTCGGTCAACGTCAAGAGCCTCTACCACTCTGCGCAGGTGATGGTTCCGTACTTTCGCAGCGTGGGCGGCGGCGTGTTCGTGAACGTGGCCTCCATCGTCTCGTTCCGGCCCAGCGCCGGCCTGGCTTGGTACAACAGCAGCAAAGCCGCGGCCGTGAGCGCCAGCCGGTCCATGGCGCTGGACTTTGGCCGCGACAACATCCGCGTGAACTGCGTCAACCCGGCCTTCGGTGTCACGGGCATGACGGACGATTTCATGGGCGCACCCGACACCCCGGAGCTGCGCGAGAAGTTTCGCCAAGCGATCCCGCTGGGCCGCTTCACCGAACCGGCTGACGTCGCATCGGCGTGCCTCTACCTCGCATCGGACGACGCGTCATTCATCACCGGGACCTGCATCAACGTCGACGGCGGGCGGTCCGTCTGAGCCGCCGATTCGCGAGTGAAAAGGAGTCACCATGATTGACAAGCAACTGGACAACGCTTTCGCCAGCGGGAAGACCTATGGCGACTTCGTGAGCGGCCACGCGGTGTACGAACGGCTTCGCCTGGAAGACCCCGTGCACTGGACCGAACCCGATGGGTTCAGGCCGTTCTGGGCCGTGACCAAACATGCCGACGTGACGGAAGTCGAGCGGCAGCCCACGGTCTTCCTGAACGCCCCGCGCCAGCGCCTCCTGAGCATCGAGTTCGAAACGCGAGTGAAGGAGGCCATGGCGGGCAAGCCCAACCTCACCAAGTCGATGCACCTCTTCGACGGCGCGGAGCACAAGGCCTACCGGGACATCACGGCGCAATGGTTCATGCCCAAGCAGGTCCAGACGCTGGAGGCCGCCATCAAGGACCTGGCGAAGAACGCGGTGGACGACCTTGCCTCGCGGGGCGACCAATGCGACTTCTACAAGGACATCGCCGTCTGGTATCCGCTGCGCGTCATCATGCTCATGCTGGGCCTGCCGGAACGCGATGCGCCCCTGCTGCAAAGTCTCACCAGCTCGGTGTTCGGCGGCAGCGACCCGGAGATGCAGACCGCGGGCGATGCCATCGAGGCGACGCGGCGCTTCCGCGAGTACTTCGATGCAATCGCGTCGGAACGCCGCAAGAACCCGACAGACGATGTGGCCAGCCTCATCGCGCACGCCACCATCTTCGGCCGGCCCATCGAGGAGTACGAAAGCTCGTCGTACTACATCGCGCTGGCCACGGCCGGGCACGACACCACCAGCGCCTCCGTGGCCGGCGGCATCCTGGCCTTGGCGCAGAACCCGGATGAATGGCGCAAGCTGAAGGAGAACCCCGCCCTGGTGGACTCCGCCATCGACGAAATGCTGCGCTGGGTGACACCGATCAAGGGATTCTTCCGCACCGCCGCCCAGGACTATGAGTTGCGCGGCAAGAAGATCAAGACGGGCGACAACCTGCTGATGGTTTTCCCCTCCGCGAACCGCGACGAGGACGTCTTCGCCGACCCGTACGCATTCCGGGTCGACCGCAAGCCCAACCGGCACCATGCCTTCGGGCACGGCGTGCACATGTGCCTCGGCATGATGCTTGCCAAGTTCGAGATGCGCATCTTGCTCAACGAACTGCTGGCTCGCGTGGACAGCTTCGAACTCGACGGGCAACCACGGTGGGTCGAGTCGGCGTTCATCGGCGGCCTGAAGCAACTGCCTGTCCGCTTCAAGATGGAAACCTCGACCAAGGCAAGCGCATGAACATCTCTCTCGAAGGCCGCAGCGCCTTGATCACCGGCGCCAGCAAGGGCCTGGGTTTGGCGACCGCCATCCAGTTCGCGCAAAGCGGCGCCCGCGTGGCCATCGTCGCCCGCGGGAAGGAAGCGCTGGAAGCCGCCCGCGCGCGCATCGACGCGGCGGGCGGGCACCCGGCCGTCGCGATCGCCTGCGACGTCACCGATGCCACGCAGATCACCCGCGCCCACGCGCAGGCCAAGGCTGCGCTCGGGCCGATCGACATCCTGGTCAACAACGCCGGCGGCCACGCCCTGGGCAAGTTCACCGAGGTGACCGACGCCATGTGGGACCACGACCTCCAGGTCAAGCTGATGGCCACGATCCGCTTCACGCGCCTGTGCTGGCCCGACATGCAGGCCCGCCGCTTCGGCCGCGTGATCAACACGCTCAACACGCTGGCCAAGGCGCCGATCGCCGGCGGTTCGCCCACGGCCGTCACGCGGGCCGGCCAGCTGGCGCTGACCAAACTGCTGGCCAATGAAGGCGGCCCGCACAACATCCTGGTGAATGCGCTGCTGGTGGGCTTGATCAAGAGCCACCAGATCGACGAGATCCAGCGCACCGAGGGCCCGGGCACGCCGATGGAAGGCTATACCGAAGGCCGGCTGGCCCGCATCCCGCTCGGGCGCATCGGCGAACCGCTGGAGTTCGCCAGCATCGCGTGCTTCCTCGCCTCGGATGCGGCCTCGTACATCACGGGCTCGGCCATCGGGGTGGATGGCGGCATGTGCCCGGCCATCTAAGGCGGCTTCCCACGCAGCGCCTTTCGGCCGCCGTCCTCGACCCAGCTCAGCCCCTCTCACCGGAAGGGTTGGCCCTCATCCAACCATAAATACCTCATTTGCATTGTTATGCGCATTTTATGTGTAGCATATTGTTCTGGGATCGATCGGGACTGGAGACGCCATGACTGTTGCCGCCGTGATGACACGAACCGGGGAGCCTCTCGCACTGGAGGACCTGGAGCTGCTGCCCCCCGGCCCCGGGGAGGTGCGCGTTCGGATGGGCGCCGCCGGCGTCTGCCATTCCGACCTGTCCGTGCTGCAAGGCCGTCTGGTCAACCCGCTGCCGGTGGTGCTGGGGCACGAAGGGGCCGGCACCATCGAGGAGTGCGGCGAAGGCGTCACCGGGCTGGCGGTGGGCGACCGGGTCGTCCTGAGCTGGCTCGCGCAGTGCGGCGAATGCTTCTACTGCCGCAAGCACCAGGCCTCGCTGTGTGAGACGGCGGGGGCCGCGATGATCAAGGCGACACTGCAGGACGGCACCACGCGCTTCCGGCGCGAAGGCCAGCCGATCTTCCACATGGCCGGGCTGGGCACGTTTTCCACACATTGCGTGGTGTCGGCCAAGGCCGCGGTGAAGCTGCCAGAGCACATCCCGTTCGAGCAGGCCGCATTGATCGGTTGCGGCGTGCTCACGGGGTTCGGTGCGGCCGTCAACACGGGCGAGATCCGCGTCGGCGAATCGGTGGCCGTGATCGGCTGCGGCGGCGTGGGGCTGAACGCCATCCAGGGCGCCCGCATCGCCGGTGCGGCCTGCATCATCGCCATCGACCTGCACGACGAGCGCCTGGCGCTGGCCCGGACCCTGGGCGCGACCCACACCCTGAAGCCGGGCGACAGCTTGAACAAGCAGGTGCGCGCGCTGACCGGTGGCCGGGGCGCCGATGTGGCCATCGAAGTGGTGGGGTTCAAGGACACCACGCGCAATGCGGTGCGCATGACACGCCCCGGCGGCCGCGTCATCCTGGTCGGTGCCGGCAGCGAAGACGTGACGCTGGACGTGCCGCTGTTCGGCAGCGTCGTGCTGACCGAGAAGACGATCCGCGGTTCTCTGTACGGCTCATCGGAAGTGCAGCTCGAAGTGCCGCGCCTGCTGTCGCTCTATGAAACCGGGCAGCTGCACCTGAAGGAGCTGGTCACCCAGACCTTCGGCTTCTCCCAGATCAACGAAGCCATGGCGTACTGCGCCGCCGAACGCGGCGCCCGCGGCGTCATCGTGTTCTGAAGGAGATGGCCGTGACAGCAGCCCACGTCATGACGATCAACGGCCAGGCGGTTCCAGGCGACGGCCATTTCGGCGTGATCAACCCTGCCACCGGGCAGGTGTTCGCGCAGGCGCCGGAATGCTCGCGCGAGCAACTGGATGTCGGGATGGCCGCCGCCGAGCGCGCTTTCCCTGGGTGGCGTGACACGCCACCTGAAGTGCGCGGCGACGCGTTGCTGCGCGCCGGGGTGGCATTGCGCTCTGCGGCCGACGAGATCGCCCGCCTGCTGACACAGGAGCAAGGCAAGCCGCTCGCCGCGGCCCTCATGGAGGTGCAGCAGACCGCACAGTGGCTCGAATCGTCGGCCGCCTTGCGCACCCCCGTGGAAGTGGTGCAGGACGACGAGCGCGCCCTCATCGAAGTGGCGCGCCGGCCGCTGGGCGTGGTCGCCGCGATCACCCCCTGGAACTACCCGTTGCTGCTGATGGCGATGAAGCTCGGCCCGGCGCTGGTGGCCGGCAACTGCGTCGTGCTCAAGCCCAGCCCCTACACGCCGCTCGCCACCCTGAACGTCGGCGCACGCATCGCCGCGCTCTTGCCGCCCGGCGTGCTGAACGTCGTCAGCGGCGGCAACGAACTCGGCGGGTGGATGACCTCGCACCCGAGCGTGCGCAAGATCAGCTTCACCGGGTCGGTCGCGACCGGCAAGGTGGTGGCGCGAGCCGCCGCCGACGACCTGAAGCGCTGCACGCTGGAACTCGGCGGCAATGACGCGGCGATCGTGCTCGACGACGCCGACCCGGCGCGCATCGCCGGCGGCCTGTTCTGGGGCGCCTTCCTGAACGCCGGGCAGGTGTGCGCCGGGATCAAGCGGATCTATGTGCCGCAATCGCGCTACGCGGCGTTCCTCGAAGCGATTGCCGAACGCGCGCGGCGCGTGGTGGTGGGCGACGGCATGGCGGACGGGGTCGAGATCGGCCCCTTGAACAACCCGGCCCAGCACGAACGCGTGTCGATGCTGGTCGCACAGGCATTGCAAGCCGGTGCGCGCGCCGTGGCAGGCGGCGCCCCGATCGATCGTCCGGGCTACTTCTTCCAGCCCACGGTGCTCGCTGACGCGAGCGAAGGCATGCGCATCGTCGACGAAGAGCAGTTCGGCCCGGCGTTGCCGGTCATGCCCTACCGCAGCGAAGAAGAAGCCATTGCACGAGCCAATGGCACCCGGTTCGGCTTGTCAGGCTCGGTCTGGAGCGCCGATCCGGAACGCGCACGCGCCGTGGCCGACCGGCTCCACTGCGGCACGACCTTCGTCAACACCCACCTGGTGCTGGAGCCGCACGTGCCCTTTGGCGGCGTGGGGTGGAGCGGCGTGGGCGTCGAGAACGGCGCCTGGGGTCTGGAGGAGTTCGTCGACATCCACGTGCGGCACACGCGCCGCCATCGCCGGGGTGCCTGAGGAGCCCGCATGAGCCTCAAACAGCATCTCATCGACCCCGAGATCTGCATCCGCTGCAACACCTGCGAAGAGAGTTGCCCGCGCCAGGCCATCTCGCACGACCACAACAACTATGTCGTCGACGCCTCGATCTGCGAAGGCTGCGGCGAATGCCTCGGCCCCTGCCCCACCGGCGCGATCGACAACTGGCGGCAGGTGCTCCAGCCCTACACGCTCGCCGAGCAGCTGGGCTGGCTCGACCTGCCTGCGCAGCAAGCAGTGCCCGAGGCGCAACCTGACGAAGGCGATGAAGACCCCACGCCCACGAGCACCGCGCTCCCGCCGCCCTCCGCACCGAAGGTGGCAACGGGCCTGGCGAAGCGGGCCGCACCATTGCGCGCGCGCCTCGTTGCCAATGAACGCTTGACGGCACCTGACAGCGACAACGACGTTCGGCACCTCGTGCTGGATCTCGGCGAGGCGCACTTCCCGCTGATCGAAGGCCAGAGCATCGGCATCCAGGTTCCCGGAACCGATGCCGAAGGACGGCCTCACACCGTGCGCATGTATTCGGTGGCCAGCACGCGCGATGGCGAATCCGGCAACCCGCAGCACGTGGCCCTGTGCGTCAAACGTGACACGCCCGGGCTGTGCTCCAACTACCTCTGCAATCTGGCGCCCGGCGAGTCGATCGACGTGGTCGGCCCCTTCGGCACCAGCTTCCTCGTCGCAGACGATCCAGCGGCTCACTTGGTGATGATCGGTGTAGGAACGGGCATCGCGCCCTTCCGTGGCTTCGTGCAGCGGCGCATCGCCCAAGCCACCGCGCAAGGCAAGAAGACACCGGCCATGACGCTCATCTACGGCGGACGCCGCCCGCAAGAGATGGCGCACCACGACTGGCTGAACTCATTGCCGGCACAGCACATCGATGTGCAGATGTGCTACTCGCGCCAGCCCGGCTCACCCAAACGCTACGCGCAGGACGCACTCGGCGAGGCCGGGCCGGACGTCATCGTCACCTTGTCGCGACCGGGCACGCACCTCTACCTGTGCGGGGTGAAGGAACTCGAAGCCGGCGTGGATGAACGCCTGTCGACCATGCGCACGGCGGACGGCCTCGGCTGGCCCGCCATCAAGGAGTCCATGCGGCGCAGCGGCCGCTACCACGTCGAGGTGTTCTAGCGGCCCCTAGGGCGACGGCACTTCGCTGGCAATGTCTCGCCAGCATGCATGCGCCGGCGCCGCCCACTTCGCACGCAGTTCTTCGAGCCGTTCCGCGGAACGGCGGCCCGGCCATCCGGCGGGCAACAGTTCCAGCGGCAAGCCCGGATCCACGAACGGCAACTGCTGCCACTCGTGGACGAGCTGGATGTGCGCACTGAGCTGCTCCGCCGCCGTGCGCGGCCGCAGGCCCGCGAAGCGCGCCAGCAGCGCGTCGTAATGCGACGCGATCGATTCCAGGTTCCAGGCCTGCGCGACGAGCGCATGGTCGGATACGCCCACGTCGATCGACGGCCCGACGAACGCATGCGCCATGCCTTCGAGACCGAGGTCCCGGATCACCCGGCGCGCCTCTTCGACGCGCCCGGCATGCGGGTTGACCCACAGCCCCACGCTGGGGTTGCCGAAACCCACCCACCCGAGCGAGCGGTACAGCTTGGGCCGCATCGAGCGGTGCGTTTCCGGCAAGGCCAGCACCAGCACCAGCCAGCGTCCATCCCAACGCGCCGGCGCCAGGCTCATCGAATGCACACGCTGCGTGCCTTCGGCCATGAAATGCTCCATGCGCGGCGTGAGCGTCCAGCTGACCCGGCGGCCTTCCTTGTGGCTCTCGATCCAGCCGGACACCGCCGCGCGCGAGATCGCCTGGCGCGCCGCCTTCTCGGCGCAGCCCATGTTGGCCATCACCTGCACCAGTGCGGACGTCCAGACCGGCCGCCGCGCCGGGAAAACGAACTCGCCCAGCAAGGTCAGCAGGATCGAGCGGGCACTGCTCATGTTGACGCGCTGCACGTCGCCGGTGGCTTGTACCGGTCGGGTTCCATGCTGTATCGACAAGGGGGCATTGCTCATGGTGTGTCCAGACAACTCAAGGGTGAAGGGCGAAAGCGTCTCGCGATATGAACTCTTCGCGCAAGTCTAGGGTTAGACCTAGCCCGCGAATGTCTTGCCTCTCTACTGCATGAACTTTATGCTACTACTTAAATGCCTATCGCATTATTTACGTAGCATATCCACTGAGAGCATCGCGTGCCTACTCCCGACCATCCGCTCGACGGCTACGACCTCTTCTCAGAAGAGTTCGGGCTCGACGCCCCGGCCCAATGGGCCGCGCTGCGATCCAGCGGTTGCCCGGTCGCTCACAGCGAACTGCGCGGCGGCTCGTGGCTTCTTTCCCGCTACGACGACATCCAGTCGGTGGCCCAGGATCCCGAGCGCTTCACCTCGCGCGCGCTCGAGGTCTCCGGCCCCGTGACACCCGGCACCGGCCTGCTGATGCCACCGCTCACGTCGAACGCCGAAGACCATCCGCTGCACCGCGCGGTGCTGGCGCCGTTTTTCACGCCCGCCCGCGTGGCCGGGCTGGAGCCCTTCGTGCGCAACGAGGCCCGCCGGCTCGTCACCGCGCTGGCCCGGCGCGGCCATGGCGATGCGGCGGCCGAGTACGCGCGGCCGCTCGCCCTCGCCGTTCTCACGCACCTGCTGCAAGTGCCGCGAGACATGCAGGATCGCTTCGTCGACTGGGCGATCCGCGTGATCCGTGTCGGCCCGCTCGACCAGCGCGTGCGCAGCGAGGCCATCGCCGAGGCGATCGCCGATCTGGAGACGCTGCTCAACCAGCGCACCGCCTCGCCCGGCGAGGACATCGTCAGCCACATCGCCCAGGCCCGCATCAACGGTGAGCCGCTGAGCCGCAAGCACAAGGTCGGCAGCCTGATCCTCCTGGTGCTGGCGGGTGCCGACACGACCTGGAGCACGATCGGCGCCAGCGTCTACCACCTCGGCCTGCACCCCGCGGACCGGGCGCGCCTGCTGGCCGAGCCCGCGTTGCTGAAAACCAGCGCAGTGGAAGAGCTGCTGAGGGTCTATGCCCCGCTGTCGGCTGCGCGCATCACAGACAGCGACGCCGAACTCCATGGCCGCTGCATCGGGGCCGGCGAGCGCGTGGTCTTGCAATACGCCGCCGCGAACCGCGACCCCGCCGTGTTCGACGAACCCGACACCGTCGACCTTGCGCGCAAGCGCAACCGCCACCTCACCTTCGGCAGCGGCATCCACCGCTGCCTCGGCGCCCCGCTGGCCCGCCTGGAAACGCGCGTGGCCATCGAAGAGTGGCTGGCCCAGATCCCGGACTACACGCTCGTGGAGCCCACCGCGGTGCCTTGGACCAAAGGCCAGATCCGCGGGCCGGAACGCGTGCTGTTCAAGACGCAGGGCTGACGACACATGGCTGCCCCGATGGTTCCCGAATCGCTGTGCTCCCCCGCGACCCGGCCCTTGCGCGTGCGCAACGCGCAAGTGTTCTATGACGGGTGCGTGGAAGCCGTGCGCGACGTGTCCTTCGAGGTGCCTGCCGGTGCCGTGGTGTGCCTTCTCGGCGCCAACGGCTCTGGCAAGAGCACCTTGCTCAAAGCCATCTCCGGCGTGCTGTTCCCGGAGCGCGGCGCCTTGCTCAGCGGCTCGATCGAGTTTGGAGACCTCGACCTCAGCCGCCAGCCGCCGGAAGCCATCGTGCGCCAGGGCATCGTGCAGGTGCCCGAGAGCCGGCGCCTGTTCCCGGCCCTCACCGTTGAAGAAAACATCCTGATGGGCGGCTACACGATCGACAGGGCCGGGCGCGCCCGCCGCCTGCAATCCGTCTACGCGCTGTTTCCCGAACTCACCGAACACCGCAAACGCATTGCCGGGTACCTGTCGGGGGGGCAGCAGCAGATGGTCGCGATCGGCCGTGCGCTGATGACCGCGCCCCGCCTCCTCATGCTCGACGAGCCCTCCCTCGGCCTCGCCCCGATCGTCGTGGAGCGCATCTACGCCGCCATTGCCTCGCTTCGCGGGCTCGGCCTGAGCGTGCTCGTCGTCGAACAGAACGCGCGCGTGGCGCTCGAGGTCGCCGACCACGGCTACGTGCTGGAGGGCGGCCGCGTGGCCTTCGACGGCAGCGTGGAAACACTCAAGGCGAATCCGGAAATGCAGGAGTTCTACCTCGGCGCACGCACCGGCGACGGCCACCGCTCGCTGCGCGACGTCAAGCACTACAAAAGACGCAAGCGGTGGCTGGCATGAGCGCACACCTGCTGGAAATAGAAGGCCTCGGCATGCGCTTCGGCGGCGTGGAAGCCTTGAAAGGCCTGTCGCTGAACCTGAAGCCCCGGGAGATCGCCAGCCTGATCGGCCCCAACGGCGCCGGCAAGACCACGGTGTTCAACATGCTGTGCCGGCTGTACACGCCGTCGTCGGGGAGCATCCGCTTCGACGGCAAGGACCTGCTGCGCTGCCGCCCCCACCACTTGGCCGGCCTGGGCATCGGCCGCACGTTCCAGAACCTGGCGCTGTTCCGCCACGGCTCGGTCGTCGACAACCTGCTGGTCGGCATGCATTCGCACCTGCGCTCCGGCGTGCTCGGCGGGCTGCTGTACCTCGGGCCGACGGCCGAAGAGGAGATCCGCGCCCGCGAGATCGTGGAGGACATCATCGAGTTCCTCGAGATGGAGCACATCCGCGACGTCCCGGTCTCGGCGCTCTCCTACGGCCTGCGCAAGCGCGTCGAGCTGGGCCGCGCCCTGGCCACCCAGCCCAAGCTGCTGCTTCTCGACGAAATGGTCTCGGGCATGAACCAGGAAGAGACCGAAGACATTGCCCGCTTCGTGCTGGACCTGCGTGATGAGAAAGGCATGACCATCCTGATGATCGAGCACGACATGGGCATCGTGATGGACATCTCCGACAGCGTGCACGTGCTCGACTTCGGCGTGCCCATCGCCAGCGGTACCCCCGCCGAGGTGGCCGACAACCCGGCCGTCATCAACGCCTACCTGGGAGTGGCCAAATGAACCCGGGCACGAACACGCCGCAGGTGCCTGCATTCACCCTGCCCCAGCGCCTGCACCACTGGGCATGCAGCACCCCGGATGCCCTGGCCATGCGCGAGAAGATCCGCGGCGTGTGGCAGCGCACCACCTGGGCCGAATACGACCACCGCGTGATGCGCTTCGCATTGGGCTTGCGCGCCCTGGGCGTGAAGCGCGGCGACCGGGTGGCCGTGGCCGCCGACGACTGCTCCGAATGGATGGTCGCCGACATGGCGGCGCAGGCCCTCGGCTGCGTCGTCATCGGCGTGTACCCGACGAACCCGGCGCCCGAACTCCACTACATCGTCCACCACGCCCGGTGCACGGTCTGCGTGTGCGGCGACCAGGAGCAGGTGGACAAGGTCATCGCCGCAACGCATCACGGCGCCGGCCTGCCCGACATGCGCCACATCATCTGCGTGGACATGAAAGGCGTTTCCGGCTACGCCGACCCGCGGCTGGTGTCGTTCGAGGCCGTGTGCGGCAAGGCCGATACCGTGCCGCCCGACGCGGCGCGCCGCGACTGGGAATCGATGCTCTCGCAGACGGACATCGAAGACATCTCGGTGATCGTCTACACCTCGGGAACGACCGGCCCACCCAAGGGCGTGCAGCTTCGCCAGCGCAACATGACCTTCACCGCTGCAGCGGTGGGCAAGCGATGGGGCCTGAACGCCAGCAACTACTCCGTCCTGTGCTACCTGCCGCTTTGCCACCTGGCCGAGCGCACGTTCTCGATCAGCCTGCACCTGGAGACCGGGGGCGTCGTCAACTTCGCGGAATCGATCGACACGGTGCAGGCCAATGTGTGCGAGATCGCGCCCACGCTGTTCCTCGGGGTGCCCCGCATCTGGGAAAAGATGCAGCAGCAGGTGCTGGTCAAGTCGCAGATGTCCACCCCGTTCCAGCGCTTCGTGTTCAATGCCGCGTTCAAACGTGCATACGACCGGCTGGCCCGGCGCGACACACAGCGGCAGCCCTCCGGCGCGCCTGCGAAGCGCGGCTGGATCGAGCAGGCCGAGTACTTCCTGATGTGGCTTGCGGTGTTCGGCCCGGTGGCGCGCCACCTCGGGCTGGACCGGGCACGCGTGCTGCTGTGCGGCGCCGCGCCCGTGTCCTCCGAAACCCTGCGCTTCTTCGAAGTGCTGGGCCTGCCGGTGCGCCAGATCTATGGGCTGACCGAGATCGGCATGGGCTATTCGCAATGGGACGGCGCCTGCACCGCGGGCTGCGTCGGGATGCCGCTGCCCGGCATCGAAGCCCGGCTGGCCGAGGACGGCGAAGTGCTGATGCGCGGCCCCTCCATCTTCGCCGGGTACCTCGACGATGCGGCAGGAACCGCGCGCGTTCTGGACGAAGACGGCTGGGTGCACAGCGGCGACATCGGCGAGCTGGCCGCCAACGGCGAGCTGAGGGTGATCGACCGCAAGAAGGAGATCATCATCACCAGCGGCGGCAAGAACATCGCGCCCTCGGAGATCGAGAACGCGCTGAAGGAATCGATCTACATCCGCGAGGCCGTCATCATCGGCGACGGGCGGCATTTCCTCTCCGCGCTGATCGTCATCGACATCGAGACCGTGGGCAACTGGGCCCAGCAGCACGGCCTGGCCTACACGCACTACCGCTCGCTGGCGGGGTTGGCCCAGGTGCACGAGCTGATCGAGGCCGACGTGCGGCGGGTCAACGCCCGCTTCGCGCGGGTGGAGAACATCCGCAAGTTCGAGATTCTCTCCAAGGAACTCGACCACGACGACGGCGAGCTGACCGCCACGCAGAAGGTCAAGCGCAACGTGATCGAGAAGAAGTTCGCCGCCGAGATCGCGCGGCTCTACGGAACGCAGACAACGCCCCAGGCGGCCGGGGCCCCAGCATGAACTACCTCGCCAACCTCCTGATGAGCGGCCTCGCCATCGGCGCGCTCTACGGCCTGGTCGCGATGGCGTTCGCGACCGTCTTCAAGGTCAGCCGCGTCCTCAACTTCGCGCAGGGCGAGGTGATGATGCTCATCGCCTACATCAGCTACACGGTCTCGCTCTATCTGCCGGGCGGCGAGCTGCTGCAGGCCGCCTGCGTCGTCGTCTCCGCCATCGTGATCGGCGGCCTGATCGAGCGGCTGATCGTGCGCCCGATGCTGGGGCAGCCGGTGTTCTCGGTGGTGATGATGACGATCGCGCTCGCGGTCCTGATCCGCGCGCTGGTGGCCCTGTTCTGGGACACCGATCCCCACCGCTTCCCCGGCAGCGACATGCAGGCCATGGTGAACGTGTTCGGCATCAACATCACCGGCCCGCAGATGACGCTGTTCGCGATCTTCATCGCGCTGTTCATCGGCATCTGGCTGTTCCTGCGCGGCTCGATGATCGGCATCGCGATGCGTGCCGCCGCCTCCGACTCGACCGTGACGATGCTGATGGGCGTGTCGGTCAGCCGCATCTACCTCGCGGCCTGGGTGCTGTCGTCGCTGCTGGCAGGCGTGGCCGGCGTCCTGTTCGCCAACATTTATCACATCGGGCCCGACATCGCCGGCCTCGGCAACCGCGCCTTCCCGGCGGCCATCGTCGGCGGGCTGGACTCCATCCTCGGCGCAGCCATCGGCGGCCTGCTGATCGGCGTCGTGGAGAACCTCGCCGGCGGCTACATCGGCTCCGGCGCGAAGGAAGTGGCCGGCTTTCTCGTCGTGCTGATCGTCCTGATGGTTCGCCCCTACGGCCTGTTCGGCGAACGCCACATCGAAAGAGTCTGAGATGCGCACCGCCACCTACCGCGAAACCTACGCCGAGCTGACCCGGCTGCACCCCTTCCGCTCCACCTGGACCTGGTACCTGCTGCTGATCGCGGTGATGCTGCTGCTGCCGCAGTTGGCGCCGATGTTCATCGTGAGCTACATGACGATGATCCTGATCGCCTCCATCGGCGCGATCGGCCTGAACCTCGTCACCGGCACGACGGGCCTGATCTCGCTCGGCCACGCCGGCTTCCTGGCCATTGGCGCGTACACCATGGCGATCCTGACCACCGACCACGGCTGGGACGCGGCACCGGCCCTGCTGGCCGCCGGCGGCGTGGCCGCGTTTGCGAGCCTGCTGGTGGGCATTCCGTCGCTGCGCCTGCGGGGGCTGTATCTCGCCATCACCACGCTCACCTTCTCGATGCTGGTGACCCACGTCATCCTGCAGGCCGAGTGGCTCACGCGCGGCTCGCGCGGCATGCCGGTCACGCGCACCGAGTTCTTCTCCGTGCCGCTGTCCCGCAGCGACGCCGTGTACTACATCGCGCTCGCGGCGGCTGCGCTGGCGGTCATCGGCGCGTCGAACCTGCTGCGCTCGCGCGTCGGCCGCGCATGGGCCGCGATCCGCGACTACGACACCGCGGCCAGCCTGATGGGCATCTCGCTCGTGCGCTACAAGCTGATGTCGTTCGGCGTGAGCGCCTTCTTCACCGGCGTGGCCGGCGCCGTGCTGGCGCTGCACGTGCGCTACGTGAACGTGGATGACTTCAACCTCGTGCTCAGCGTGGAGGCCGTCGCGATGATCATCGTCGGCGGCCTGGGCAGCGTGCGCGGCGCGGTGCTCGGGGCGGCGCTCATCGTCGCGCTGCCCGATCTGGTGCGGCTGCTGCTGGCGCATCTGGGCGGTGCCGCGGCCGAGGTCTCGGCCGCCCGTGTCCATGAGGTGAAGGCCTTGATCTACGCCGTGCTGATCATCGCTTTCCTGCGCCTGGAGCCCGATGGCCTGGCCGCACGGTGGACGCGCGTGAAGCGCTACTGGACGGAGTGGCCGCTGGGCAAGCGGCAACGTTGAAACCAACCTGAACAACAACGGAGACAACCATGAAAGCTGGAAAACTGTGGGCCCTGAGCGGGCTGTTGGCGGCCCTGTGCACCTCCGCGCTGGCGGCGGACCCGGGCGTTCGCGACAAGGAGGTCGTGCTCGGCGCCGTGGCGCCATTCACCGGCCCGGCGGGGCCGCTCGGCTATGCGGCCATCCTCGGATTGCAGCTGGCCGTGCAGGAAACCAACGCCGCCGGCGGCATCCACGGGCGCACGATCAAGCTGGTGGCGGAAGACGACGCCTACATCCCCTCGCGCACCGTGCAGGCGTTCAACAAACTGATGGACGTGGACAAGATCTTTGCGCTGACCGCGGGCTCGGGCAGCTCGCACTACCTCGCCATCCTGCCGACGCTCGAAAGCCAGGGCATCCCCTCGATCACGCCGCTGCTGGCCAGCATGGCGCCGTTCGAGGCTGCGCCCAAGACCCACTATGGCGTGGGCACCAGCTACCGCGACGCGGCGCACGAGATCGTCAAGGTGATGGCGGCCAAGCACCCGGGCCTGAAGTGGGCCTCGCTCGTCCAGGACGACGAATCGGGCATCGACCGCGAACTGGGTTTCGCTGCCGCCGCCAAGGAACTGAACCTGGACGTGGCGATGAAGCAGCGCTACAAGCGCGGCCAGACCGACTTCTCCGCGGACGTGCTGCGCATGAAGCAAGCGGGCGTGACGGCCATCCTGCTGGGCGGCCTGCCGACCGATGACGCCGCGATCCTGAAAGAACTCAAGCGGCTTGCGCTGCCGGCCCAGGTCGGCACGCTGTGGCTCAGCCATTCCAAGCCGATCATGGACTTGATGGGAGACGCCGGCCAGGGCCTGTACCTGTACGACTTCGTGCCGTCGATGGACGACCCGTCGCTGGCGCCCTTCCATGCCCTCGTCAACAAGCACCTCAAGCCGGCGGATGTGCCGAAGATCAACCGCTACACCGTGACCGGCTACGTGACGATGCGCGCCCTGATCGAAGCGATGCGCCAATGCGGCCGGGACCTCACGCGCGCCTGCACGATCCAGAAAATGGACGGCCTGAAGGATTTCCGCACCGGATTCATGTCGCCGATCACGTTCACACCCAAGCAGCACCTGGCCCCCGTGACAGGACACGCCATCGTGCTGGATGCGGCGAACAAGCGTTTCGTGCCGGTGCAGTAACCCCGGGGCCGCCATGCCGCTGCCTGCCCCCCGATGGCGATTGCCGGCGCGGGGGTTCAGGCTGCCGCAGCCCCTCTCACCGCGAATAACGCTCGGCGATCTGGCGCGCAGTGGCCTTCAGGTCATCGGCGAAGAGTTCGACGGCCCGTTCCAGCGTCAGCACCGAGTCAATCCATTCGACGTTGATGCACGCGAACACCTTGGGTGTCGTGGGCACGGCCGCCGCCAGGCTCGACGTTCGCTCGGCGCCGCTGGCCCGCCGCGTGGAGAAACCGCGTTCCTGCGCCTCTTGCACCCGTCGCAGGTCGGGCGCCGACACCGGCACCCCTTCGGCACGCAGCGACTGCAGGAGCCAGTCGCGCTCGCCGGCCCGGCAGGCGGCCAGGTAGGCTCGCCCCATGCTGCTGCCCAACAGCGACAGGCGCGTGCCGGGCACGCCTTTCACAAGCGACAGCGGATTGCCGCGGTGCGTGTTCACGCGCAAGAGCATCGAACGTTCGCCATAGGTGGCAATGCTCACCGGCCACGACAGCCGCACCTGCAGCGCGTTGAGCAGCGGTTCGGCAACGACCGAGATCCAGTCCTCCACCCGATAGCCGTCCGACAAGGTTCGCACGAGCGCTGCCGGCCGGAAACGGCCGCGGACTTCGGTGCGGGCCACATAGCCCAGGTCGGCCAGCGTCTCCAGCAAGCGGTGGACGGTCGCCCGGGGCAGGCCTGCGTGCTGCGCAACCTCGACGACGCTCGCCTCGCACAGGCGGTTCAGGGCCTGAAGAATCAGCAGGCCGCGCTCAAGGCTGCGGACATGGGCATAGCTTGCGCGCCCGCCCGCCTCGACGGGGAACGCCCCCTCCTCGGCACCGCCTACCGGATCGTTTGCCACCGTTTCCCGCATTCGTGCGCCGCCGTCCAGAGCTTCTCGGGCAGGTGATTGTAGGGAGGCCTCGTCGGCCCCGGCCGGCAGTAGCCGGCCGCCTCCATGCGCACCTTCTCGATCTGGATGTTGTGCGACGCGAACGCATCACCGTCGCGGATGACTTCCAGCAGCGGCTCGTTCGCCCATGCGATCGCGCGGTCTTCCTTCGCGATGGCGTCGTCATCTCCACGGCGACAAGCCAGCGCCAGGCGCACCGCCGGGGCCGGCCCCATGCAGGCGGCCGTGGACCAGCACGCCGTGGTCGTATGCGGCGAGGTGCGGTAGAAGTCGGCCATCGTCATGTCGCTCGGCATCAGGTGGACACGGCCCGCGACGAGTTCGAGCAGCGCATCGAGCTTGGCCGGGCGCAGGTACTTGGCCGCGATCACCGTGGGGCAGCTCTCGACGATGCCGCGCCAGAACACGTCGCCGAACGGGTGCCGGAACACCCGCTGGTTGGCATAGACCATGATGGCCAGCGCCGGAACCAGCACGCCCAGTTCGCGGTAGAAGTCGACCGCCATGGCGTCGGTGACGGGCTGCCACATCGGCGGGCCGAGCAGCGTGCCGGCGCAACCCAGGTCGGCGAGGAAGCGCATGCGCCGCAGCACGTCGTGGCCGGCCAGTGCCGACGCCCCGACGAACAAGGGCACGCGGCCGTCCACCGCCTCGACGACGCAGCGGGCGAAGGTCTCGTAGTCCGCGTTCGACAGCGTCGCGCACTCGCCGGTCGTGCCCAGCGCGATGAGGCCTTCCACGCCGTCACCCAGCAACGCGGCGATGAGCCGACGCGTTTCGTCGACGTCGATGGTGTCGAGGGCATCGAACGGTCGGCTCCCGCCGTGGCAGGCGTCGGGATGATGGCGTAGGCGCCACGCAGATCGGCGGGTTGAAGCATGCGAAGGCTCTCGTCGAAGTTACTTGATTGAACAGGGGCGCATGCCCAGCGGCCCTGCGAAGCGCGCGACCAGGTCGCTGCTGCCCTTCGCGAGCAGATGGGCGTCGAAGCCGACGGCCAGGAAACTCGCCCCGGCTTCCAGGTACTCCGCGGCGTACTGCTCGTTGAGGCTCATCGCGCCGGCCGCGCGGCCGCAAGCGCGGATCCGGCGGATGGCGGATTTCACCTCCGCGCGCACGGCCTCGTGTCCGCTGGCGCCGAGGTGGCCCATGCTGGCAGCCAGGTCACCGGGGCCGATGAAGATACCGTCGACCCCATCCGTGCCGGCGATGGCTTCGAGCTGATCCAGGCCCGCGACCGACTCGACCTGCAGCAGAAGGCACACCTCGCGATTGGCCTGGCCGGCGTAGTCCGCCCAGCGCCCCCAGCGGCTGGCCCGGCCGATGGCCATCCCGCGGATGCCTTCCGGCGGATAGCGCACCGCACGGACGACCGCTTCGGCCTGTGCCTGCGTCTCCACCATCGGCACCATCACCGTCTGCGCGCCCAGGTCGAGCACCTGCTTGAGGACCGCCGCACCGGCCTCCCCATGGCCATTCACCACGCGGACGACGGGGTGGGCGGCATAGCCGTGAATGGCCTGCAACTGGGCGAGGATGGCGGGCAGGTCGTTGGGCGCATGCTCGCCGTCGATCAGCAGCCAGCCGGCCCCCGAGCCGGCGCAGATTTCCGCGGCCAGTGCATCCGCCAGGCCCATCCACAGGCCGAGGCTCGGAACCTTCGATCGCAATGCGGCCTTGAAGCCGTTGGCGCAGGGCAATGTCGTGTCCATCGGTCACTCGCGCGGGATCTTCGCGTCCTGCACCAGCCGCAGGTACATCGATCGCTGCTGTTTCATGAAATCGCCCGCAGCCGCCAGCGGCATCCCCGCGATGCCCTGGTTCAGGTAGCCCGGCGTCTCGATGAAGCGGGCGACCAGGTCCGGCTTCGCGTAGAACTCCTTCGCCAGCGTGGCATTGATGCGTTCAAGAATGGGCTCCGGCGTGCCCGTTGGCGCGAACAAGGCCATCCAGGTGATGACGGAGACCAGGCCGACCTCGCCGTAGGTCGGCACGTCCGGCGCTTCCGGCACGCGCGCAGAGGTGCTGACTGCCACCAGCCGTGCGCGGGACTGCGCCTGCTGCAAGCCGGACCCCACGGTGAAGGTGGCCACGTCCACCTCGCCGGCCAGCACCGCACGCCAGGCTTCGCCGGCGGACTTGTAGGGCACCTCGTTGAACTGGATGCCCTGGGTGGCGAGCAGCAGGCGGCTGAACAGGTAGGCCGGACTCGAACGGCCCGTCGTGGCCAGGTTCACCTTGCCCGGATTCGCGCGGGCGTAGGCGAGCAACTCGCCGTAGTTCTTCGCGGGCACCGCCGCGTTGACCCAGATGCCGCCCGGCATGAAGGTCAGCAAGGTGATCGGCGTGAAGGCCGTCGCCGGATCGTAGGGCATCGAGACGCGCACCAGCGGGTTCAGCGTGATGCCGAGCGAGTCGCCCATGCACAAGGTATAGCCGTCGGGCGGCGCCTTGGCGCAGGCCGCACCGGCGAGCAGCCCGTCCGCGCCGGCCCGGTTCTCGACGACGAAGGGCTGCCCCAGCTTCTCGCCGAGCACCTGGGCCATGCCACGCAAAGCGGCGTCGGTCCCCATGCCCGGGGTGTGCGGACTCAGGATGCGCACCGGCCGGTTCGGGTAGTCGCTCTGCGCGTGGGCCGCCAGGGGAAGCGCCACCGCACACGTCATCTGAACCAGCACCATGGCAGCGCGCCTGCCGATGCCCCGAAAGCGCAAGCACGCCCATACCAGCATCTGCATCATCGAATGTCTCCTTGGGATCTGGGATGTCATGGCCCTGCGATGCAGAACCTGTTGCAAAGATTTTGGCGTGGCAGACGGCCGGCCCAGTGCGAATTTGCGCGATGTTCACCCCGTGAACATCGACTGCTTGGAGCGTGGCGTGTGAAGCCGGCGGCATCCGGTGCACACACCCGGGCCGAAGCCCGGCATGCCACGTCGTCAGGCCTTGAGGAACTCCGCTCGGCTGCCCAGCCACCGCTCCACGTGCTGCTCTGCCACGCGCGGCGCGCCCGACAGCAGGCGCACCGCGCTGTCGCGGGCTGCGTGCAGCAGATCCCCGTCGGCCAGCGGGTCGGCAAAGCGCAGCAGGGGGGCCCCCGATTGGCGGGCACCCAGGAATTCGCCCGGCCCCCGGATCTCGAGGTCACGGCGGGCGATCTCGAACCCATCATTCGTCTCGCGCATGGCTTTCAGGCGCGCCTTGCCGGTGTCGGAGAGCGGGTCGCCGTAGAGCAGCACGCACACGCTGGCCACGGTGCCACGTCCCACCCGGCCCCGCAGTTGATGCAGCTGCGACAAGCCGAAGCGCTCGGCGTGCTCGATCACCATCAGCGACGCGTTGGGCACGTCCACCCCGACCTCGATCACCGTGGTGCTGACCAGCACCTGGACCTCGCCGCGCGTGAACTTCGCCATGACCTCGGCCTTCTCGGCCGCCGGCATGCGGCCATGCAGCAGGCCGACGCTGAACCCTGCCAGGTCGACGCTGAGCTGCTCATGGGTGGCCGTGGCGTTCTGGAGGTCGAGCTTCTCGGATTCTTCGATCAGCGGACACACCCAGTACACCTGCCGTCCATGGCCAAGTTCCTCGGCGATGGTGCGCACCACGTGGGCACGCTTGCCTTCGCTGAAGAGCTTGGTCACCACCGGCGTGCGGCCGGGAGGCAGCTCGTCGATGGTGCTGACGTCGAGATCGGCGAACAGGGTCATCGCCAGCGTGCGCGGGATGGGTGTGGCGCTCATCATCAACAGGTGCGGCTCCAGCGCCTGCGCTTCGAGCTTGGCGCGCAAGGCCAGGCGCTGCGCCACACCGAAGCGGTGCTGCTCGTCGATGATGGCCAGCCCCAGGCGGGCGAACTGCACTTCGTCCTGAATCACGGCATGGGTTCCCACCACCAGCGCGGCTTCGCCGGAAGCCACCTGCGCCAGCATCTGCTGGCGTGCCTTGCCCTTGCGGCTGCCTGTGAGCCACGCGGTGCGGATGCCCAACGGCGCGAGCCAATCCACCAGCTTGCGGAAATGCTGCTCGGCCAGGATCTCGGTGGGCG